>NZ_WIWC01000037.1 GCF_009600315.1 Pseudomonas helleri | reverse complement strand
TATCAGGGAAATCGCTTCGCTAACTGTTCGCTATGTCTCCGAACAAAGTGTTCGCGATGTCCCCGGTCCATACACTCTCGGAGGGAGAGGGGACTGACACTCATCAGCTCCATCTCCCTGCGGGAGAGGGTTGGGGTGAGGGTAAAAAGTTAATCCACTAACTTGGCAGCCAGCGCTTTAACCCGCGCCAGATCCCCTTTTGCGACTTTGGTGACACCGGTGCCGTACTCAGGGTCAGCTTTGTAGAGGAACGACAGGATGATGTGCTTGCTGACGTCATCGGTGGTTGCCAACGAACCGCCAAAGCTTTCAATCAAATCACTGCGCTCTTTCTTGCTATACGAACGGTACAAATCACCCGCTTGCTTGAAGTTTTGCTCACGCTGGATCTTCGCTTGCTGGGTAGTGCCTGATACCGGCATCTGGCTGTAAAGGGCAGATTGCGGCTCTTCACGGGGCATCAAGCGGCTTGGCTGGTAGTTCACACCCGTGGTGGTGTGACCGGCATTCATCGCACCGTCCTGATTGCCGTTGTTCACTGCCACACGTGGGGCGTTGATCGGCAATTGCATGGCGTTCGCACCCAAACGGTACATCTGGGTGTCGGCGTACGAGAACACGCGACCTTGCAGGAGGCGGTCTTCAGACGGCTCGATGCCAGGCACCAGGTTTGCCGGCGCCATTGCAACTTGCTCGGTTTCCTGGAAAACGTTGGCCGGGTTACGGTTCAGCACCATTTGACCGACTTTACGCTCAGGGACGTTGGGCCAGATTTTAGTAGCGTCCAAGGGGTCAAAGTCGAAAGTTTTCAGGTCTTCAGGTTTGAGCACTTGTACGTAAAGATCCCATTTAGGGAAGTCGCCCTTGTTGATGTGCGTGACCAGATCATGGGTCATGTGGCTGTAGTCTTGCCCCTGAACCTGAGTCACTTGTTTTGGATCAAGGTTGTTCAGGCCTTGCAGGCTTTTCCAGTGGAATTTCACATAGCGCATATTGCCTTTGGCGTTAACCAATTTGTAGGCGTGTACACCGTTGCCGTCCATTTCGCGATAGCTGGCCGGTGTACCCGCGTTGGAGTACAGCTCGGTCAGCGTGCGGGTGGCTTCCGGGACGTGCGAGAAGAAGTCAAAACGGCGTGAGTCATCATCAAGGTTGGTGCGTGGGTCAGGCTTGAAAGCGTGAACCATGTCCGGGAACTTGATGGCATCACGGATAAAGAACGTCGGGAAGTTGTTGCCTACCAAGTCCCAGTTACCGTCAGCGGTGTAGAACTTGGTGGCAAACCCACGTGGGTCGCGCAAGGTTTCTGGCGAATGAGCGCTGTGCACCACGGCCGAGAAACGCACAAATACCGGGGTGGTCACGCCAGCGGCGAACACTTTGGCTTTGGTCAGGTCGCTCAGGTCGTTAGTGACGGTAAACGTACCGTGAGCACCCGTGCCGCGCGCATGCACGACGCGCTCCGGAATACGCTCGCGGTCGAAGCGTTGCAGTTTTTGCAGCAACTGCACGTCTTGCAGCATCACAGGGCCGTTGGCGCCAGCTGTTTGGGAGTTCTGGTTGTCGCCAACAGCGGCACCGTTGTCGCGCGTCAAGGTCGCTGCGTTAACTGAAACCGACAGCAGGCTGGCGCTTAAAACACACAGCAGGCGACCCTGCGAAAGCAGTCCTGAGCCTAGGGGGGTGGTCATGCGTAAGTCCTCTGGTTATTTGTCTGCGCATCAAGGCGCTGAGCAAAGGCTAGAGGCCTGGAGCGAAAACTCTAAATAGAAAGGTCGCACACACTCGATTGAAAAAAAGGTCTGGCCCTAACGCGCGTAAACGGTTATTTAGCGCGTCTTTTCTTAAACTTTTGCGCCCTCTGTCGGTCAATCGCTGAGCATAAAAGAGGACTGGCAGGCAAGATCTGTCAGGCTGATTTACACTTCACCCTCAACCTCATCTGTAACAAGGAATAACCTATGGGCGTGATAAGTGAGTTCAAGGCCTTCGCGGTCAAAGGTAACGTGGTCGATATGGCCGTTGGTATCATCATCGGCGCAGCGTTCGGCAAGATCGTTTCCTCCTTTGTAGGCGATGTGATCATGCCGCCCTTGGGGTTGTTGATCGGCGGGGTGGATTTCACGGATCTGGCCATTACCCTCAAAGCTGCAGCGGGGGATGCGCCTGCCGTGGTGTTGGCCTATGGCAAGTTTATCCAGAGTGTTATTGATTTTATTATCGTGGCCTTCGCCATCTTTATGGGTGTAAAGGCAATCAACCGACTTAAACGTGAAGAAGCAGTGGCTCCAAGTGCGCCACCGTTGCCTTCCAAAGAAGAAGAACTGCTGGGTGAGATTCGTGACTTGCTCAAAGTACAGAACACCAAGCCTTAAACGGTTTGTTTAAACAGCGGCGCCTTAAGGCGCCGTTGTTTATAGGGCCTGAATCACCAGTAGTTTTCAACGGCCACCTGACCGGGGCGGCGCGTCAGGCTAAGTTGCAAATTGCGCTCTTTAAGAAGTTTGCGCGTGTCGTCAATCATTTGCGGATTGCCGCACAGCATAACCCTGGAATGTTCAGGGCTTAGTTCAACGCCAGCAGCACGTTCTAACTCACCACTCTCAATCAATGTGGTGATGCGGCCATTGAGTGCCCCCGGCACGTGTTCGCGAGTCACTATCGGGATATAGGTCAATTTGTGCACGTGTTCAGCAAGGTATTCGCGTTGGGCCAAATCAGCTATCAGGTCCTGATAGGCCAGTTCGCGTGCTTCGCGAGCACTATAGACCAGCACGATCCGTTCAAATTTCTCCCAGACCTCAAAGTCCTGAAGGATCGACAGGAAAGGTGCCACTCCCGTGCCCGTGGCCAGTAACCACAAGTCACGACCGTCAATAAATCGGTCCAGCGTTAGATAGCCATACGCCTGTCGCTCAACCATTAGTGTGTCACCGACCTTGAGCCGGCTCAGCTCACTGGTGAATTCCCCTCCTGGCACCACGATGGAAAAGAACTCCAGAAACTCGTCGTAAGGTGATGAGACAACCGAATACGCTCGCCATACGGTGCTTCCATCGGCTTTGGTAACGCCCAGCTTGGTGAATTGCCCGGCGCGGAAACGAAACCCTCTGTCGCGAGTGGTGCGCAGCGTAAACAGGCTGGGTGTCAGAGGGTTTACCTCAAGCAGCGTCTGGCGTGTGAACTTGTCTGCACTGTCGGTCATGGGGCGCTCCGTGTTGGCTGAGGCGCTAGTGTCGCGCAAACCTGCTCGTGAGAACACCTGCAATGAGTGGTGGCTTAAGGCGTTCTGACGTGCCGCTTCTAACTATGCAACGAGTTATATAGTTGTAGCTCTCAACTAAAAATAGAGTATTCGCCCTATTTGTTTTTTCGCAAAGCAAAAAATTGACGCCATATATCTAACTAACGGGCGCTCTTTTAAGTACTTTTTAATATGTCGATCCGCTCATCAAAAAAGTTTATTTTTTTGTGCGGGGTGGTGTAATTTCCTACAGTGATTCTACTAGTACCCTACTCTAAATTCCGTATTCGTCATTCTCATTGGTGCGGTCTATCTCATGAGCATTAAGTGCATACCCGATGAAAAACAATATGTTATCAAGCTGAATCCGAATAGCTTATATGAATACACTCACCATGAATTCAGTGTTATGGGTTTGAGTATTTCTACTTGCGCTTCACTGCTCACCCAAAAGACACTCATATGAGTGTAAAAAATATTACTAACTATCCGAATGAACTTGCTGAGTATTATAAAAGGCTTGAAGCCTCTCTTAAAAATCCATTAGTCAGTCATTGCCAGCGTTCCATTGATCCACTTATTTGGAGTGAGTCCGTTTTTCGGGGCATCCCCGAACTCTGGAAAAAAACTCGGGCTCACGGGCTGAACTATGGCTGGTCACAAGCGGTGCATGACACTCAGGGCAGGACCAGTATTCTGAGCATGGCCAGAAGTAAACCGATTATTACGAAAGATGAATTTCATGAAAAAGCAGCCGATGTGTTGTGGTTGTGCAATCAATTACATAGCGCTGTGTTCGCCCAGCTTTCATCCGAACAAAAGCCTCACGCTCTTCTTGAGCCTTTGTCCCTGCGTGAGGCAGAGGTGTTGAGGTGGACAGCTCAAGGCAAAACCGCTTCGGATGTCGGCATGATTCTGGGGCTGACCACACGAACGGTGAATTTTCATATCAGCAGTGCGATCAGAAAACTGGGTACCAGCAATAAGACTTCCGCGGTAGTACTCGCTACTCAACGCGGTTTTATTTAGTTCAGCGCGCTTTAGAGCTGTTACCTCGTCAGCGCGCTCAATCGCATCAGGCAATTAGCCTTAAAAAAAAGTAAAATCAGCGGCATCTGTAAAACCCACCGGTCTCGATAGCCTGTCAAACCGCCCCAAGGCGATTTCATGGGTATCGATGCCCCAGAGTTTGTATAAATGCCTGTGCTCGAAAGCCCGTTCGCCCAACTCCGTTTGATCCGCCAACCTGAACAGCAGAATGAGCCGTTGCAGGCCTTTGATGCTGCGGATGAATATTTACTCAACCATGTGGCCGAACAGGGATTACCCGTTGATAGCCGGGTACTGATCCTCAATGACAGCTTCGGAGCACTGGCAATCAGCCTGGTGGCTACGATGAAGGTCACCAGCAGCAGCGACTCTTTTCTCGCCATTCAGGCGCTGGAGAAGAATCTGGTTCTCAACGGTCATGCATTTGATGCGGTCACGATTATCCCTGCCAGTGAGCCACTAACAGGCCCTTTCGACTGCGTGTTGGTGCGCGTGCCGAAAACCCTGGCGCTGCTTGAGGAACAGCTCATCCGTCTGCAAGGCCAACTGGCGCCGAACGCTCAGGTGATTGCGGGGGCGATGGTCAAGCATTTGCCGCGCGCTGCAGGTGATCTGCTGGAGCGATATATCGGGGCGGTGCAAGCGTCATTGGCGGTCAAAAAAGCCCGCTTGCTGATTGCCACCCCTGAAGTTAAAGAGCGGTTTGTTTCGCCGTACCCATCGCGCTATAAGCTGGACGAGCCGCCGATTGAGCTGCTCAACCATGCCAACGTTTTCTGCCGAGAAGGGCTGGATATCGGCACTCGCGCTTTTCTGCCCCATCTGCCCAAAAACCTGGGGGCTGGACGTGTTGCTGATGTGGGGTGCGGTAATGGGGTGTTGGCGATTGCCAGCGCTCTGAATAATCCTCAGGCTCACTACACGCTGGTTGACGAGTCGTTTATGGCGGTGCAGTCCGCCCGTGAAAACTGGCAGGCTATTCTGGGTGATCGTGAGGTCATTGTGCGGGCCGGTGACGGCTTGGCCGGGCAAGCGCCGAACTCTCTGGACGTGGTGCTGTGCAACCCGCCGTTCCACCAGCAGCAAGTGGTAGGCGACTTTCTGGCGTGGCGCATGTTCCAGCAAGCCCGTGAAGCGCTGGTCGTCGGAGGTGCTCTGTATATTGTCGGCAACCGTCATCTGGGTTATCACAGCAAACTGGCCAAGTTGTTTCGCGGTGTAGAACAAGTGGCGGCCACGCCCAAGTTTGTGATTCTCAAAGCCCGCAAGTAAGCCATCGCGCACAAAAAAGCCCGGCTCAAGAGCCGGGCTTTTTGTTCAGCGATTTACACTTAGTTGCCGTAAACCGGCAGCTTGGCGCAGATGGCTTTTACTTTTTCGCGAACAGCATCAATCACGGCTTCGTTATTAATGTCGTCGAGGATGTCGCAGATCCAGCCCGCCAGTTCACGGCACTCTTCAACTTTGAAGCCGCGAGTGGTGACTGCCGGAGTACCGAAACGCAGGCCCGAGGTTACGAACGGGGAGCGTGGATCGTTCGGCACGGAGTTTTTATTCACGGTGATAAATGCTTTGCCCAGTGCGGCGTCAGCGTCTTTGCCGGAGATGTCTTGCTTGATCAGCGACAGCAGGAACAGGTGGTTTTCAGTGCCGCCCGATACCACGTCAAAACCGCGCTCGATAAATACCGATGCCATGGCTTGAGCGTTTTTCACCACTTGCTGCTGGTAAACCTTGAACTCAGGTTGCAGGGCTTCTTTGAAGCAAACTGCCTTGCCCGCAATCACGTGCTCCAGTGGGCCGCCTTGCGAACCCGGGAAAACAGCCGAGTTCAGCTTTTTCTCTATTTCAGGGTTGGCTTTGGCCAGGATCAGGCCACCACGTGGACCGCGCAGGGTTTTGTGAGTCGTGGTGGTGACCACGTCTGCAAACGGCACAGGGTTCGGGTAAACGCCCGCGGCGACAAGACCAGCTACGTGAGCCATGTCGACGAACAGGTAAGCGCCTACTTTGTCGGCGATGGCGCGGAAGCGCGGGAAGTCCAGAATCTGCGAGTAGGCAGAGAAACCGGCCACGATCATTTTTGGCTTGTGCTCAACAGCCAGACGCTCGACTTCGTCGTAGTCGATCAGGCCGTTGGCGTCGATGCCGTACTGAATGGCGTTGTACAGCTTGCCCGAAGACGAAACGCTGGCGCCGTGGGTCAAGTGACCGCCGTGAGCCAGGCTCATGCCCAGAATGGTGTCGCCTGCCGACAGCAGCGCCAGGTAAACAGCGCTGTTGGCTTGAGAACCGGCGTGCGGTTGAACGTTGGCGTAATCGGCGCCGAACAGTTCCTTGGCGCGGTCGATGGCCAGTTGCTCAACCACGTCGACGTATTCGCAGCCGCCGTAGTAACGCTTGCCCGGATAACCTTCGGCGTACTTGTTGGTCAGTACCGAGCCTTGAGCTTCCATGACCGCAGGGCTGGTGTAGTTTTCCGAGGCGATGAGCTCAATATGTTCTTCCTGACGCTGAGCTTCTTGCTCCATGGCGGCAAAAAGGTCGGCGTCGAACTTGGCAAGTGTCAAATCACGGCTGAACATGGCGGTCCTCAAGGATCGGGGGGCAGAAAAGGAGGGCATTCTAACTCAATGGGTTTTTTCTGGCATATGAATGCGATTCATGGTGACGAGCTGCCAACTTCACGCGGTCAGCTCGCAGCTGGCTGCCTTTAGTTGCAAGGCTAACTGCTCGGCAGGCACCGGTCGGCCAAATAGATAACCCTGCACCTCATCGCAACCGTGCTCACGCAAAAAATTCAGTTGTTCATGGGTCTCGACGCCCTCGGCGATCACCGACAGGTTCAGGCTGTGGGCCATCGCAATTATGGCCCGGGCAATTTGCGCATCCTGCTCGCCCAGCGGCAGCCCATCGACGAAGGTGCGGTCAATTTTCAACACGTCGATGGGGAACTGTTTGAGGTAGTTGAGCGACGAGTAACCCGTGCCGAAGTCATCGACAGCAATACTCAGGCCGAGGTTTTTGAGGCTGGCCAGAATGTGCAGGGCTTCGCTGACTTCACGCATCAGGATGCTTTCGGTCAGTTCCAGCTCCAGACAGGCCGGAGGCAAGCCCGTCAGCTTGAGGATGTTGGCGATGCGTGTTCCCAGTTGCCCATCGGAAAACTGCCGCGCCGAGATATTGACCGACACTTTAGGGACCCGCACTTTGGTCTGGTGCCAATGTTTGAGCTGTCGACAGGCTTCTGTCAGCACCCAGTCACCCACTTCGACCACCAGCCCCAATTCTTCCAGCACCGGGATGAAGTCCCCCGGCGGCACTAGCCCGCGCCGCGGGTGATTCCAGCGCAGCAAGGCTTCGACCCCGGTCAGGCGTTTGCCGTCGCCGCTGAATTGTGGCTGGTAATAGAGGATGAACTCTTGCAGATCCAGCGCGTGGCGCAAGTCACTCTCAAGTTCGAGGCGCTCCAGCGCGCTGGCGTTCATGTCGGCCTGATAGAACTGGAAGTTGTTTTTACCGCGCTCCTTGGCGTGATACATCGCCGTGTCGGCGTTCTTCATCAGTTGGCTGAGTTCTTTGCCATCCTGCGGGCTCAGGGCGATGCCAATACTGGCTGTCACGAAGAACTCGCGGCTTTCGAGGACAAAAGGCTTCACCAGGCTGGCGAGAATTTGTTCGGCAACATGCACGGCCCGATTCAGGGCCAGCTCACGGGTATCGCGCGGCTCCAACAGTAACGTGAATTCGTCCCCGCCCATGCGGGCCACGGTATCGTCGTCGCCAACACAGGCCAACAAGCGAATGGCCATAGCTTTGAGCATGCGATCCCCTGCGGCATGCCCCAACGAGTCATTGATAGGCTTGAAACGGTCGAGGTCGAGGAACATCAATACCACCCACGATTTGTGCCGCTCGGCCTGTTGCAACGCCGTGTGCAGTCGGTCCTGAAACAGTGTGCGGTTCGGCAGATGAGTCAGGGCGTCGTAATACGCCAATCGATGAATGCGCTGTTCACTGGCCTTGCGTTCGCTGATGTCGCTGAAGAAACACACGTAACTGGCCAAATCGCCTTCATCATCCAGCACCGCGGTGATTCCGACCCACGCCGGATAGTGCTCGCTGTTGCGCCGTTTGAGCCACACCTCGCCTTCCCATGAGCGATGCTGGCTGAGTTGTTTGAAGATGTAGCGCAAGTGCGCCTGCTGTTCTTCGTCCACGGTGAGCATGGTGGGCAGTTGATCAAGTACCTGTGACACGGCGTAACCGCTGACTCGGCTGAAGGCTTCGTTGGCCTGCACGATAAACCCGTCAGGGTCCGTGATCAGGATGGCCGAGGTCGAGTGCTCGAACACGGTGGCGGCCATGCGTAAGGATTCGCTGGCTTCAACCTGGTCGGTGATGTCTTTGGCCACCCCGATGATCCGCGTGACCTGGTCGCGAGCGTTACGGGTCAAGGCCTGTTCGCGTATATCAAAACGTCGCCACATGCCCGTACGATGGCGAAAACGCAACTGGCACTGCAACAGTTGGCTGTAGGCGTTGGCACGTTGCAGGATGCGCCGCTGTTCGTAACGTTCGGCGTCCTCGGGGTGCAGCAGGATTTCCCAGAAATAAGCGCCCATCTGGTGCAATTCAACGTCGTTGTAGCCAAGGCTATAACCCAGATGGTGATTGCTGAAAATCATCATCTGACTATTTACGTCTTGAACGTACAAGTGGTCAGGCACGGTGCGCACGACTTCGGACCAGAAGCGTTCTCGCTCTTGCAGGGATAACTCAATCAGCTTGCGGCTGGTGATGTCGGTAATGCTCAGAATGACCGCGTGATAGTCCTGCTCGGTCTCCGGGACGCGAACCACCAGCCATAAGTGTTGGTCTTCACCCTTGGCATCACTCAGTTTAATTTCCAGCTCAAGCTGATGCTGATGGGTTATTACGGCTTCAATCAACCGATAACCAATCGCAGCAGTGTTTTTTGGGCAACCGTTAATCAGTTTTAACCAGGCGCCTTCTTCAGATTCGACCTGCAACAAGTGCATGGCCACCTGATTCACTTCGGTAATGCGCAACTGTTCAAATAATGACGGGTAATGCGCCGGGTTCGCGATCAGCCAGCGCGCCAGAGCGTCTGTACTGTTCAATTTTTCGCGCTCAAGAAAACCCGGCAAGCTGGCCAGATCAAGCACGCACAGCGCCACTCCGGTGCCTTCAAAAATATCGTGATAACGCCGACGTCCTTCATGTAACTGACGTTGGCGGCGGCGCATGTTCATCAGCGCGACAATCGGCAGTAATGAAAACAGCAAGCCCAGCAGGCACTTGCCAATCAGCCCGGGCAGTAAAGCTTCAAGGGTTTTCTGTTCGTTGAACAACCCCCGCAGTTGCCAGTCGCTGTGACTCAAGGGCGTCAGCAGTACGGTCTCTTCCTTATCCGCCAAAGTCATGGCTGAGCCCGGACGAACGGATTTGTCGCTATGGCTGAGCACTCTGCCGGTTTGCATGTTTTCAATCAGCCATTGCGGGCGGTTGGCTGCGGCGCTCTGGCGTGTCAGGTTTTGCAGCAAGTCCGGGGTCATGCGCAGCAGCCAGTAACCCTTGGTCGGGCCGCTGGGCTGACTCAGCAATAAATAAGCAAGACTGGCGTCACGGTTGCTGGCGTAGTAATAACCGTCGGTGCGGTGGTTGGGTTGACGGTATTTGATCCAGTCAGCGAGGAAGGCGGCATCGGGGCTAATGCCTGTGCTATCGATCAGCACTTCACCGCCCGGGGTTAGCCAGGCAAGGCTATGCAGGGACGGCAAGGATTGGCGCAGTCGATTGACCAGTGCTTGCTGCTGGCGCGGGGTGGTTGGCTGCTCGTACTGAGGTAACTGGTTCAACGCGATTTCGGCTCTGAGGGCCATATTCAGGCTGATGTTGTCAGCCAGATCCGCGCTGTAATTAATACTCCAAAGCCGCTCTTGCTGAAGCGTTTCCTGGAATTGCTCAATTAACAACCAGAACAACAAGCCCAGCAGCAGCAGCACCAGTGTCGCCAGTGCCCCTTTGAGCGTACCGCGCACAGGCGTGCCAGTGCGTTGGCCTGGGTTGGGTGCGCGAGTGGACGTTGACGCGTTGACGTTGGGCAAGCTGTGATCCTGCGGTTTGGCTGTATGGCTATAAGCCTACGCCCAGAGGACGCCTAGCATGCCTTGGGTTGTGGCAAAGTGCCAGCTCTGTGGTGTCGGTTGGTTTGCCCTGATCAGCGCATTCAGGTAGCTTTGCCGGTTACGCGGGAGCATTCGATCTCCTACACTTAGGCTTTTTGTGCGAGCAGGTATTGATCCATATCAATCCCTGACTGACCGCTATGGCCTGATCCGGGCATTGCTCGCGCTTTATTCATCAGTCACAGACGCTAGGTTCTCCATGGCCCAATACGTTTTCACCATGCATCGGCTGAGCAAAGTTGTTCCGCCGAAGCGGGAAATACTGAAAAACATCTCCCTGTCGTTTTTTCCGGGCGCCAAGATCGGCGTACTCGGTCTGAACGGTTCGGGTAAATCCACCCTGTTGAAAATCATGGCTGGCGTTGACACCGAGTTTGACGGTGAAGCCCGTCCAATGCCGGATCTGAACATAGGCTATCTGCCACAAGAACCGCAACTGGATCCAAGCAAAACCGTTCGCGAAGTGGTCGAAGAAGCCGTTAGCGTGATCAAGGACGCCCAGGCGCGTCTGGATCAGGTGTATGCCGAGTACGCAGACCCGGATGCCGACTTCGACAAGCTGGCCGCTGAACAGGCCAAGCTCGAAGCCATCCTGCAAGCGAGCGACGGTCACAACCTTGAGCGCCAGTTGGAAGTCGCAGCCGATGCGCTGCGCTTGCCGGCTTGGGATGCCAAGGTCGAGCACCTGTCGGGTGGCGAGAAGCGCCGTGTGGCTCTGTGCCGCCTGCTGCTGTCGGCCCCGGACATGCTGCTGCTCGACGAACCGACCAACCACCTGGACGCTGATTCGGTGGCCTGGCTGGAGCACTTCCTGCACGACTTCCCGGGTACCGTGGTTGCGATTACGCACGACCGTTACTTCCTGGACAACGTGGCGGGCTGGATTCTGGAACTTGACCGCGGTGCGGGCATTCCTTACGAAGGCAACTACTCGGGTTGGCTTGAAGCCAAGTCCGACCGTCTGGCTGCCGAATCCAAGCAGCAATCGGCCCATGAAAAGGCCATGAAAGACGAGCTGGAATGGGTTCGTAAAGGCGCGAAAGCGCGGCAGTCCAAATCCAAGGCACGTCTGCAACGTTTCGAAGAACTGCAATCGCAGGAATTCCAGAAACGCAGCGAGACCAACGAAATCTACATCCCGGCCGGCCCGCGCCTGGGTGACAAGGTTATCGAGTTCAAAAACGTCTCCAAGGGTTACGGCGATCGCGTGCTGATCGACAACCTGTCGTTCGCCATGCCTAAAGGCGCCATCGTTGGCGTGATCGGCGGTAACGGTGCCGGTAAATCGACCCTGTTCCGCATGCTGATGGGCAAAGAACAGCCGGATTCGGGCAGCATTGAAATCGGCGACACCGTGCAACTGGCCTGTGTAGACCAGAGCCGTGACGACCTGGATGGCAGCAAAACGGTATTCCAGGCTATTTCCGATGGTTCTGATGTGATCCGCATCGGCAACTATGAAATTCCGTCGCGTACCTATGTGGGTCGTTTCAACTTCAAAGGCGGCGATCAGCAGAAGTTCGTCAAGGACCTGTCCGGTGGTGAGCGTGGTCGCTTGCACCTGGCCCTGACCTTGAAAGAGGGCGCCAACGTGTTGCTGCTCGACGAACCGTCCAACGACCTTGACGTTGAGACCTTGCGTTCGCTGGAAGAAGCGCTGCTGGACTTCCCGGGCGCCGCCATTGTGATCTCTCACGATCGGTGGTTCCTTGACCGCGTCGCGACTCACATCCTGGCGTACGAAGACGATTCCCAAGCGATCTTCTTTGAAGGCAACTACACCGAGTACGAAGCGGACCGTAAAAAGCGCCTTGGCGAAGCGGCCACCTTGCCGCACCGTGTGCGTCACAAAAAACTGGCCCAGTAAGGGCGGTTGCAACACAAGACGGCGCCTTCGGGCGCCGTTTTTTGTTGGGGGCACTGACCTCATTTCGTAGCAGCTGCCGAAGGCTGCCTCCGGCGGCGAAGCCGTCGTAAAGGCAGTGTTTCTGTGAGTATGCGGATACGAACCTTGCGATCGCTTCGCAATCGGACGCAGCCTTCGGCAGCTGCTACGAATTGGGTTTCGATGGTGCAAAACTGGGTACAACAATCCCTTTTTTAGTGCGCAAAACTCCATAAAATCAGCTCTATTTATATAAAAGCACCATTTAAATTCAGAACTGCGACATTTTGCGCTGTCGCGGTGCGACATGAATTGATAAAGTTCTGGCCAATCGCCTTCTAACGACAACAAATTTGCCGAGACTTTTCCATGATCGAATCCGTCGACCACTTCCTTGCCCGCCTGAAAAAACGTGACCCGGACCAACCAGAATTCCACCAGGCTGTGGAAGAAGTACTGCGCAGCCTTTGGCCTTTTCTTGAAGCCAACCCGCACTACCTGACCTCAGGCATTCTTGAACGCATCTGTGAACCTGAGCGCGCCATTGTGTTCCGTGTCTCGTGGGTGGATGACGAAGGCAAAGTGCGGGTCAACCGCGGTTTCCGTATTCAGATGAACAGCGCCATTGGCCCGTATAAAGGCGGGTTGCGCTTCCACCCGTCGGTCAACTTGGGTGTGCTGAAGTTTCTGGCCTTTGAACAGACCTTCAAAAACTCCCTGACCTCGTTGCCCATGGGTGGCGGCAAGGGTGGCTCGGACTTCAACCCTAAAGGCAAAAGCGACGCAGAAGTCATGCGCTTCTGTCAGGCGTTTATGAGCGAGCTGTATCGTCATATTGGTTCGGATGTGGATGTCCCTGCGGGCGATATCGGTGTCGGCGCACGGGAAATCGGCTTTATGTTCGGCCAATACAAGCGTCTGAGTAATCAATTTACCTCGGTGCTGACCGGCAAAGGCATGAGCTACGGTGGCAGTTTGATTCGTCCGGAAGCCACCGGTTTTGGCTGTGTGTACTTCGCTCAGGAAATGCTCAAACGCAGCGGTCAGCGAATTGACGGCAAGCGGGTTGCAATCTCCGGTTCCGGTAACGTGGCGCAGTACGCGGCACGCAAAGTGATGGATCTGGGCGGCAAAGTGATTTCGCTGTCTGACTCTGAAGGCACGCTGTACTGCGAAGCGGGTTTAAGCGAAGAACAGTGGGAAGCACTGATGGCGCTCAAAAACGTCAAGCGCGGCCGTATCAGCGAATTGGCGACACAGTTTGGTCTGGAGTTTCTGGCCGACCAGCACCCGTGGAACCTGGCGTGCGACATTGCCCTGCCTTGCGCGACCCAGAACGAACTCGATGCTGATGCGGCACGTACGTTGCTGCGCAATGGCTGCGTGTGCGTGGCTGAAGGCGCGAACATGCCGACCACCCTTGAGGCCGTCGATCTGTTTATTGAAGCGGGTACGTTGTTTGCGCCGGGCAAGGCTTCGAATGCTGGTGGTGTGGCCGTGAGCGGCCTGGAAATGTCGCAGAACGCCATGCGTTTGCTGTGGACGGCGGGCGAGGTGGACAGCAAGTTGCACAACATCATGCAGTCCATTCACCATGCGTGTGTGCACTACGGTGAAGAGAACGGTCGCATCAACTACGTTAAAGGCGCCAACATTGCCGGTTTCGTCAAAGTGGCTGACGCCATGCTGGCACAGGGTGTGGTTTAAGCCGGTTCAATCCTGATGATTTCGACCTGCAGGTTACCAGCAGGTCGAACCCACAGCACCTCATCGCCCAACTGCGCGCCCAACAATGCGCGGCCCAGCGGTGAGCCCCAATTGATGAGGCCATGTGCAGCATCGGCCTGATCTTCGCCGACCAGTTGTACCCTCTGCTCAACGCCGTGTTCATCGGCAAACGTCACCCAACTGCCAATCTGCACCTCCTGCGTTGATGTGGCAGGTGGTACAACCTGGGCTGTTTTCACGCGTTGAATAAAGTAGCGCAAGTCGCGTTCAAGCTCGGCTATTCGCTGTTTATCGACCTGCTCGCCGCGCGCAGATTCTTCACTGTGCTGGCGCTGTAACTCGCTGACTTTGGACTGCAGGAGGGCAAGCCCCTCGGCGGTCACCCGGTTGGGCTGGTCGCTGATGTGGCGCTCGATGGGCGTGTTGGCCTGATCGGCAGCGTTGTCTTCATTTACAAAAGCACGACTCATGATTGGTCTTCCTTGTAAATAGGTAGTAGTTATATGAGCCCGTGCGGACGCAAGGGTTCAGAATAATAAATTACCGAAATATCAGGCGATCTAGGGGCAATAGCGCTGTGTGACTTTTGTGTGCGAGGGCTGGATAACTTGGTATTGTTTGTAGGGTTGTTATTAGAGAAACGTGTGAAAGTTTTCTTAAGTAGGTAAGTGGCTTTTAAGTGTCAAGCTGGCCGGCCGTTAATGCGCAGTGAGATTTAAGGGCACATGAAGTGCACTCATATTTTGTATTATTTGATGTTGGTTATTTTTGAGAGTGATCGTTTATGGTGGCTGTGTGCTTAGTGTTTGCGGATTTTAGTGATAAGTTTTTTTGCGTGCGCTAAATAAAGCGGGTGGTTGATGGCGAGTTTCGCCCTGGCTACGGGGCGCAAGTTAGTGTTGAATATATAAAAATGGAGAGTTGAACAGTGGATGTCATTAAGCATGCGGGCCAAGTGCCTTGGCCGTCATATATAAGTGCGGCAGCGCAACAAGATTATTTGAAAGCTGAAGACGGCATTCTGAAGGCGGCTGAGCAAGGCTACAGTCATTGGTACATAGATGGAAGTTTGCCTGGGGAACGGCCCGGTGACTGGAATAGCCAGCGTATTGGCACGCTCAATGAGACGATTGCAAAGGTCGGTGTAAAACCGATTTATCACGGTAATTTTAAGGCCCCTCTAGGCAGTGACGTTCCGGAGTTGGGGCGTGCGGCGTTAGAGTATATAAAACGCGAAGTGGATTTAAGCGCTGCAATAGGTGGTGCGCCCGTCATTGTCCATGGCGGCGGCATAGTTGAGCCTCGTCGTGTTATTGAAGCCCGGCGCAGTGGGTTGTCGATGTTGATCAAGAACGTGGCTGAGCTGGTTGAATACGCCCGTCAACAAAACGTGGAGATATGGCTGGAGAACTTGAGTAATTACACGCGGTTCCACCCGTTTTATTATGTGTGTGTGACGGAAGACGAATATGCAGAAGTCCTTGAAAGCGTGCCGGGACTAAAATTTTTCTTTGATGTGTCACATGCGCATGTGAATGACGGAGATCCAGTCAAGGTTTTCGAGCGGTTACACGGTTCTATGGTAGGCATGTCCTTTAGCGATAATAAGGGCGAACGTGATTCGCACTTCCCATTGGGGAAAGGTACGTTGGATTACTCGGGTCTTGTGTCCTGTATAAAGAAACATAAATGGCAAGGCTTGGTGGGTTTTGAAACGCGAGGCAGTGTGCTGTCAGAAAGCATGGCCTATCTAAACCGCCTAGGATGCGAAACGTAATACTCTCCCGTTTGGCGTCTGATACTGAAGAGGACTGTCTCTCTGCGATGGGTTTGAGATAAATATTTAACGATTCATATCTCAGGTATTTCAAGTGTTTGCATTGTTCAATAAAAATCGCGGCCGTGATAGAGACGATTTCGTACAGGGATGCATTGACTCAGCGCCTGTCTGTATTGCTTTTGTCTTTATGTTCTTCTCAATTGGCGTGCTGTTGGCGTCAGCAGGTTTTTCGTTCTTTGAGTCCGTCATGATGACGGTGTTGGTTCATGCTGCACCATTGCAAGTTTTTATCGGCCAGTCAGGTGGGGACGCAGGGCTGTGGGCATTAGTGGCAGTTACACTGTTAGTTAATTTCCGTTTTATGATTATGTCGTCAGTGTTGTGTGAGCAGTTCAAGTCGGTATCGCTGATGAAAATGATACTTTCCGTTCAGCTCTTGTCAGTGTCCACCTTTACATTAGCCAGCGCACGCAAAGATAAAGTGTTGGACAGTTATCGTTACTATCTGGGATGTGGTATTAGCAGTTTGTCCGTGGCGGTTATTTTTACAGGTGTCGGGTATGTTATGCGCACGGACTTGAATCCCATGATAATAAGTGTGATAAGTATGATACTCCCGATACACTTTACCGCGTTGGCGGCCATGTCATGGCCTAAGTGGCGACCTGTACTGGCGACGATAGCAGGGTTTGTAGCCACTCCTTTAGCAGGCGCAGGACTGGGCGCTTACCAAGTGTTTGTAGTGCCTTTAGTATTGGGTGCCCTGTTTTTAGCAATGGATAAGCTCAAGAGTAATCGCCCATGAGTAACTGGACATTGATTGCAGTAGCAGCGGCATTATCTTATGCGTTGCGTTTTTTGCCGGTGCTCATATTTCGTCGATTTAAAATCAATGGGCAAGGGAGTTTTTATCAATTCTTGAGCTATGCCGCCTGTGCTGTAATGGGTGGCATTATTTATACGATCGCCTTTGGCGATGCTCTATTTAACTATTGGTCAGGGCACTTTGAAGGTGATCGCCTCGTCAAGTTATTAATTATGGTACTGGCTTTTACTGTGGCGGCCTGGACACGCAGTGTTTTTAAATCCTTGATCTGTTGTGTGTCGATATACACCGGGGCGTTGTATGTGCTGTAAGCACGGAGCCGTTTTAAATTTCGTTTTCGTTGAGCGTATAAAAATATGACTATATTTACTGACGTTAAGTGCTCACCCGGCGATTTAACACGTGTTGAACTTGAAGCCTGTTATGCCCGCACCCTTGTGAACCCCTTTTCTATCAACATGACTCGCGGTTTACCTTCGTCTGAGCAGTTAGCGTTGGCAACTGATTTTCTGTTTCTGCCTGGGAGGGCTAGCTTTATTTCGCGTAATGGTGTGGACTGGCGTAACTATGGTTGTCTGCAAGGCTTACCGGAAGTCAGGGCTCTATTTTCAGAGACTCTGTTGGGACTGCCGACGGATCAAGTTGTTATCGCTGAAAACTCCAGCCTAGCTCTAATGTATGAGGCGTTGGGTTATGCATTCAGGTATGGAGTGCCGTGCCAAAATGAACCATGGAGCCAAGTAGCAACTCCTAAATTTCTGTGCCCTGTGCCAGGTTACGACCGACATTTCGCAATATGTGATGCCTATCAGATAGAAATGGTACCCGTACCAATGCTCGATACTGGCCCTGATATGGATATCGTAGAAAGGCTCGTGCTCGCCGACCCTTCTATAAAAGGTATGTGGTGTGTACCCAAATACAATAACCCCTGCGGCTCTACCTACAGCCCCGACACGGTGCGGAGGCTGGCGAGTCTGCCAACCGCCGCGTCAGATTTTGTTTTGTTCTGGGACAATGCTTATGCCGTGCATCATTTAACTGACGACGAAGTTTCCAATCAGCCAATTGCACAGTTGTGTGAAGCGGCGGGGTATGCGAACCGGGTATTTATATTTGCCTCAACTTCGAAAATTGTATTGCCCAGCGCCGGGTTAGCTTTTTTTGGTGCTTCACCTGCCAATATCGAGTGGTTTTTACGCCATCGTAAAAGCCGAACGATTGGCCCTGACAAAACTAACCAGTTGCGGCATTTACTTTTTTTTGGTGACCGCCAGGGTGTAGTTGCGCATATGCGTAAGCACAGAGTTCTGCTTGAGCCGAAGTTCAAGAGGCTGGAAGACGAGTTGTCCGCTGGGTTTTCAGGTGTTGAGTCGGTGACCTGGACTCGGCCCAAGGGCGGTTACTTCGTGAGCCTGAATTTACCCGAAGGATGCGCCACCCGAGTAGTCGAACTGGCATTGGTCGCGGGGTTGGCATTGACCCCTGCCGGGGCTACTTACCCCGGCGGAATCGATCCATATGACAGTAATATCCGATTGGCTCCCTCCTATCTTGATATCGAAACGCTTGGCGCAGCGGCACAAATTCTGGTTCTGTGTGTATTGCTGACTTTGGCGGAAAAAAACATCTCTCAACTTTAATTAGCGGTGCTTTAGACCCTGTAGGGCGTCGATCAAGACCCCTGCATGGTGAAACCGCATTTTCCAGCCATGGTTAGATGCTCTTTCAATAGTGATACCACTTCACTTCCAGCATCACTTCGTTGACGGGAGAGGTCAGCTTGCTGAACTCACGCTGCGCGCTCAACCGCACACCCAGGTTGCGAGACACTTCCCATTGCTGATTCAGGCTAAGACTGCGACGGATTTCGCCATTGGCGAAATAGTCACCCTTGGCCTCAAGGCTCAGATTACCCACGGGATTACGCCACAGCACGCCGGTATTAAAGCCTGCGGCGGGCGATACAAAGGCGGCGAAGTCATTGTTGTGTTCCACCCGTACGGTGCCCAGCGCAAAGCCGAGCATGTTTTCACTCAATTGCCAGGTGCCGCCCGCGCCGCCGTTGACATGACTCACCAGATTTTCATCGCCATGCTTGCCCAGTACCCGCTCAAGCCCGCCGCCGACTTGCCATGACCACGGCTTGAGTAGCTCGTTACGCGGCGTCAAGGAGCGAATATTGGCCAGATCCAGCTGCTGGACTTGCCATTTATTGCCTTCGTACTGACGTAACTTGAGTTGCAGGATTTCAATCTGCGCTCCCAGCGGGAAACCCGGCGCGTTGTCGTTCAAGTCGTGGTAGGCCATGCGCAAGCCGTACTCGGCAAAGGATTTGTCGTCACGGCTACCTGCGCCTAACTGCCAGGTGCGCGACTCGTGGCCGTTTTCCGGCAGTTCGGGTTTTTCAACTTCAAGTTCAGGCGCGGGGTTTTGGTTGATCGCCCGCAGCAGTTCAAAGCTGCGCTGCGAACGCCCCGTGTCACGTTCAAGGCCGTTGGCTCGATAGCGTTCAAGGCGATATGCCGCGTCAATAATCAACGCCTGACGTTCTTTGGGCAGCGCTTTGAAGGCCGGATTCTGCAACTGGGCTTGATCCGCGCTGACCTGCAAGACCCATTGCTGTTCTTCGGGATCAAGCACCTTGGCCCTGTCCAGTAACTCGCGTTCTCGGGAAGGGCGGTATTCAATGCTTTCCACCAGTCCAGCTTCCTTGACGGCTTTCACCGTGTCAGTCGGAATCGCAGTCAATGGAAATTGGGTGGTCAGTTGCAGACCGGGGCGGGCCACTTGCAGCAGTTCAAGCAGGCGATATGAGCAGTTTTCGTCAAAGAAAAAGTAGTCGAACTGAACCTGTTTAAGCTCCCACACATGCTCGACCATGCGTTGGGTTTCTTCAGGTGTCAGGTTAATTCGATATTCCCACAGGTCACGGTTTTCCAGGCTGCGGTATTCCGACAGCTTTTCTTGATAGGAGACCAGTGCGAACAGGCCGGGATAACCGCCGGCCAAGCCTTTCCAGGCATACAAAATGCTATTGTCAGAGCCTTCAATGTAAGCGCCAAAGTTGATCGCATAACTCAGCAGCGCGGTCTTGTTGCTCTGCACATCCGCTTGGTCGATACGCAATAAGGTATGACCAAACATGGAGGATGGGCTGTTCAGGTAGGCGGCTGGGAAAATCATCACCGTGCTGTGCGGCGCCACGTCTTTGAACCATTGAGTGAACTCTGCGCAATCGGCCTTGGGCAGGTCGGTCAGGTTCAGTTGAGCTTTGAGCCAACGGGTACGCGCCGGGTAGACGCACTGCGGATGTTTGTCGCCCAGGCTCAGGGGCGCATACAGCGCCTCCACGGTGGCGCGCAGTTCCGCATCCGGGTGATGAGCACCGTCAGGGGCGAGAAAGAATTTGTCCTCGCTGACATAGCTGCGCCAGCCGCCTAGCTTGCCAGCTTCGTAGTGGCCCAATGAGATCCAGAACGGATCATTGGCCAGTTGTTGCACACGTTGATTATCAAGCTGGGGAGAGGCATACAGCGGGGCGCAGGCACAGAGCGCCAGATAGGCAAGGCGTTTGAGCATGTTCGGCAACTGTTGTCAGACGAAGAGGGGTTAAGCAGGAGAATACCCGCTCCCGAGGGAGCGGGCAGGACTCATTTACGCAGCCGTTGCGTACTTGGACAGGCGTGCGTCGCTTTTCAGCACGGCCAGTGTGTTGTTGTGAATATCTTCTGCGGTGACGTCAGCTTTGCTGAAGATTTGCTGGAAGTGTTCGTGCGTGACAGCGGCGAAATGCTCGCGGTCTTCAGGGGCGACACCCAGCACCACCGCGTAGGTGGTCAGTGCTTCGCCATTGCCTTTGGCCATGTCTTCGGACAGCTCGTTCATCATGCCATTCATGGCAATCCACGATTTGCCGCCGTAGGTCAGGGCGTCTTTGGTGGTGCAACCATTGGTACCGGAGGTCATACCGAAGGTGGCGTTACCCGAGGTGCCGTTGGTGGTGGAGGCCAGGAAGTGGGCAGGAGTGCCACGCTGACCTTCAAACAACATGTTGCCCCAACCGCAGTTCGGGCCACCGGGTGCTTGCGCCATGGCATTGAGGGAAACAACCGTAAAGAGAGTACCGAGAAGAATCCGTTTCATAAGCTGTGATCTCTATGTGTATGCAACCAATGGACAAGGGTGTCTGGCCCTGTAGCGCCAGTACGGGCCAGTTATCAATCCAGCCGCGTAACACATAGGAGTCTAGGCACGATCAGCAGGTTCCGTGACTTTTTGTAAAACAATCGTGGTTTGAGCCCTTTTCAGGCCCGTAAATACGGGGGGGTAAGATTTCCCGCGTTGTGTGCCTTGCCAGTGATACACAGCCAGCGCCAGAATGCCTACATCTGCCCCGCCCGATGTAAGGAAGCCCGATGCCTGATTCTGTTGCTGCCAGCTTGCGTCTAGCGCCTGACGCGCTAACCCGTCCGTTCTCCGCTGAACAGTTCAGCTTCTCGACCACCAATGATTTGGAGCCCTTTCGCGGCATTCTCGGCCAGGAGCGTGCGGTCGAAGCGTTGCAGTTTGGCGTGGCCATGCCACGCCCCGGTTACAACGTGTTTGTCATGGGCGAGCCCGGCACCGGGCGCTTTTCGTTCGTTAAGCGCTACCTCAAAGCTGAAGGCAAGCGGCTCAAATCGCCCAGCGACTGGGTGTACGTCAATAATTTTGATGACGAGCGCGAACCCCGGGCTCTGGAGCTGCCTGCGAGCACTGCCGGTTCGTTTATCAGTGACATCAATGGCTTGATCGACAATTTGCTGGCGACGTTTCCGGCGGTGTTTGAGCACCCAACGTATCAACAACGCAAAAGCGCTATTGATCGTGGTTTCAACCAGCGCTACGACCGTGCGCTGGATGTGATCGAGCGCCTGGCGCTGGAAAAAGGCGTGGCGCTGTATCGCGACAGCAGCAACGTTGCATTTACCCCGATGAGTGACGGCAAGGCGCTGGATGAGGCCGAATTTTCACAGTTGCCCGAAGAAGAGCGTGAACGATTCCACGAGGATATTTCCGCGCTTGAAGAGCGTCTCAACGAAGAACTGGCCAGCTTGCCGCAGTGGAAGCGTGAGTCGAACAATCAACTGCGCCAGTTGAACGAAGAAACCATCACGCTGGCGTTGCAACCCTTGTTGGCACCTTTGTCGCAGAAGTACGCGGAAAACGCGGCCGTGTGCGGTTATTTGCAGGCGATGCAGGTGTACCTGCTTAAAACAGTGGTTGAGCAACTGGTCGATGACAGCAAAACCGATGCTCAAGCGCGCAAATTGCTTGAGGAGCAATACCTGCCGAGTCTGGTGGTCGGTCAGCCCATGAGCGGCGGTGCGCCGGTGGTGTTTGAGCCGCACCCGACCTACGACAACCTGTTTGGCCGTATTGAATACAGCACCGACCAAGGTGCGCTGTACACCACCTACCGGCAACTGCGTCCGGGTGCGCTGCACCGTGCCAATGGCGGCTTTTTGATTCTTGAAGCCGAGAAGATGCTGAGCGAGCCCTTTGTATGGGACGCGCTCAAGCGTGCCCTGCAATCGCGCAAGCTGAAAATGGAATCGCCGCTGGGTGAGATGGGGCGTCTGGCCACCATTACTCTGAGCCCGCAGGTTATTCCTTTGCAGGTCAAAGTCATCATCATTGGTGCGCGCCAGTTGTATTACACGCTGCAAGACCTTGATCCGGACTTCCAGGAGATGTTCCGGGTGCTGGTGGACTTCGATGAAGACATTCCGATGGTTGACGAGAGCCTTGAGCAGTTCGCTCAGCTGTTGACCACGCGCACCTCCGAAGAAGGCATGGCGCCGCTGACGGCCGATGCCGTGGCGCGACTGGCCACCTACAGTGCCCGTCTGGCCGAGCATCAGGGGCGTTTGTCAGCCCGTATTGGCGATTTGTTTCAGCTGGTCAGCGAGGCGGATTTCATCCGTCACTTGGCCAACGATGAAATGACGGATGCGGGGCATATCGAGCGTGCGCTGAAAGCCAAAGCCACGCGCACCGGGCGTGTGTCTGCGCGGATTCTCGATGACATGCTGGCCGGGATCATTCTGATCGACACCGATGGCGCTGCGGTCGGCAAGTGCAATGGCTTGACCGTACTGGAGGTGGGCGATTCGGCGTTTGGCGTGCCAGCGCGCATTTCCGCCACGGTATATCCGGGCGGCAGCGGCATTGTCGACATTGAGCGCGAGGTCAACCTTGGGCAGCCGATTCACTCCAAAGGCGTGATGATTCTGACCGGGTATCTGGGCAGTCGTTATGCACAGGAGTTCCCGCTGGCGATCTCGGCGAGTATTGCGTTGGAACAATCCTACGGCTACGTCGATGGAGACAGTGCGTCACTGGGGGAAGCTTGCACGCTGATCTCGGCGCTCTCGAAAACGCCCCTCAAACAGTGTTTTGCAATTACCGGCTCGATCAACCAGTTTGGTGAAGTTCAGGCGGTGGGCGGGGTTAACGAGAAAATCGAAGGCTTCTTCCGACTCTGTGAAGCACGCGGCCTGACGGGGGAGCAGGGCGCGATCATCCCGCAAGCCAACGTAGCGACGTTGATGCTGGATGAAAAGGTGCTGCAGGCCGTACGCGAGGGTAAATTCCACGTTTATGCGGTGCGTCAGGCGGATGAGGCGTTGAGTCTGCTGGTGGGTGAGCCTGCGGGTGAGCCCGATGCCGAGGGGCAATTCCCTGAAGGCAGCGTCAATGCCCGTGTGGTGGAGCGTTTGCGGGTGATTGCCGAGATGATCAGCGATGAGGACCTCAAAGAGGCCGAGAAAGAGCTGATTGCCGAAACCTTGGCGGCAACCAAAAAGCCAGCTTGAAAGCCCCTCACCCCAACCCTCTCCCGGAGGGAGAGGGGGCTTGATGTGTGGTGTTTTCAAATTCGCGTGCGGTCAGTTCCCTCTCCCTCTGGGAGAGGGCTAGGGTGAGGGTCACAGGCTCACCTTCCCTCCGTTTGTCACAACACCCCCGCCTGTCAAATATTTCTTCTATGCTCACCTCAAGGACCTCCACTGTAGTCAGCGGAATGATGCAGCCCGTTTTGAGCGGCTGATACAGGATCTACCGAGGGTCGCCGCCATGTCGCGCAACCTTTGCCTTACACGCCAATGCTTTGGCCTGGTGACCCGCATTGAATGCAGCGTTCGCCCGCTGGCAGGCAATACCGGGATGTGGACGCTGCTCTTTGCCGCAGGCTTGGCAGGCGAGCAACCGACCACGATCAAAGCCCAAGGCCCTTTTCCCGGCCCGTTCGCGGCTGAATCGACCCTTGAGTCCATCGTCGAAAGCCTGACACTGCATGGCTATCAAGTGGCCAATGATCCGCAAATCTGGTGTCTGCATGTGCAGGCCCAGTTGCGCGAGATCAATGGTAAGCGTGCTCACGCGTTCAGTTAGTGCGGCGCTGTAATATCCGGCACTTTGACGAGTTTGACTTCAAACCCGTATTCGACCGGGTTCAGATCAGTGCGGCTGTAGCTCTCTATCCGGGTCGGTTGCCCATAAAAGTAATGCACGTCAAATAATGCGGGGCCATCCGCTTCAGTGCTGTGGCTGACGGCCAGTACTTCTTTCAAATAGTTGCCGGTATCGTCCTTGGCGTAAAAGCGCCAGGTATCGGCTGGAAACAGCTTTTGATCAACAACCAGTGCATTGCCTTTGAGCTCGAGGCCTTTGGGCAACTGTGCGGTATTCAAGGTGTGTTTGTCGATGGAGGCGATAAACAGTGGCATCGAACCCACCGCATAAGCCGGTGTTTCGGGGAACAGGTTGAGGTCATAGGTGATAACGCCTGTATGCGGGTCGACATCAAACGCCTCGACAGGCAGTTCCAGCGGCTCGCTACGCTGGCCGTGCTCATCCTCAGCGAAGAAGGTGACAGGTGCCTCAGAGGTGTCTGGCAGTACGCCCAGCAATTCGTCATTGAATGTCGGCGGGTGGCTGAACTCAATCGTCGCTGCGCTGGCATCTTCCACCGATTGACTGATGACCACACTCTTGATCAGTTGCTCCGGCTCAAGTGCCGAACCCTTCAGGTAGCTGGCGGCCTGATCGTCATACACCACCACGGATAGCGGCAGCGTTTGGATGTCTTTGCTCACCACTGTCTTGTCGAGTTTGCGTACTGGTAAGTCAATGGTTTTGCGTGTGACGTTGGCGGTGGAGAAGTCGAGCACGCTGATATCCAGATTTTCGACTGTGCCGTTGAAATACACCTTGCTGTAGTGATGCGGGTGTTCGGCCTCAAAGGCTTTTTGCTCGTCATCCAACTGTTGGCCAAAGGCGTCGCTCCACGCAGTTTGCTTGAGCATTTCGGCCAGTTGCTGTTGATAAAACGCCAGTTGCTCGGCGTTTTCATTGATGGAACCGGCGCGTGACAGAAATTGCCCGGTATGGTCGCGGGCCTGAATGATCAGAGGGTTAAGCGCAGTGTCGCGGACTTCAGCGGCCAGCGGCGCACTGTTGATGATGTCGACTTCAGCAACATTTTTATCCAACGACAGCAGGGTCACACTGATCGTACCGTCGGTGCGGGTTTTACCCACGTCATCTCGCGTCAGGTTGAAGTTCACCACTTGACCGGGTGCGATCACCTCGACTTTACCGTGCAACATCAGGGGTTGCGGCTGTTGCGCGTTCGCAGTTTCGATCCCGTCGACGTAGGGGTAGGTGATGGTGAGGTCGTCAGGATTGCTCAAATTGGCACTGGAAGGACTGAGCTGGATGCCGGGGTCAGTTTCAGACCATTCAGGCTGGAAGGGCACCTCTTGTTTATTGCTCAGGGTCACGGATTGCCATTCCAGCGCATGGGGAAACGGGAACTCGGCATTGCTATTGGCTGGGAACGGAAAGACAGGCTCCAGATCGGTCAAGTAATCAGAGCTGGAGTTTTTGCGCAGCACAAACAGCCCATTGATATAGGTGTCGCTCAGCGCCTGGCTGTCGGGGTAATGCTTGAGCAACGCCAGGTCGTCGTTGCCGTATTCGGTTTCGACGGGCTTGTCCTGCAGCTTGATGCGCGCGCGTTCCAGCAGCAGCAGCGAGCCGCCAAGGTCTGCAACAGCGTCTTTGAGCTGTTGATCCTTGATCGAGTCGAGGGTCTTTTCGAACGCTGCGTTTCTGTCTTCCAGGCTGGCCTGCTTAGGTTTGTCGTCTGGCGAACAACCGCCCGTGATGAGCAGCGCTATTGAAAGCCCGAGACAACCCAAGGGGAATCGCAGATCCATTGTTCAGTTCCTGTGCGTAACGATGCCGAAGGGATGGACACTAGCAGAAAATGTTTTTACAGGCTGTTTCGAAGGCTTTATCTCTGTGCTTTTGTCACTGATATACTCGCGCCCATTTTTTAATACCCTGTGAGATTCAATGGAACGCTTTATCGAAAACGCAATGTACGCCTCCCGCTGGATTCTGGCGCCGATTTACTTTGGCCTGTCTCTGGGCTTGTTGGCTTTGGCATTGAAGTTCTTTCAGGAAGTGTTTCACGTCATTCCCAACGTGTTTGCATTATCTGAGTCGGACTTGATCCTGGTCATCCTGTCGTTGATCGACATGGCACTGGTGGGCGGTTTGCTGGTGATGGTGATGATTTCAGGCTATGAGAACTTTGTCTCGCAGCTGGACATCGATGAGCACAAGGAAAAGCTCAGCTGGCTGGGCACGATGGACTCAACGTCGCTGAAGATGAAAGTCGCTGCGTCAATTGTGGCCATTTCCTCGATCCACCTGCTGCGGGTGTTTATGGACGCGCGCAATATCGAGCCTCAGTACCTGATGTGGTACGTGATCATTCACATGACTTTTGTGGTATCAGCCTTTGCGATGGGTTATCTCGACAAGCTGACCAAGCATTAATCCGTGTTGAAACGCGTCGTACAAGAACCCGGACTTCGATGGCTTTAGGGGCTGTGATAGTCTGCTCGCCCTTTTTTGGATCCTGGCGCCCGGAAAGTGCCTGTTGAAAAACAGGTTTTCTTAAGCGCCCCACAGCGGAGCAGTGTTATGTCCGAAGTAAATCTGTCGACCGACGAAACCCGCGTTAGCTACGGCATTGGCCGTCAACTGGGTGACCAGCTGCGCGACAACCCACCACCTGGCGTAAGCCTGGACGCCATTTTGGCTGGTCTGACTGACGCTTTCGCAGGCAAGGAAAGCCGTGTAGGTCAGGAAGAAATGTCGGCCAGCTTCAAAGTGATCCGCGAGATCATGCAAGCAGAAGCAGCAGCCAAGGCAGAAGCCGCGGCTGGCGAAGGCAAGGCTTTCCTGGCTGAAAACGCCAAGAAAGACGGCATCACTACACTGGCTTCGGGTCTGCAATTTGAAGTCGTGACAACGGGCGAAGGCGCCAAGCCATCCCGTGAAGACACCGTGCGTGTTCACTACCACGGCACCCTGATCGACGGCACTGTGTTTGACAGCTCCTACGATCGTGGTCAGCCAGCCGAGTTTCCGGTGGGTGGCGTGATTGCGGGCTGGACCGAAGCCCTGCAACTGATGAACGCCGGCAGCAAATGGCGCATCTACGTGCCGAGCGAACTGGCTTACGGCGCTCAAGGCGTTGGCAGCATTGCTCCGCACAGCGTGCTGGTATTCGACGTTGAGCTGCTGGAAGTTCTGTAAGAACCCGGCTTTTTAACGTTGGCTGCGGGCTTGCTGGCAAACCCGCAGCTACACCGGGCGTTTCATATTTCGATCTTGGCGTGATGCTCGTGCGTCTCGCTCACGCCGGCAGGGCGCAATGCCCGGGCGTAGCAAAACAGAAATAAATTACGTACCAACTCTTTGAGCACCCCTGGCTCGCTTGAGTTGAGGCCATTGAAATCAAGATCACCTTGATCCTGAAGTTCGTTCAGCGCTTCTTCTTCCAGTACCGCACAGACTTCTCCGGTTTCCCGATGCAGGATTCGCAGGTACGGATGTGGGCGGTCCAGCCAGGCATCAATCAAATACGTCATGGTCGTCATCTCCTTGGTTAATACCAATGAGAATAATTCCTATTCAATTAATAGCAAGTGCCTATTGGCAGATTTCTGATCTTTGTGCGTTACAACTGCTGCGGATCAAAGTTGCTGGCTTTTTGATGTTGCGGGGCGAAGAGGGCGGAGCACCTTTCTGCGCCGGGCGCAGAAAGGCATGCAGCAGAATCAGACTTTACGCACGAACTCAGACTTGAGTTTCATCGGGCCGATGCCGTCGATTTTGCAGTCGATGTCGTGGTCGCCGTCGCACAGGCGGATGTTCTTGACCTTGGTGCCGACCTTGACCACCAACGAAGTGCCTTTGATTTTCAGGTCCTTGATCACGGTGATGGTGTCGCCGTCGGTCAGCACAGTGCCTGCGGAGTCTTTGTAGACTTTCACGTCATCGGCTGTTTCAGCGTCGCCGCTGGCAGACCACTCGTGGGCGCATTCCGGGCAGATCAGCTGTGCGCCGTCTTCGTAGGTGTATTCGGAATTGCATTTTGGGCAGGGTGGCAACGTGCTCACTAAAGCTCCTTAAGAATCAGGCTGGCTAAAAGACGCGCATTGTATAGGGTTTTAGCGGGGAAGGCGAAAGCCCTCTCCCAGAGGGAGAGGGGACTAACACCGCTAATCAGCTCCCTCTCCCTCCGGGAGAGGGTTGGGGTGAGGGTCAGTGCGTACGCGCGACCGCAAACTCGCTCAGCTCAACCAGCGCATCGCGGTATTCGCTTGGCGGCAGGGCTTCGAGGCACACAATGGCGCGAGCAACGAAGTCGCGAGCCAATTGGGCGGTGTAGTCCAGAGAACCAGAGGCTTCAACGGCCTCGCGAATGCTTTCAAGGTCTTCAATGCCACCTTTCTGGATGGCTTTGCGAACCAGGGCAGCCTGTTCGGGCGTGCCTTCGCGCATGGTGTAGATCAGCGGCAGTGTGGGTTTGCCTTCAGCCAGATCGTCACCGACGTTCTTGCCCAACGCTTCGGCGTCGCCACGGTAGTCGAGCAAATCGTCCACCAATTGAAACGCTACGCCCAAATGATCGCCAAAGGTGCGCAAGGCTTCGCATTGCTCTGGTGTTGCACCGGCCAGCGCAGCGGCGCTGTGGGTCGAGGCCTCGAAGAGCATCGCGGTTTTGCCGCGGATGACTTCCATGTAAATTTCTTCGGTCGTGCTGGCGTCACGTACCTTGGACAGTTGCAGCACTTCGCCTTCGGCAATGATACGGGTGGCTTGAGACAGGATTTTCATCACTGGCATCGAGCCCAGCTCAACCATCATTTCGAAGGAGCGTGAGTACAGAAAGTCGCCGACCAGTACGCTGGGTGCATTGCCCCAGGTAGCATTGGCCGTTTTGCGGCCACGGCGCATGCCGGACATGTCCACAACGTCGTCGTGAAGCAGGGTAGCGGTGTGCAGGAACTCAATGGTGGCAGCCAGCAGACGCAAGTCATCGCCTTCGCGACCCAGGGCCTTGCCACACAGCAACACTAATAAAGGACGCAGACGCTTGCCGCCGGCCGAAGTAATGTAGTCGCCGATTTTTGAGACCAGCGGTACGCGTGAAGTCAGCTGCTTCTTGATGATGCCGTCGACGGCGCTAAAATCGTCCGCCACCGCGCGGTAGAAAGCTTGGGGTTGCATCAGCGACAGGTGCTCCAGAAGGGTTGCGCGGCATGCTAGGTCGGGGGGCTGGGCGTGTCAAGGCGGATGGACGGCCCCTTGCAAGCCAGACCTGCCTTGCGTACAATCGCGCACCCTGAACTTCCTGGGCAGCACCTGCCTTACGCAATTGCATCTGGGCCGTTCCAGCCCCATGCAGCCATGCCAGCCAATACCTTTACCTATAAAGCGCTGGGTGAGCAGGATTATCGGAGAAATACCATGTCGTACGCAGTAATCGTTACTGGTGGCAAGCAGTACAAAGTAGCTCCAGGTGAATACCTGAAGATCGAAAAACTGGAAATCGCTACCGGCGAATCCGTAACTTTTGATCGCGTTCTGTTGGTTGCCAATGGCGACGACGTAAATATCGGCGCTCCAGTTGTACCTGGCGCCACTGTTGTGGCTGAAGTGATCTCCCAAGGTCGTCACGATAAAGTCCGCATCATCAAGTTCCGTCGTCGTAAGCACCACATGAAGCGTATGGGCCACCGCCAGTGGTACACCGAGATCAAAATCACCGGTATTCAGGCTTAATTTCAGCCTAATTCCTCACTAGGAGAATTGACTCATGGCACACAAAAAAGCTGGTGGTAGTACCCGTAACGGTCGCGACTCAGAAGCCAAACGCCTTGGCGTGAAGATGTATGGCGGCCAGGCTATCATTCCGGGCAACATCATCGTGCGTCAGCGCGGCACCCAATTCCACGCTGGCTACGGCGTTGGTATGGGCAAAGATCACACCCTGTTCGCGAAAGTGGAAGGCGTGATCAAGTTCCAGGTTAAAGGCGCCTTCGGTCGTCGCTATGTAAGCATCGTTCCGAAGACAGCAGTCGTCGCAGCGTAATAGCTTGGTAGCTGGAAGAGCCCTGTCTTGCGACGGGGCTTTTTCGTTTGTGGGGTGAGTCTCTTGCAAAACTGTTTGTATGGGCTGCTGGCGCTGGATTTAACGGTCGTTGATTGAGGTCGCTGCGCTCATTTTTGCAAGAGTCTTATGTCTTGGTTTTAATCGGCTCGTCCTGATGACGAGAGGCGTGTTTTGTTATGAAGTTTGTTGATGAAGTATCGATCAAAGTAAAAGCAGGCGACGGTGGCAACGGTTGCATGAGTTTTCGTCGCGAGAAATTCATCGAAAACGGTGGTCCTAACGGTGGTGATGGTGGTGATGGCGGCTCGATCTATATGGTCGCCGACGAAAACCTGAACACCTTGGTTGACTACCGTTACACCCGCCACTTTGATGCTCAGCGTGGCTCGAACGGCGGTAGCGCGGATTGCACCGGGCGTAAAGGTGAAGACCTGGAGCTGCGTGTTCCGGTCGGTACGACGGTGATCGATGCGGGCACTCAAGAAGTCATCGGTGACCTGACCAAGGCCGGTCAGCGTTTGATGGTGGTGCACGGTGGTTGGCACGGTCTGGGTAACACCCGATTCAAGTCCAGTACCAACCGCGCTCCGCGTCAAACCACGCCGGGCAAGCCGGGTGAGCAGCGTGACCTGAAGCTGGAATTGAAAGTACTGGCTGACGTCGGTTTGCTGGGCTTGCCGAATGCCGGCAAGAGTACCTTCATTCGCTCGGTGTCTGCGGCCAAGCCAAAAGTGGCGGATTATCCGTTCACCACTCTGGTGCCAAACCTGGGTGTAGTCAGCGTTGATCGCTGGAAGAGCTTTGTTATCGCCGATATTCCGGGGCTGATTGAAGGTGCTTCCGACGGCGCGGGTCTGGGGATTCGCTTCCTTAAGCACTTGGCGCGTACCCGTCTGCTGTTGCACCTCGTCGACATGGCGCCGGTTGAAGGCACTGAAAGTGCTGCCGATACCGCTGAAGTCATCGTTAACGAGCTGACCAAGTTCAGCCCGTCGTTGGCTGAGCGCGATCGCTGGCTGGTGCTGAACAAGTGCGATTCCTTGCCGCAAGAAGAACACGACGCTCGCGTTAAAGAAGTGGTTGATCGTCTTGAGTGGACTGGCCCGGTGTACGTGATTTCGGCAATTGCCAAGATCGGTACTGAAAAGCTGTGCCACGACATCATGCGTTACCTGGAAGATCGTGCTGATCGTCTGGCCAATGATCCGGCCTACAAGGCTGAGTTGGCGGATCTTGATCAGCGTATCGAAGACGAGGCGCGTGCTCAGCTGCAAGCGCTGGACGATAAGCGTGCCCTGCGTCGCAGCGGCGTGAAGAGCGTTCACGACATCGGTGATGATGACTGGGATGAAGAAGATGTTGATGACGAAGATGGTCCAGAAATCATTTACGTCCGCGACTGATTTGTTGCAGTAAACTACAGCGCCGCTCAATTGAGCGGCGTTTTAGCATCTGTGGTACAGAGGTCAAAATAATTCCATGGGCGGCGCTCGGTCGCGCTGCTCTCAGGCATAGGTTGAGTGATGATGCGGAGCAAGGTGACGGGTGCGCAACGTTGGGTCGTGAAGATCGGCAGCGCATTACTGACGGCAGATGGCAAGGGTCTCGATCGCGCAGCAATGGGTGTTTGGGTCGAGCAAATGGTCGCCCTGCACGAAGCGGGTGTGGAGTTGGTGCTGGTTTCGTCCGGTGCGGTGGCGGCCGGTATGAGTCGCTTGGGCTGGACGGTACGACCGAGTGCCATGCATGAGTTGCAGGCTGCTGCTGCCATTGGCCAGATGGGTTTGGTGCAGGCCTGGGAGTCGAGCTTTGCCGAGCACTCCCGCCACACCGCACAAATTCTGCTGACCCATGATGACTTGTCTGACCGCAAGCGCTATCTGAACGCGCGAAGCACCTTGCGGGCGCTGGTTGAGTTGGGTGTGATCCCGGTCATCAATGAAAATGACACGGTCGTTACCGACGAGATTCGTTTTGGCGATAACGACACGTTGGCCGCGCTGGTTGCCAATCTGGTGGAGGCAGATCTGCTGGTTATTTTGACGGATCGCGACGGCATGTTTGATGCGGACCCGCGCAATAATCCAGACGCAAAAATGATCTACGAGGCGCGTGCCGACGACCCTGCACTTGATGCGGTGGCGGGCGGTACAGGCGGTGCGCTAGGTCGTGGTGGAATGCAGACCAAGTTGCGAGCTGCGCGTCTGGCTGCGCGCTCGGGGGCGCACACCATTATTGTCGGGGGGCGGCTGGAGCGGGTGCTGGATCGGCTCAAGGCTGGCGAGCGTCTCGGTACCTTGCTTTCCCCTGAGCGCGGCCTGCTGGCTGCACGCAAGCAGTGGCTGGCCGGGCATTTGCAGACGCGCGGCACACTGGTGCTGGATGACGGTGCTGTCGCTGCTTTGTCCAAAGGTAATAAAAGTTTGTTGCCGGTGGGTGTGAAGGCGGTGCAGGGCGGTTTTCGGCGAGGCGAAATGGTGGTCTGCGTGGCGGCCGACGGGCGAGAGATTGCTCGTGGATTGGCTAACTACAGTGCACCGGAAGCGCAAAAAATTATTGGGCTGCCGTCGGATGCGATTGTCGGTGTGCTGGGGTATATGGCGGAGCCAGAGCTGGTTCATCGCGATAACCTGATTCTGGTTTGATATCGAGGTATGGCATGCGTTTGATTGGCGGTTTATTGGGGTTGATGTTGGCGATGCCGCTCATGGCATCCGCGGAAGAAATTGGCTCGGTGTCGACGGTCTTCAAATTTGTCGGGCCTAATGACCGTATCGTGGTCGAAGCATTCGATGACCCCAAGGTTGAAGGCGTGACCTGTTACCTCTCGCGCGCCAAGACGGGCGGTATGAAAGGCGGTTTGGGCTTGGCTGAGGATCGTGCCGAGGCGTCTATTGCTTGTCGCCAGACCGGTGCGATCAGCTTCAAGGGTGAGCTTAAAGACGGCGAAGAGGTGTTCAAGGAGCGAACGTCGCTGGTGTTCAAAACCATGCAGGTTGTTCGATTCCTCGACAAGAAGCGCAATACTCTGGTGTATCTGGTGTACAGCGACCGCTTGATCGAAGGTAGTCCGCAAAACGCCGTGACGGCCATTCCGATTCTGCCGTGGCCACAAGGCTAGTGCTCTTAAATAAAAAGCCGCGTCTCTCGCGGCTTTTTATTGCCTGCTTCTCCCTGTTTTGTAGTCGCTGAGGAGCGCAGCGAGGCTGCGTTCGAGCGCGAAGCGGTCGCAAATTCAGCGCGCGCCTTCAGTCTCGATGGTCGCAACCTGATGGTTTACGACGGCTTTGCCGCCGATCGCAGTCTCGCTGCACTCCTCAGCGACTACAGGATCGAGATCAATTTTCAGGCAATAAAAAACCGACCCTAAGGTCGGTTTTTTAAAAAGCTTATCGCTTAAGCGGCAGTCGCAAGGTTCAACGCCTTGACGTGGCCATTCAGGCGGCTCTTATGGCGAGCAGCTTTGTTCTTGTGGATGATGCCTTTATCGGCCATACGGTCGATAACAGGAACAGCCAGAACATAAGCAGCTTGCGCTTTAGCAGCGTCTTTTGCGTCGATGGCTTTAACTACATTCTTGATGTAGGTACGAACCATGGAACGCAGGCTGGCGTTGTGGCTGCGACGCTTCTCAGCCTGTTTTGCACGTTTTTTGGCGGAAGGTGTGTTGGCCACCGTCGAGCTCCTCGAAAGACTTTTGGGAAATAACAAACAAAATAGGCCGCGAATCATGCCGATGACGACAACTCTTGTCAAGGGCGATTGATACGATCCGCTGAGTGGTGGATCGAGGGAGACGGGAGATTTATTTCCGGCGCTTGACCTGTAAACTCGCGAGCTTGGCTCTGTGCTGTTGCGGCGCGCAGTATCGCATAAGTGGACGCTTTGTTCGCCTGCTCTTTCTCTATAGGCAAAAACTCTTTCAATGAATTTGCTCAAATCGCTAGCAGCCGTCAGCTCTATCACAATGATTTCAAGGGTTTTGGGCTTTATTCGGGACACCATCGTTGCCCGCACATTTGGTGCTGGAATGGCCACGGATGCGTTCTTTATTGCCTTTAAACTACCCAATCTGCTGCGCAGAATCTTCGCCGAGGGGGCTTTTTCTCAAGCCTTCGTGCCCATTTTGGCGGAATACAAAAGCCAGCAAGGCGAAGAAGCCACGCGCACCTTTGTGGCCTATGTGGCCGGTTTACTGACGTTGGTGCTGGCCATTGTCACCGTGCTGGGTATGTTGGCCGCGCCCTGGGTTATTTGGGCAACAGCGCCCGGGTTTGCCACATCACCAGAGAAATTCGAACTGACCTCCAGCATGTTGCGGGTCACGTTTCCTTACATATTGCTGATCTCGCTGTCATCGTTGGCCGGGGCGATTCTCAACACCTGGAACCGTTTTTCGGTGCCCGCGTTTGTACCGACGCTGCTAAACGTGAGCATGATTATTTTTGCTCTGTTTTTGACGCCGTACTTCGATCCGCCCGTCATGGCGTTGGGCTGGGCAGTATTGGTGGGCGGTTTGGCCCAGCTTTTGTTCCAGCTGCCGCACCTGAAAAAAATCGGCATGTTGGTACTGCCACGGCTCAATCTGCGCGACACCGGTGTGTGGCGGGTCATGAAGCAGATGCTGCCGGCCATTCTCGGGGTGTCGGTCAGCCAGATTTCGCTGATCATCAACACTATTTTTGCGTCATTTCTGGTGGCAGGCTCCGTGTCCTGGATGTATTACGCCGACCGCTTGATGGAGCTGCCATCGGGGGTGTTGGGTGTCGCGCTGGGCACGATCCTGCTGCCCACCCTGTCCAAAACCTATGCCAGCAAAGACCGTCAGGAATACTCACGGATCCTCGACTGGGGCTTGCGCCTGTGTTTTGTGCTGGTGCTGCCGTGCTCGCTGGCACTGGCCATTCTGGCCGAGCCGCTGACGGTCTCGCTGTTTCAGTACGGTCAGTTCAGCGCATTCGATGCGTCGATGACCCAGCGCGCACTGGTTGCCTATTCCGTTGGTTTACTCGGGCTTATTTTGATCAAAGTGTTAGCGCCTGGGTTCTATGCTCAGCAAAACATCCGCACCCCGGTCAAAATCGCCGTGTTCACGCTGATCATTACTCAATTGCTCAATCTGGTTTTTATTGTGCCGCTGCAACACGCGGGTCTCGCTTTGGCCATCAGCGTAGGCGCCTGCATCAATGCGGGATTGTTGTTCTGGCAGTTGCGTAAGCAAAAACTGTTTGTGGCGCAGCCTGGTTGGGCTAAGTACCTGTTGAAACTGGTGGTGGCAGTGTCGGTGATGTCCGCCGTATTGTTGGGGCTGATGCAATTGATGCCCGCCTGGGATCACGGTCATATGCTTGAGCGGTTTCTCCGTCTGGGCGCCCTTGTGGTGGCCGGCGTTGCGGTTTATTTCGGCATGTTATTGCTGCTGGGCTTGCGTTTGAGGGATTTCGCCCGCAAGTCACTTATGTAAGGTAATGACCTGTCAGACGTCCATTTTGTCGATTTCACCCGATTTGCCGTGTGCAGTTGCCTGTCGTAGCGGGCCGGGTGTGGTTATAATCGGCCACTTTATGAGCAAGAAGCGCGTTATGCAGCTGGTTCTAGGCCTACACAATTTGCGGCCCCAGCATCGGGGCTGTGTCGCCACTATTGGCAACTTTGACGGTGTACACCGTGGTCACCAGGCTATCCTGGAGCGACTGCGTGAGCGTGCACTGGAGTTGGGCGTGCCCAGCTGCGTGGTGATTTTTGAGCCGCAGCCGCGCGAGTTCTTTGCCCCTGAAACGGCCCCGGCCCGTCTGGCACGCCTGCGTGACAAGCTGCAGTTGTTGGCCGACGCCGGGGTTGATCGGGTCTTGTGCCTGGCCTTCAATCAGCGCCTGTGCAAGCTCAGCGCCGCCGAATTTGTCGATACCATTCTGGTGGATGGCCTGGGTGTACAGCATCTGGAAGTCGGCGACGATTTCCGCTTTGGCTGTGACCGGGTGGGCGATTTCGACTTCCTGCAACAAGCAGGGCTGATGCAGAAATTTACCGTGGAAGCAGCGCAAACCGTTGAGCTCGATGGCGTACGAATCAGCAGTACCAAGGTGCGAGACGCCTTGGCCAGCGCTGATTTCAGCCTCGCAGAACGGTTGCTGGGGCGCCCCTTCACCATTGAGGGCCGGGTTTTGCACGGTCAGAAACTGGCGCGCCAACTGGGCACCCCGACCGCCAATATCCAGCTCAAGCGTCGTCGCGCTCCGTTGACCGGTGTTTATGTGGTCAGCGTTGAAATCGACGGAAAAACCTGGCCGGGTGTCGCCAATATTGGCGTCAGACCGACCGTAGCAGGGGATGGCAACGCCCATCTCGAAGTACATCTATTGGATTTCGCCGGTGATGTGTATGGCCGACGATTGACCGTGGCATTCCACCACAAGCTGCGTGATGAGCAGCGTTTCGCCTCCCTTGAGGCGCTCAAGACGGCGATCAATGCGGACGTCGCCGCCGCCCGAGCCTTCTGGCTGGGTCAACCGCTTAAAAAGAGCCTGAAATGACCGACTACAAAGCCACGCTAAACCTTCCGGACACAGCCTTCCCAATGAAGGCCGGCCTGCCACAGCGCGAACCGCAAATTTTGCAGCGCTGGGACAGCATTGGCCTGTACGGGAAGTTGCGCGAGATTGGCAAGGATCGTCCGAAGTTCGTACTTCACGACGGTCCTCCCTACGCCAACGGCACGATTCACATCGGTCATGCGCTGAACAAGATCCTCAAGGACATGATCATCCGCTCCAAGACCCTGTCGGGTTTTGACGCGCCGTACGTGCCGGGCTGGGACTGCCACGGCCTGCCGATCGAGCACAAGGTTGAAGTGACCCACGGTAAAAACCTGAGCGCGGACAAAACCCGCGAACTGTGCCGTGCGTACGCGACCGAGCAGATTGAAGGCCAGAAATCCGAGTTCATCCGTCTGGGTGTGCTGGGCGATTTCGCCAACCCGTACAAAACCATGGACTTCAAAAACGAAGCCGGTGAAATTCGAGCCTTGGCCGAAATCGTCAAAGGCGGCTTCGTGTTCAAAGGCCTCAAGCCGGTGAACTGGTGTTTCGACTGCGGCTCGGCACTGGCTGAAGCTGAAGTTGAATATCAAGACAAAAAATCCGCTGCCATCGACGTTGCCTTCCCGGTTGCCGATGAAGGCAAACTGGCCGAAGCCTTCGGTCTGGCTGCCTTGAGCAAGCCGACCTCGATCGTGATCTGGACCACCACCCCGTGGACCATCCCGGCCAACCAGGCCCTTAACGTGCATCCTGAGTTCACCTACGCGCTGGTCGACGTGGGCGACAAACTGCTGGTGCTGGCTGAAGAACTGGTCGAGTCGAGTCTGGCCCGTTACAACCTGCAAGGTTCGGTCATCGCGACCACCACCGGTACAGCGCTTGAGCTGATCAACTTCCGTCACCCGTTCTACGACCGTCTGTCGCCTGTTTACCTGGCCGACTACGTTGAACTGGGCGCGGGCACAGGTGTGGTTCACTCCGCACCAGCTTACGGCGTAGACGACTTCGTGACCTGCAAAGCCTATGGCATGGTCAACGACGACATCATCAACCCGGTGCAAAGTAACGGTGTTTATGTGCCGTCGCTGGAATTCTTCGGTGGCCAGTTCATCTGGAAGGCCAACCAGAACATCATCGACAAGCTGATCGAAGTCGGTTCGCTGATGTTCACCGAGACCATCAGCCACAGCTACATGCACTGCTGGCGCCACAAGACGCCGCTGATCTACCGTGCTACTGCACAGTGGTTTATCGGCATGGACAAAGAACCCGTCGAAGGCGATACCCTGCGTACCCGCGCACTTCAGGCCATCGAAGACACTCAGTTCGTTCCGGCCTGGGGGCAGGCTCGCCTGCACTCGATGATCGCCAACCGTCCGGACTGGTGTATCTCGCGTCAACGTAACTGGGGCGTGCCGATCCCGTTCTTCCTGAACAAGGAAAGCGGTGAGCTGCACCCGCGTACCGTCGAAATGATGGAAGAAGTGGCCAAACGCGTTGAAGTTGAAGGCATCGAGGCGTGGTTCAAGCTGGATGCCGCTGAGCTGCTGGGCGACGAAGCGCCGCTGTACGACAAAATCAGCGACACACTGGACGTCTGGTTCGATTCGGGCACCACGCACTGGCACGTACTGCGCGGTTCGCACCCAATGGGTCATGAGACCGGCCCGCGTGCCGACCTGTACCTTGAAGGTTCCGACCAGCATCGCGGCTGGTTCCACTCGTCGTTGCTGACTGGCTGTGCCATCGACAACCACGCACCGTATCGCGAGTTGCTGACCCACGGTTTCACCGTGGACGAAGCGGGCCGCAAAATGTCCAAGTCCTTGGGCAACGTCATTGCGCCGCAAAAGGTCAATGACACCTTGGGCGCCGACATCATGCGCCTGTGGGTAGCTTCGACCGACTACTCGGGCGAAATCGCAGTTTCCGACCAGATCCTGCAACGCAGTGCCGACGCTTACCGCCGTATCCGTAACACCGCGCGCTTCCTGCTCTCCAACCTGACCGGCTTCAACCCGGCCACGGACATCCTGCCTGCCGAAGAAATGCTGGCACTGGATCGTTGGGCGGTGGATCGTGCATTGCTGCTGCAACGTGAGCTGGAGCTGCATTACGGCGAATACCGTTTCTGGAACGTGTACTCCAAGGTGCACAACTTCTGCGTGCAGGAGCTGGGCGGCTTCTACCTCGACATCATCAAGGACCGCCAGTACACCACCGGCGCCAACAGCAAGGCTCGCCGTTCGTGCCAGACCGCGCTGTTCCACATCTCCGAAGCATTGGTTCGCTGGATCGCACCGATCCTCGCGTTCACTGCCGACGAGCTGTGGCAATACCTTCCGGGTGAGCGTAACGAGTCGGTCATGCTGAACACGTGGTACGAAGGCCTGAGCGAATTGCCGGAAGGCACCGAGCTGGACCGTGCCTACTGGGAGCGGATCATGGCGGTCAAGGTTGCGGTCAACAAAGAGATGGAAAACCTGCGCGCGGCCAAAGCCATTGGCGGCAACTTGCAGGCTGAAGTCACCCTGTTTGCCGAAGATGACCTGGCGGCTGACCTGTCCAAACTCAGCAATGAGCTGCGTTTTGTACTGATCACCTCCACTGCCAGTGTTGCTCCGTTTGCACTGGCACCTGCCGACGCAGTGGTTACCGAAGTTCCGGGCCTCAAGCTCAAAGTGGTCAAGTCTGCACACGCCAAGTGCGCGCGCTGCTGGCATTGCCGTGAAGACGTGGGCGTTAACCCGGAGCATCCGGAAATCTGTGGTCGTTGCGTTGATAACATCAGCGGCGCCGGCGAGGTACGTCACTATGCCTAACACCAGCACTGCCGGGCGCTTCGGGCGCCTGGGCTGGCTCTGGTTGACTGTGCTGGTTCTGGTCATTGACCTGGCCAGCAAGGTCTATTTCGACAACGCGCTGGAGATGTACCAGCAAATTGTGGTGATTCCGGACCTGTTCAGCTGGACTCTGGCCTACAACACGGGTGCAGCTTTCAGCTTTCTGGCTGAAAGTGCGGGCTGGCAGCGTTGGCTGTTTGCTTTGATTGCTGTGGTGGTCAGCGCCGTGCTGTTGGTGTGGCTCAAACGCCTTGGGCGCAATGACACGTGGCTGGCCATCGCGCTTGCACTGATTCTGGGTGGCGCCCTGGGCAATCTGTATGACCGCATTGCCTACGGACATGTCGTCGATTTCATTCTGGTGCATTGGCAAAATCGCTGGTACTTCCCTGCATTCAACTTCGCCGACAGTGCGATTTGTGTAGGGGCCGTGATGCTGGCGCTGGATATGTTCAAAAGTAAAAAGTCCGGAGAACCCGCTCATGACTGAGCAACGTATTGGCCAGAACACGCAAGTCACTTTGCATTTCGCTTTGCGTCTTGAAAATGGCGACACCGTTGACAGCACCTTTGACAAATCGCCTGCCACTTTCAAGGTCGGCGACGGTAGCCTGTTGCCGGGCTTCGAAGCCGCTCTGTTTGGTTTTAAGGCTGGCGATAAGCGCACCCTGGAAATCCTCCCGGAAAACGCATTTGGCCAGCCTAACCCGCAAAACGTACAAATCATTGCGCGCTCCCAGTTCAACGACATGGAGCTGTCGGAAGGTTTGCTGGTTATCTTCAATGATGCCGCCAACACCGAGTTGCCGGGTGTGGTCAAAGCCTTTGATGATGAGCAAGTGACGATCGATTTCAACCACCCGTTGGCAGGTAAGACCCTGACCTTCGACGTGGAAATCTTCGAAGTCAAAGCGCTGTAACTCAGTGCCCGGCGAAAGCCGGGCCTGATAGGCATTATTTTTCTGCGCGTCCCACGAGGCCTAGCATGCACATCAAACTCGCCAACCCCCGTGGCTTTTGCGCTGGGGTGGACCGGGCGATTGAAATCGTCAATCGCGCTCTCGAAGTCTTCGGTCCGCCTATCTACGTCCGCCACGAAGTGGTGCACAACAAATTCGTCGTTGAAGACCTGCGCTCCCGTGGCGCGATCTTTGTCGAAGAGCTGGACCAGGTTCCGGACGACGTTATCGTCATCTTCAGTGCTCACGGTGTTTCCCAGGCCGTGCGTACCGAAGCCGCTGGTCGTGGTCTGAAAGTATTCGATGCCACCTGTCCGCTGGTGACCAAGGTGCATATCGAAGTGGCTCGTTACAGCCGCGACGGTCGCGAATGCATTCTGATCGGCCATGCCGGTCACCCGGAGGTTGAGGGCACCATGGGCCAGTACGACGCCAGTAATGGCGGCGCCATTTATCTGGTTGAAGATGAGAAAGACGTCGCCAACCTGCAAGTGAACAACCCGGGAAAACTGGCGTTTGTCACACAGACCACTTTATCGATGGACGACACCAGTCGAGTGATCGACGCTTTGCGCACCCGCTTTCCGGCTATTGGTGGCCCGCGCAAGGATGACATCTGCTACGCCACCCAAAATCGTCAGGATGCTGTCAAGCAACTGGCCGACGAGTGTGACGTGGTGCTGGTAGTGGGAAGCCCGAACAGCTCCAACTCCAACCGTCTGCGTGAGCTGGCGGAACGGATGAAGACTCCGGCCTACCTGATCGATGGTGCTGAAGACCTGCAAAAAAGCTGGTTCGACGGCGTTCAAAACATCGGCATTACTGCCGGTGCCTCTGCGCCTGAAGTATTGGTGCGTGGCGTGATCCAGCAATTGCACGCCTGGGGCGCAACCGGCGCGGATGAGTTGGCGGGTCGCGAAGAAAACATCACCTTCTCCATGCCCAAAGAACTGCGCGTTCGCTCGCTGCTTTAAGCACATAACGCCTGCGCGGCTTTATCGTTGCGCAGGCTGATACGCCCGGTTTTTGCCAGCACCACTTGATAGTGGCTCTGCGCTGTTTTTGCGTGGCAAATATGCAACGTTCCTGCCTGAAATGCCCCACCACTCAACAAGGGTTCACCCAGCGGGTTAAACCGCACGTAATGCTTGACCGGTGTGTTGCCGGCAATCGGAATACGTGAGTCGCCTTGTCTGTGTGTCAGCACTGGATTGCTGGGGTCCTGATGTCCTCGTCCACTCACATCCAGAATGACCCGCCAGCCTCGGCTCCAATCTTCACCTAATGCGTGAACCACTACCGTGTTATGACGCACCAGCGCCTCGACGCGGGCGTTGCGCAGGCTGCTCACCAACTGCTGTGCAACGACTTGCTGGCGTTGCTGTTCAATCAGAGCGTTATAAGCCGGACTGGCAAATTGAGCGGTTAGCGCGACGATCAGCAGAACGAATAGCAGTTGAATCAGACTCATACCTTGTTGGTTCACGAAGTCCTCCCTGGACTGGTTTTCAGGCGCACTCCTTGCGCTGTTCGTTGAGTATTTTCAGGTATAGCTCAGGGTTAAAAGGCCCGGGCTGGCAACCGTTGCATCATGTTTAAGACGCTTTTGAATTCACTTGAGGAGGAGTCTGTAAGCCTTGCCAGCCTTCTCCTACAGGTAGCCGCAAATTCCAAGGCTAGGCTTCATTTCTGACGGCACAGGAGGTGTCGCCCGGTGAATGCTTAAGGATGGGGCGCATGGCTAGATCACACAAATACCGTCAATGTGGAATGACCTTGATTGAGGTAATGGTCGCGACGTTGATTTTATCCAGCGGTTTGCTGGGGGCTGCGGCGGTTCAGATCAGCGCCCTCAAACACACAGACAGTGCGCTGATGACTTCCCAGGCCAGCTTTATTGCGTACAGCATGTTGGATCGGGTGCGCGCGAACCAGCAGGCTGATTACCTCTATTCAAGCGCTGGCGGCGCAGTACCGAGTGGTGTGGTTAATCAGGATTTGAATGATTTCAAGCGCAACATTCTCGAGTTCGGCGGGGAGACTGCGACCGGCATGATTGCGGCCACTGATCGCGAAGTGAGTATCACACTTGAGTGGAGTGACGCCCGCAGGGCTTCGCACATCGGCTCACGGCAAACCCTCACCCTGACCAGCCAGATTGCCATCGATACACTGGCAGCCGCTTTATGAAATTGCGTCATGCAGGGTTTGGACTGATTGAATTAATGGTCGCACTGGCATTGGGAATGCTCGTTGTTTTAGCGGTGACTCAGATGTTTTTGAGTGCCCGGCATACCTATCTAGCCCAGCACGCTGCGGCAATAGCGCAGCAGGATGCGCGTTTTGTCTTGAGCAAAATCGCTCAGGAAATCCGCATGACCGGCATGTTTGGTTGTCTGGCCACTGAGCACATTATCGATGCACCGTCTGCGTTTCAAATACCCATCACCTGGCAAGGCTCAGCAAGCTCGCGATCGCTGACATTGATCAGTGCGGATGTCGGGTTGCGCTCTTCACAACCCGATTGGACAGTGGTCTCGGACTGTAAAAGTTATGCACAGTCCTATCCGGGATCGCGGGCTGTTTTGGCGCCCGGAGAGACTGCTTTTGCGGTGCGTAAAAATTTTTATTGGTTCGAAGGCAGTCAGCTAAAAGTTGGGGCGAATAAAGCAGTACTGCTGGATAACGTCAGCGCATTCGATATGAGCTTCGGTGTTTCCGGTTCAGGCAGTGATCAGTCTGTTCAACGTTATGAGACCAACCCAACTCGTTTGAGCACTATTCGCAGTGTGCGCCTTACTCTTGCCCTGCGAGATCCGGGATTGCAGGTCAAAGATCAGGTCTACCACCTCGTTGTCGCGCTGCGTAATCGGTTGGGTTAGGCCGCTGATGACTTCTATTTCACGCCATCAGGCTGGCATGGCATTACTGGTTTGTCTGACATGTTTACTGATGCTGAGCTTGCTCGGCATTTCAGCCCTGCACAGCGCGGGGCAGCAGCAAAAAATCGCTGGCAGCGTCTTCTTCGCCCATCAGTCACTGCAAGCCGCAGAAACCGCATTGCGTAGGGGAGAGGCGCATGTTCAAGCCCAATGGTCGCGCTTGGTCGTGTGCGCCTCGGCGGTTCAATGCATTCCTCCTCAGGAAGCCCGTACTCAAGACTCGCCCGGTATTGATCCGGTGTCGCGGGTGATGTGGGAGCGTACCCCCGATGGCTTTTTTGGCATTCAGAGTTTGGGGGAGGGTGTGATGCCGGCAAACCTGCCGGGCATCACTGTCGGCCATTTTTATCGGGTAACTGGCATCGGGTTGCGCGGGTTGTCACGTACGGTTCTGGAGAGCGTATTGGTGAGTTATCAACAGGTGAGTGCAGAACCCGGGCAGCCCCCGAGTCTTGTCTTCAGGCGTGTGATGTGGCGTCAAATCCAATAGGAGAGCAGGTTGTGGGCAAGCATGGAGCAGGGTTTACCTTGATGGAAATCATGGTCGTGGTCGCTATTGTCGGCTTACTGGGGGCGTTCGTGTATCCGGTTTACAGCGACTCGGTGACGCGTGCTAACCGCTCGCAAATCGTGGTTTTGTTGTGGGAACAATCCCAAAGTCTCGAGCGTTTTTTCTCGAAAAATGGCGTATACAGAGGTGCGGAAAATCTGAGTGTGGGCAATAAGCATTACTGGATAACTCATGCGTTAGGCGATTACGACTTCCTGTTGACGGCGACCCGACGAGAAGGAGCCTCTATGGAAGACGATGCCTGCGGCAACTTCATATTGGCCCACACCGGTTTGATGACGATTGCCCAAGCCGCTCCGGACCTGACAGAGCAGCAGTGTTGGGGGCACTAACGTTTATTTTTTATGTGAGCTGAGTGGATTGATGGCTAAGCAGCAACGAGTGGTAATAGTAGGAGGCGGTGTTATTGGACTGCTGACCGCATTTAATCTGGCGGCTCAGGTTGAGCACGTCGTATTGCTGGACCGTAGCGGTGTAGGTCAAGAGTCGTCATGGGCCGGTGGCGGCATTGTTTCTCCGCTATACCCTTGGCGCTATAACACTGCGGTCACCGCATTGGCTCATTGGTCGCAAGACTTTTACCCCCAGTTGGCACGGCGCTTGTTAGCTGAGACGGGCCTGGACCCTGAAGTGCATACCACCGGCTTGTACTGGCTGGACCTTGAAGATGAAGCTCAAGCGCTGGCATGGGCAAAGCGCCAAGGGCGGCCCTTGAGTACAGTTGATATTTCAGATGTTGAACGTGCAGTGCCAGTGTTGGGCGCTGGTTATTCGCGCGCTATTTATATGGCGGGTGTCGCCAATGTTCGCAATCCGCGACTGGTTAAATCGTTAAGGGCTGCGTTGCAGGCAATGCCGAATGTCACGATTGAGGAACACTGCGAAGTTGAGGGGTTTATTCGCAAGGGTGAGCACATTCTGGGCGTAAAGACGGCCCAAGGGGAGCGTCGGGGTGACCAGGTGGTCTTGGCGGCGGGTGCCTGGAGTGGCGAGTTGCTGAGCAGTCTGGGGCTTGAATTGCCAGTGGAGCCTGTCAAAGGCCAGATGATTTTGTACAAGTGCGCGCCCGACTTATTGTCCAGCATGGTACTGGCAAAAGGACGTTACGCGATCCCGCGCCGAGATGGTCATATCTTGATCGGAAGCACGCTGGAGTATGAAGGCTTTGATAAAACTCCAACTCAAAGCGCCCTTGAAAGTTTGAAAGCATCGGCGGTTGAGTTGATTCCCGCATTGGCAGATGCTCAGCCCGTGGCGCATTGGGCCGGACTGCGGCCGGGTTCGCCAGAAGGTATTCCGTATATAGGCAGGGTGGCGGGGTTTGAAGGGTTATGGCTTAACTGCGGGCATTACCGTAACGGCCTGGTTTTGGCGCCGGCGTCTTGCCATCTGTTTGCCGATCTACTGTTGGGGCGAGAGCCAATCATCGACCCGCGGCCGTATGCCCCGCAGGGGCGGATTTAAGCGCCCTCGCGCGCAATACCTGAAGCCGCAGCTGTAGCGATGGTTTTGAATTTATTTCGGGCCTTTCTCAAGGTGACTCTGGGTGCAATACCACGCTTGCTGCTGGCTCAGTGCGCGATCACGGGGTAAGTGAACGCCGCAGTGGGCACAACGCACCATCGGCATTGCGCCGGGATCAACCGATTTTTTAGGTGCAGCCATACTCGCTTTGTATTTACGCCAGCACCACACGCCCACAGCAATCAGTGCAGCCCACAACAGTAGACGAAACATGGTTATTCGCTATTAGAAAGAAGATGCGTCAGTTTAGCCAAGGACTCAGCAGGCGCACAGGGCCAAATCGCAGATAAAAAAAAGAGCCCCGAAGGGCTCTTTCTTGTGGCGCGGATTGATCAGTCAAACAGACCAAAGGTCATGTAGCTCAACCACGAACGGCTTTTGCCTTCCGCTTCCGGCTCAGGGATCACGTTGCCGTCAGCGTCTTTTGGCTTCAGTTCGGCAGGAATCGAATCCTTCGCATCCTGATATTGCTTCTGAATATCAAGGTTGGCGCGGGTTTCACCCGGCGGCAGCGGTGTGCTCGATTCAATCAGGCCCAATGTAGCCTTGCTCAGCCACGAGCGGTTATCCGAATCGGACACCTTAGGCACAAACTGACCGTCAACCAGGCTTGGGTGGTTCGGGTAGTTGTCTTTCAACACTTCGAGGCTGGTGTTGGCCAGTTCATCGAGGTGCATGCGCTGGTAAGCCTCAACCATCACTGCCAGGCCGTCACCTACCGAAGGGGTTTCCTGGAAGTTTTCTACAACATAGCGTCCACGGTTAGCCGCGGCTACATAGGCCTGACGCGTCAGGTAGTAGTCGGCAACGTGAATTTCGTAGGCGGCCAGCAGGTTACGCAGGTAGATCATGCGTTGCTTGGCGTCGGGTGCGTAGCGGCTGTCCGGGAAGCGGCTGGTGAGCTGAGCGAACTCGTTATAGGAGTCGCGTGCTGCACCCGGATCGCGCTTGCTCATGTCCAGCGGCAGGAAGCGCGCCAGCAGGCCAACGTCCTGGTCGAACGAGGTCAGGCCTTTAAGGTAATAGGCATAATCGACGTTCGGATGCTGTGGATGCAGGCGGATAAACCGTTCGGCAGCTGATTTTGCAGCTTCCGGTTCGGAGTTTTTATAGTAGGCGTAGATCAGTTCGAGCTGAGCCTGATCGGCATAGCGTCCGAACGGATAGCGCGACTCTAAAGCCTTCAGCTTGGCGGTAGCACTGGTATAGCTGTGGTTATCCAGGTCGGCCTGCGCCTGCTGGTACAGCTCGACTTCGCTCAAGTTGTCGTCCACGACTTCTTTGGTCGACGAGCAGGCGGCGGTCAGTGCGAGGATGGCGATCAGCAGCAGGTGTCTCACTTGCATGGCGGCTTGCGTCCCTATGACGGCCGCTGTCTTGGGCGGGTCCGTCCTGTTATGATGAGCGCCCCGTGAAAAGCCTCGGGGCAAAAGACGCCGTATTTAACCACAAGCGCGCAGCCGAAACCAAAGGCTTGGCGCGGTCCTGATGAGCATGTCCGAGAAAATTCAACTTCGCGAAGAGGTGCCGTCCGAACTGGGTGGCCAACGCCTCGATCAAGTCGCTGCACAATTATTCGCTGAGCACTCGCGCTCGCGCCTTTCCGCCTGGATCAAAGACGGCCGCCTGACTGTGGACGGAGCCGTTGTTCGGCCCCGTGACATTGTTCACGGTGGTGCCATCCTGGAGCTGACTGCTGAGCAGGAAGCCCAGGGTGAGTGGGTCGCTCAAGACATCCCCCTGGACATCGTTTACGAAGACGATGACATCCTGGTCATCAACAAGCCTGCGGGTCTGGTGGTACACCCGGCTGCGGGGCATGCCGATGGCACTTTGCTCAATGCTTTGCTGCATCACGTACCGGACATTATCAATGTGCCACGTGCGGGTATCGTGCATCGCCTGGACAAAGACACCACGGGCCTTATGGTGGTCGCCAAGACCATTCAGGCGCAGACACAACTGGTTACCCAGTTGCAGAGCCGCAGTGTCAGTCGTATCTACGAGTGCATCGTTATCGGTGTCGTCACCGCCGGGGGCAAGATTGACGCGCCCATCGGCCGTCACGGCCAGCAGCGCCAGCGCATGGCGGTGATGGAAGGCGGCAAGCAGGCGGTGAGTCATTACCGTGTGCTTGAGCGCTTCCGTTCCCACACCCATGTGCGGGTCAAGCTGGAAACCGGCCGTACGCACCAGATTCGCGTGCATATGTCGCACATCAATTTCCCGTTGGTCGGAGATCCTGCCTACGGTGGTCGCTTCCGCATCCCCCCGGCAGCCAACGTGACAATGGTCGAGTCGTTGAAAAACTTCCCGCGCCAGGCATTGCATGCGCGTTTCCTTGAGTTGGATCATCCGACGACCGGTAAGCGCATGAGCTGGGAATCGCCACTGCCGGACGATTTTGTCTGGTTGTTGACGCTGCTTAAGCAAGACCGCGAGGCATTCATCGGGTGAATACGTTCCTGATTCCTGACTGGCCAGCGCCGGCAGGCATCAGGGCCTGCGTGACCACTCGTGCGGGCGGCGTCAGTCTGGCGCCGTTCGACAGCTTCAATCTGGGCGACCATGTTGACGACGATCCCCTCGCCGTTGCTGCCAATCGCCAACGCCTCACCCATATTTTTGACGTACAGCCCGCTTGGCTTAGCCAGGTTCACGGGGTTGTCGTTGTACCTGCTTCGCCCGAAAAAGTGCTGGAGGCTGACGCCAGTTGGACCTCCACCCCCGGCATTGCCTGTACGGTAATGACGGCCGATTGTCTGCCCGCCTTGTTCTGCACGCGGGCGGGTACCCGTGTCGCTGCCGCGCATGCCGGCTGGCGCGGATTGGCCGCCGGGGTACTTGAAGCCACCGCCCGCAGCCTCAATGTTGAGCCACATGAAGTGCTAGTCTGGCTTGGCCCGGCCATTGGCCCCAAGGCGTTTGAGGTAGGAAGCGAGGTCAGAGATGTCTTTCTACAAGACATGCCCCACGCCGAATCAGCCTTTGTACCGAGCGTCAATCCGGGCCGCTTTATGGCGGATATCTATGAGCTGGCGCGTTTGCGTCTGGCCCGTTGCGGTATCACAGCCGTGTACGGTGGCGGTTTTTGCACCGTGACCGACCCGCGATTTTTCTCCTATCGGCGCAGTCCCCGTACTGGCCGTTTCGCATCGCTGGTCTGGATCGAAAGACCGTCCAGCTGATCTGCGTCATTTGTGTCTGGCTTGAAACTTCCGTAATCGCCCGCATCTACTATGGTATCTGGCAGGTTTCTTCATTCAGGAGTTTCCATCCCTCCGGCCTGCTCATAAGGAAGGTGACGAATGCGTATAGATAGATTAACCAGCAAATTACAATTGGCGTTGTCCGATGCTCAATCCCTGGCGGTAGGGCTTGACCATCCAGCCATTGAGCCCGCTCATTTAATGCAGGCGCTGCTGGAACAGCAAGGCGGCTCGATTAAACCATTGCTGATGCAAGTCGGTTTTGATGTAAACAGCCTGCGTAAAGAGCTGACCAAAGAGCTCGATCAACTGCCAAAAATCCAGAATCCTACTGGCGACGTGAACATGTCGCAGGACTTGGCGCGTCTGTTGAATCAGGCGGATCGTCTGGCGCAGCAAAAAGGCGATCAGTACATCACCAGCGAACTCGTGTTGCTGGCTGCGATGGACGAAAACAGCAAGCTGGGCAAGTTGTTGCTGGGCCAGGGCGTGAGCAAGAAAGCCCTGGAAAATGCCATCAACAACCTGCGTGGGGGTGAAGCGGTCAATGATCCTAACGCGGAAGAATCGCGTCAGGCGTTGGACAAGTACACCATTGACCTGACCAAGCGCGCCGAAGAAGGCAAGCTCGATCCAGTGATTGGTCGTGATGATGAAATTCGTCGCACCATTCAAGTCTTGCAACGGCGGACTAAAAACAACCCCGTATTGATCGGTGAGCCGGGTGTGGGTAAAACCGCGATTGCTGAGGGTCTGGCCCAACGCATCATCAATGGTGAAGTGCCTGACGGCCTGAAAGGCAAGCGACTGCTGTCGCTGGACATCGGTGCGCTGATTGCGGGTGCCAAGTTCCGCGGTGAGTTCGAAGAGCGTCTGAAAGCTTTACTCAATGAGCTATCGAAACAGGAAGGGCAAATCATCCTGTTCATTGACGAACTGCATGTCATGGTCGGCGCCGGTAAAGGCGAAGGCGCAATGGATGCGGGCAATATGCTCAAACCAGCGCTGGCGCGAGGCGAGCTGCACTGTGTCGGTGCCACCACGCTCAACGAGTATCGCCAATACATTGAGAAAGACGCTGCTCTTGAGCGTCGCTTCCAGAAAGTACTGGTGGATGAGCCCAGCGAAGAAGACACCATCGCGATTTTGCGTGGCTTGAAAGAGCGCTATGAAGTTCACCACAAAGTGGCGATCACGGATGGCGCGATTATCGCGGCGGTAAAACTGAGCCATCGTTACATCACCGACCGGCAGTTGCCTGACAAGGCGATTGACCTGATGGACGAAGCGGCCAGCCGTATTCGCATGGAGATCGACTCCAAGCCAGAAGTGCTGGACCGTCTTGAACGTCGCCTGATTCAACTGAAAGTTGAGGCTCAGGCGCTGAAGAAAGAAGAGGATGAGGCTGCGAAAAAACGCCTCGAAAAATTGCAGGAAGAAATCGAACGCCATGAGCGTGAGTATTCTGACCTGGAAGAAATCTGGACTTCGGAAAAAGCCGAAGTGCAGGGTTCTGCCCAGATCCAGCAAAAGATCGAGCAAGCGCGCCAAGAGCTGGAAGTGGCACGCCGTAGCGGCAACCTGAACCGTATGGCCGAGTTGCAGTACGGGATCATTCCCGATCTGGAACGCAGCCTGCAAATGGTCGATGAGCACAGCAGCAAAACCGAGAATCAATTGCTGCGCAGCAAAGTGACCGAAGAAGAAATTGCTGAAGTGGTGTCGAAGTGGACCGGTATCCCTGTGTCCAAAATGCTCGAAGGCGAGCGCGACAAGCTGATGAAGATGGAAAGCTTGCTGCATGAGCGCGTGATTGGTCAGGACGAGGCCGTGGTGGCCGTGTCCAACGCCGTACGCCGTTCGCGCGCCGGGCTGAGTGACCCGAACCGCCCAAGCGGCTCGTTCATGTTCCTGGGCCCAACCGGTGTCGGTAAAACCGAATTGTGCAAGGCACTGGCCGAGTTCCTCTTTGATACAGAAGAGGCAATGGTACGGATCGACATGTCCGAGTTCATGGAGAAACACTCTGTGGCTCGACTGATCGGTGCGCCACCAGGGTATGTCGGGTACGAAGAAGGCGGCTACTTGACTGAAGCGGTACGCCGTAAGCCTTACTCGGTGATCCTGCTGGACGAAGTCGAGAAGGCTCACCCGGATGTGTTTAACGTGTTGCTGCAAGTGCTTGAAGACGGCCGCCTGACTGACAGTCATGGCCGCACTGTGGACTTCCGCAACACGGTGATCGTCATGACCTCGAACTTGGGCTCTGCTCAGATCCAGGAACTGGTAGGGGATCGCGAAGCGCAACGGGCAGCGGTGATGGATGCCGTCAGCACGCACTTCCGTCCGGAGTTTGTGAACCGGATCGACGAAGTGGTGATCTTCGAGCCTCTGGCCCGAGATCAGATTGCGGGTATTGCTGAAATTCAGCTGGGTCGTCTGCGTAGTCGTCTGGCTGAGCGTGACCTGAGCCTGGAGTTGAGTCAGGAAGCGTTGGACAAGCTTATTGCAGTTGGTTACGACCCTGTTTATGGCGCACGTCCTCTGAAACGTGCGATCCAGCGCTGGATCGAAAACCCGCTGGCACAACTGATTCTTTCGGGTCAGTTCATGCCGGGCACCACGGTAGTAGCCACTGTGAAAGACGACGAAATCGTCTTCACATAAGGCACTGCGGCGGTGTTTTAAGAGAGGCCTCGCCTTGCGAGGCCTTTTTTTTCTTAGAGTGTTGATCTGTAAGGAAAACGCTTGTAAGATGCGCCCCGCAGTAAGTCACCCGTAACGGCAAACTGGCCCAAACCAGCAAGCCCGCTAGAAGAGCTAAATCATTGTCTTCTAACGAAAAATAAGGGTTGACAAGGGTTTCAAAGGTTGTAAAATGGCCCGCCTCAGAGACGCAAGCGTAGCGATACGAAGAAGTCAAAGAGTGCTGCAAAGTTGTAAAGCAGTAATGTTGTAAATTGAAATATGTAGTTCCGCGATAGCTCAGTTGGTAGAGCAAATGACTGTTAATCATTGGGTCCCTGGTTCGAGTCCAGGTCGTGGAGC
>NZ_WIWC01000036.1 GCF_009600315.1 Pseudomonas helleri | reverse complement strand
CGTAGCTCAGTTGGTAGAGCACGGGATTGTGACTCCCGTTGTCGAGGGTTCGATCCCCTTCGTCCACCCCATATTTAAAAAACGCCAGATTAATAATCTGGCGTTTTTGTATCAAAATTTTGAAATGCACATGCAGTGGGATGAATTGCCGCACTGGATTTGGGTTTCAGCTTCGTAGAGAGTGAGTCTAAACGCTCCTCTGTACTTGCCTTGTCCTGTAGTCATTCCCCTCTGTTTTATAAAAGCGCAATGCCTGAAAAGGCTGCGTTTTTTGTCGTCCCTGCTTTTTCAAGGCAAGGAACGCGCTGTGTTGCAGGATAATGCGCACTTTTAGTGATTCTGCGATGTCGAAGTGTCGTCATTACCCTGCATCTATATAGAGGCAAAAAGGCTCTGGATCAGGGTTGTGTAAAGAATTGTATGTATTCAAGTGTTTAAGCAAATCATTGCTTGCGCTTAATAATGTGCCAGCTGTTTCTGAGTATGAATGCGGTAGGGTGACTTCTTGAGTTTGACCCACTAGAATGCATGCCCTTGATTATGGGGTCGGAAACGGCCGGCTAATGTCTGTGCAACGAGGAATATCCATGCAAGTTTCTGTTGAAAATACTTCTGCTCTTGAGCGCCGCATGAGCATCACCGTGCCAGCTGAGCGCATCGAGACTCAGGTCAACAAGCGTCTGCAGCAGACTGCCCAAAAGGCCAAGATCGCGGGCTTCCGCCCAGGCAAAGTCCCTATGAGCGTGATCCGTCAGCGTTACGAAGCTGATGCGCGCCAGGAAGCTGTGGGTGATGTTATCCAGGCCTCTTTCTACGAAGCAGTCGTTGAGCAAAAGCTGAACCCGGCTGGCCAGCCTTCGGTAGAGCCGAAAGTGTTGGAGAAGGGCAAGGATCTGGAATACGTTGCCACTTTCGAAGTATTCCCTGAATTCGAAGTAACCGGTCTGGACACCATCGCTGTCGAGCGCCTGAGCGCCGAAGTGGCTGATGCCGACCTGGACAAAATGCTGGACGTGCTGCGTAAGCAGAACACCCGCTTTGAAGTCACTGATCGCGCCGCTCAAAACGAAGATCAACTGAACATCGATTTCGTTGGCAAGGTAGACGGCGAAGTGTTCGCTGGCGGCTCCGCCACCGGTACTCAGTTGGTTCTGGGTTCGGGCCGCATGATTCCTGGCTTCGAAGAAGGTCTGGTCGGTGCTAAAGCGGGCGAAGAGCGCGTTCTGACCCTGACTTTCCCTGAGGACTACCAGAACCTGGATCTGGCTGGCAAAACTGCCGAGTTCACTGTCAAGGTGAACACTGTTTCCGAGCCTAAGCTGCCTGAGCTGAACGAAGAGTTCTTCGCACAGTTCGGTATCAAGGAAACAGGTCTGGAAGGTTTCCGCACCGAAGTTCGCAAGAACATGGAGCGTGAGCTGCGTCAGGCGATCAAATCCAAGGTCAAAAATCAGGTAATGGACGGCCTGCTGGCTGCCAACCCGATTGAAGTGCCAAAAGCACTGCTGTCGAGCGAAGTTGATCGTCTGCGCGTTCAGGCTGTTCAGCAATTCGGTGGCAACATCAAGCCTGATCAACTGCCGGCTGAGCTGTTCGAAGAGCAAGCCAAGCGCCGTGTTGTGCTGGGCCTGATCGTAGCTGAAGTGGTCAAGCAGTTCGACCTCAAGCCTGACGAAGATCGCGTTCGCGAAATGATTCAGGAAATGGCTTCCGCTTACCAGGAGCCAGAGCAGGTTGTAGCTTGGTACTACAAAAATGATCAGCAATTGAACGAGGTTCGTTCGGTTGTGCTGGAAGAGCAAGTTGTGGATACTGTTCTGCAGAAGGCTAAGGTGACCGACAAAGCGGTCTCTTACGAAGAAGCAGTCAAGCCGGTAGAAGCTCCACAAGCCGACTGATTTCTGATTCGTTGGAAAACACAACCATAAGCCAGCCTCGAGCTGGCTTATGCGTATTTCAGACAAGACTATTTGGGAGTGACTGCCGGACATGTCCCGCAATTCTTATATTCAGCAGAACTCTGACATCCACGCCGCTGGCGGCCTGGTCCCGATGGTTGTTGAGCAGTCTGCCCGTGGCGAGCGCTCCTACGACATCTATTCGCGCCTCCTGAAAGAGCGGATCATCTTCCTGGTAGGCCCTGTCGAAGATTACATGGCCAACCTGGTGGCGGCGCAGTTGTTGTTCCTTGAGGCCGAAAACCCGGACAAGGACATCCATCTTTATATCAACTCACCGGGCGGTTCGGTAACTGCGGGCATGTCGATCTACGACACCATGCAGTTCATCAAGCCGGACGTGTCGACCATCTGTATTGGTCAAGCCTGCAGCATGGGTGCTTTCCTGCTGGCCGGCGGCGCGCCGGGCAAGCGTCACTGCCTGCCGAACTCGCGCATGATGATTCACCAGCCATTGGGCGGTTTCCAGGGGCAGGCGTCGGATATCGACATTCATGCCAAGGAAATCCTTAACATCCGTCATCGCTTGAACTCGCTGTTGGCTCACCACACCGGTCAGCCTCTGGAGACCATTGAGCGTGACACCGAGCGTGACAATTTCATGAGCGCTGAGCGTGCAACCGAATACGGTTTGATCGACTCTGTGTTCAGCAAGCGTCAAATGCCCGCTTAAGTAGCTCAAATGTAGGTGGTTGGAATAACCGACCACCTGCGGACTTGAAAAAGCCCGCAGTAGCCTTCATCTTGTGTTGCAAGCCTATCGGATTTGGATCGATCGAATGACTGACACCCGCAACGGCGAGGACAACGGCAAATTGCTCTATTGCTCCTTCTGTGGCAAAAGCCAGCATGAAGTGCGCAAATTGATTGCCGGCCCCTCGGTCTTTATCTGCGACGAATGCGTCGACCTGTGCAATGACATCATCCGCGAGGAGGTGCAGGAAGCCCAGGCCGAGAGCAGTGCACATAAATTACCTTCGCCAAAAGAAATCAGCGGCATCCTTGATCAATACGTCATTGGTCAGGAACGTGCCAAAAAGGTTTTGGCTGTAGCGGTGTACAACCACTACAAGCGCCTCAACCAGCGTGACAAGAAGAACGACGACGTCGAACTTGGCAAAAGTAACATTTTGCTGATCGGCCCTACCGGCTCGGGTAAAACCCTGTTGGCAGAGACCTTGGCGCGTCTTTTGAATGTACCGTTCACCATTGCCGATGCAACCACGCTGACTGAAGCGGGTTACGTGGGTGAGGACGTGGAAAACATCATTCAAAAGCTGCTGCAGAAATGCGACTACGACGTAGAGAAAGCCCAGATGGGTATTGTCTACATCGATGAGATCGACAAGATTTCGCGCAAATCCGACAACCCTTCTATCACCCGTGATGTCTCCGGTGAAGGTGTGCAGCAAGCCTTGCTGAAATTGATTGAAGGTACCGTGGCTTCCGTACCGCCCCAAGGCGGCCGCAAGCACCCGCAGCAGGAATTCTTGCAGGTTGATACCCGCAACATTCTGTTTATCTGCGGTGGTGCATTCTCGGGCCTTGAGAAAGTTGTTCAGGCTCGCTCCACGCGTGGTGGTATTGGTTTCAGCGCCGAAGTGCGCAGCAAGGAAGAAGGCAAGAAGGTTGGCGAGTCCCTGCGTGAAGTCGAACCTGACGATTTGGTCAAGTTTGGTCTGATCCCTGAATTTGTCGGTCGTCTTCCTGTGTTGGCGACGTTGGACGAGTTGGATGAAGAAGCGTTGATGCAGATTCTGACTGAGCCCAAGAACGCGCTCACCAAGCAGTATGGCAAGTTGTTCGAGATGGAAGGTGTTGATCTCGAATTCCGTGCTGACGCGCTGAAAGCCGTGGCCAAGCGTGCGCTTGAGCGCAAGACTGGCGCACGGGGCCTGCGTTCGATTCTTGAAGGCGTGCTGCTCGACACCATGTATGAAATTCCCTCGCAGTCCGAGGTGAGTAAAGTGGTGATCGACGAAAGCGTTATTGAAGGTAAGTCCAAGCCGTTGTTGATTTACGAAAACAACGAAGCGACTGCCAAAGCTGCACCTGACGCGTAAGTGTATTACTGCTTGTTGCACGTAACGTGTTGACGAAGGGGCCTACGGGCCCCTTTGTTTTTCCTGTCGCTAAACGCTTGTTTTTTTTCGGAACTGCCCCCATCTTGGCTTCAAGCTTATATCCATCTGATTACGGCCTTATGGCCGCCGTAGAGGCGAAATCATGAAGACAACCATCGAATTGCCTCTCCTGCCATTGCGTGATGTTGTGGTTTATCCGCACATGGTTATCCCACTGTTCGTGGGACGCGAGAAATCGATCGAGGCCCTTGAGGCTGCGATGACGGGCGACAAGCAAATTTTGCTGTTGGCTCAAAAAAATCCTGCTGACGATGATCCGGGTGAAGACGCACTCTATCGCGTCGGTACTATTGCTACCGTTTTGCAATTGCTCAAGCTTCCTGACGGCACGGTCAAGGTGCTGGTTGAAGGCGAGCAGCGGGGTGCTGTGGAGCAGTTTGGTCAAGCTGACGGCTATCTGAGCGCGCAAGTCTCTTTGATTGATGAAGTGCCGGCCCCTGAGCGTGAATCCGAAGTCTTTGTCCGTAGCCTGATCTCGCAGTTTGAACAGTACGTGCAACTGGGCAAGAAAGTCCCGGCTGAAGTGCTGTCATCGCTCAACAGCATCGATGAGCCGAGCCGTCTGGTCGATACGATGGCTGCCCATATGGCGCTGAAGATCGAGCAGAAGCAGGAAATCCTCGAGATCATCGATCTGCAAGCCCGAGTCGAGCATGTACTGGCGTTGCTGGACGCTGAAATCGACCTGCTGCAAGTTGAAAAACGCATCCGTGGCCGTGTCAAAAAACAAATGGAGCGCAGCCAGCGCGAGTACTACCTGAATGAGCAGATGAAGGCCATTCAGAAAGAGCTGGGCGATGGCGACGAAGGCCATAACGAAATCGAAGAGCTGAAAAAGCGCATTGACGCTGCGGGCCTGCCTAAAGACGCTATGGTCAAGGCGCAGGCTGAGCTGAACAAGCTCAAGCAGATGTCGCCAATGTCCGCTGAAGCCACTGTGGTGCGTTCCTACATCGACTGGCTGGTACAGGTGCCGTGGAAGGCGCAGAGCAAGGTTCGTCTTGATCTCAAGCGTGCCGAAGACATTCTGGATGCCGACCACTATGGTCTGGAAGAAGTCAAAGAGCGGATTCTCGAATATCTCGCGGTGCAAAAGCGCGTGAAAAAAATTCGTGGCCCGGTTCTGTGTCTGGTCGGTCCTCCCGGTGTCGGTAAAACCTCTCTAGCCGAGTCTATTGCTCACGCAACAAACCGAAAATTCGTACGCATGGCCTTGGGTGGTGTGCGTGATGAAGCGGAAATTCGCGGGCATCGCCGTACCTATATTGGTTCGATGCCGGGTAGATTGATTCAAAAAATGACAAAGGTTGGCGTGCGCAACCCGCTGTTCCTGCTCGATGAAATCGACAAGATGGGCAGCGACATGCGCGGCGATCCGGCTTCTGCGTTGCTTGAAGTGCTCGATCCGGAACAGAATCACAACTTCAATGATCATTACCTTGAGGTCGACTACGACCTGTCTGACGTAATGTTCCTGTGTACCTCAAACTCGATGAACATTCCGCCGGCGTTGCTGGACCGGATGGAAGTTATTCGACTGCCGGGTTACACCGAAGATGAAAAAATCAACATCGCTGTCAAATACCTCGCGCCCAAGCAAATTGAAGCCAATGGTCTGAAGAAAGGCGAGCTGGCATTCGATAACGAAGCCATTCGCGACATCATTCGTTACTACACACGTGAAGCGGGTGTACGAGGTCTTGAGCGTCAGATTGCGAAGATTTGTCGTAAGGCTGTCAAAGAGCATGCGATGGAAAAACGCTTCACCGTTACGGTGACGCCTGAGCTGCTTGAGCACTTCCTTGGTGTAAGAAAATTCAGCTACGGCCTGGCCGAGCAGGAAGATCAGATCGGTCAAGTAACCGGCTTGGCCTGGACACAGGTTGGCGGCGAATTGTTGACGATCGAAGCCGCAGTAGTGCCGGGTAAAGGTCAGTTGATCAAGACCGGATCGCTCGGCGATGTCATGCTGGAATCCATTACTGCCGCACTGACTGTCGTTCGCAGCCGCGCGAAAAGCCTTGGTATCCCATTGGATTTCCACGAGAAACGCGATATTCACATCCACATGCCAGAAGGCGCGACACCTAAGGATGGCCCAAGTGCAGGTGTCGGTATGTGTACGGCTTTAGTGTCTGCATTGACGCTGATTCCGGTACGTGCCGATGTTGCGATGACGGGTGAAATTACCCTGCGAGGCCAGGTTCTGGCTATCGGGGGCTTGAAGGAAAAACTGCTTGCTGCTCACCGTGGTGGGATAAAAACAGTCATTATTCCTGAAGAGAACGTTCGTGATCTGAAGGAAATTCCTGACAACATAAAACAGGATCTTCAGATCAAACCGGTTAAATGGATTGACGAGGTCCTGCAAATTGCGCTGCAATACGCGCCGGAGCCCTTGCCGGATGTGGCTCCCGAGATTGTTGCCAAGGAAGACAAGCGAGAGTCTGACTCTAAGGAAAGAATTAGCACGCATTAATATGGCTTTGCCTGAAGGGCTTGTTGACGCTTTTTAGAGCCCTTGTTATAAAGCGGCTCATGCAGTCTCAACAATCGCTTCAGCAGTCGTCTTGCTTTTTACCAAAAACTTTAGACACATACTCAAATAGATATAAGGGGACTTAGAGTGAACAAGTCGGAACTGATTGATGCTATCGCTGCATCTGCTGATATCCCGAAAGCTGCAGCCGGCCGTGCGCTGGACGCAGTAATCGAATCCGTCACTGGCGCTCTTAAGGCTGGCGACTCTGTGGTACTGGTTGGTTTCGGTACTTTTTCTGTGACCGATCGTCCTGCTCGCACAGGTCGTAACCCACAGACTGGCGAAGCGCTGAAAATCGCAGCTGCCAAAAAACCAGGCTTCAAAGCCGGTAAAGCGCTGAAAGAAGCCGTTAACTAAGTTTCTGCAACACTTTTTACCCAACCGGGTCAGGCGCACGCCAGGCTTGGCAGCGGAGCGGTAGTGCAACCGATGGCAACATCGGCTGGTCACACCGGGGGTCGCGGGTTCGAGCCCGGTCCGCTCCGCCAGTTAAGAAAAGGCGCATCCTCGGATGCGCCTTTCTTTTATCCGGACTCTACCCACGCTCCACGGTTGCTCATTGTGCAAGACCGTTTCTGGGGGAAGCATGCTGCAAAATATCAGGGACAATTCACAAGGCTGGATTGCCAAGACCATCATCGGAGTCATCGTCGCGTTAATGGCGTTGACCGGCTTTGATGCCATTTTTCAAGCCACCTCAACCAGCAAGGATGCGGCCAAGGTTAACGGCGAAGAGATCACGCAGGTTGAGCTGAGTCAGGCCGTCGACATGCAACGTCGTCAGTTGATGCAACAGCTCGGCAAGGATTTCGATGCTTCATTGCTTGACGAAAAAATGCTGCGAGAAGCAGCCCTTAAAGGGTTGATCGATCGCAAGCTGCTGTTGCAGGGCGCCAATGACGCGAAGTTCTCCTTCTCTGAGGCGGCGCTGGATCAAGTTATCCTGCAGACGCCTGAGTTTCAGGAAAACGGCCAGTTCAGTCCTGAGCGCTTTGATCAGGTGATTCGTCAGCTGGGTTACGGTCGTCTGCAATTCCGCGAAATGCTGGGTCAGGAAATGTTGATTGGTCAACTCCGTGCCGGTCTGGCGGGCAGTGGTTTTGTGACCGATGAGCAAGTGAACGCTTTTGCCCGTCTCGATAAGCAAACCCGTGATTTCGCTTCGCTGAACATCAAGGCCGACCCGGCTGCGGTGAAACTGAGCGATGATGAAATCAAGGCTTACTATGACGAGCACGCCAAAGAGTTCATGACACCCGATCAGGTCGTGATCGACTACATCGAATTGAAGAAGTCTTCTTTCTTTGATCAGGTAACGGTCAAGGACGATGAGCTGCAAGCGCTCTATCAGAAGGAAATTGCTAACCTGGCAGAGCAACGCCGCGCTGCGCACATCCTCATTGAAGTCAATGACAAGGTGAGCGACGAACAAGCCAAAGCCAAGATTGCTGAGATTCAGCAGCGTCTGGCCAAAGGTGAAAGCTTCGAGGCTCTGGCCAAAGAGTTCTCGCAAGACCCGGGTTCGGCTGCCAATGGCGGTGATTTGGGCTTCGCTGGAACCGGTGTTTACGATCCTGTATTTGAAGCAGCTGTTTATTCGCTGAAACAGGATCAGGTGTCGGAGCCGGTTCGCACCAGCTTTGGTTATCACCTGATCAAGTTGCTGGGCGTTGAAGCGCCTGAAGTGCCAAGCTTCGCCAGCCTGAAAGACAAGTTGACGCGTGACTTGAAAACCCAGCAAGTTGAGCGCCTCTTTGTGGATGCGACCAAGCAGTTGGAAGACTCTGCGTTTGAAGCGTCTGATCTGGTTCAGCCAGCACAGGAACTGAAGTTGACCGTACACACCTCTGAGCCGTTTGGTCGTCAGGGCGGCAAAGGTATTGCAGCCAACCGTGACGTCATCCAGGCTGCTTTCAGCACTGAGGTGATGGATGAGGGCGCCAACAGCACCGCGATCGAACTCGATCCTGAGACTGTCGTAGTGTTGCGTGTCAAAGAGCATCGCAAGCCTGAGCAGTTGCCTCTTGAAGCCGTGTCCGAAAGCATTCGTGCGCAACTGGTCAAGGAGCACGCCAGCGCGGCTGCGAAAACGCGTGCTGATGAAATTATCAAAGCGCTGCGCGATGGTAAGCAGCCTTTGAATCAGCCTGTTGACGGTCAGTCGTGGAAGGTTCAGGAAGCTGTTGCGCGGGCGCAGGAGGGTATTGACCCGGCTGTACTGCAAGCCGTTTTCCGTATGCCCAAGCCTGTCGCTGCTGACAAGCCTACGTTTGCCAGCGTGACGTTGGCCGATGGCACCGTTGTTGTGCTGCGCCTCAATGGCGTCAACGATGCTGCGAAGCCGACTGAAGAAGAGAAAGCTGACTACCGTCGTTATCTCTCCTCGCGTGCAGGTCAGCAAGACTTTGCCGCGTACCGCAAGCAGTTGGAAAACGAGGCGAAGGTCGAGCGCTTCTAAGCGTCAGGTCTTCAGCTTCACTAAAAATGGCCGCTCTATGAGCGGCCATTTTTTTTGCACGCTTCTGCCTGTGACCCGAATACTAGTAGCAGTACAAGGCGTGACGTGCCACTGCATTGGTAAACGCAAAACGCCCGGTGCAGAGACTGCACCGGGCGTTTTGAGTAACGGGCGTAACGAAGTGTTTACTCTTCGAGGCTGCCCATTGCGGTGGTGTTGAAACCGCCGTCTACGTACATGATTTCGCCGCTGATGCCCGATGCCAGATCGGAGCACAGGAAGGCGCCGGCATTGCCGACTTCGTCGATGGTGACGTTACGACGCAGTGGAGTCTGCGCTTCGTTGGCCGCCAGCATTTTACGGAAGTTTTTGATGCCCGAAGCTGCCAGGGTGCGGATCGGGCCAGCCGATACGCAGTTAACGCGCGTGCCTTCCGGGCCCAGGCTGCCTGCCAGGTAACGTACACCAGCTTCCAGGCTGGCTTTGGCCATGCCCATCACGTTGTAGTTAGGCATGGTGCGCTCGGCGCCCAGGTACGACAGGGTCAGCAGGCTGCCATTGCGGCCTTTCATCATTGGACGACCGGCTTTGGCCAGGGCCACGAAGCTGTAGGCGCTGATGTCGTGAGCAATGCGGAAGCCTTCACGGGTGGTGGCATCTGTGAAGTCGCCGTCCAGCTGGTCACCCGGGGCGAAACCTACGGAGTGAACGATGCAGTCCAGGCCGTCCCATTTTTTGCTCAGGTCTTCAAAGACCTTGGCGATTTCTTCATCGCTTGCAACGTCGCAAGGGAAGCACAGTTCAGGGTTTGAACCCCAGCCTGCGGCGAACTCTTCAACGCGGCCTTTAAGCTTTTCGTTCTGATAAGTGAAAGCAAGTTCAGCGCCTTCACGGTGCATGGCGGCAGCAATACCAGAAGCGATGGACAATTTGCTAGCGACACCGACGATCAGGACGCGCTTACCGGCGAGAAAACCCATGTGTTGTTCCTCTATCAGATTAATCGACAGTCACTGGTGCCAAATAGGCGGCTTCCAGCAGCTGTTGTGTATATGGATGTTGCGGTGAGGCAAAGATACTTTGCGCATCACCCTGTTCGACCACTTGGCCATGCTTGACCACCATCAACTGGTGGCTCAGCGCTTTGACGACAGCCAGGTCATGGCTGATAAACAAATACGTCAGGTTGTACTTGACTTGCAGTGAGCGTAAAAGCTCAACAACCTGGCGTTGTACGGTCCGATCCAACGCTGAGGTTGGTTCGTCCAGCAAAATCAACGCCGGTTTTAAAACCAGTGCGCGGGCAATGGCGATTCGTTGCCTCTGCCCACCTGAAAACTCGTGAGGGTAGCGGTGCCGGGTTTCCGGATCCAGACCTACTTCTCGCAAGGCTTCAATAATTGCGATTTCCTGCTCCTCGGCAGTGCCCATGCGATGAATGCGCAAGCCTTCACCGACAATCTCGCTGACGCTCATGCGTGGGCTGAGACTGCCAAAAGGGTCCTGGAACACCACCTGCATTTCCCGTCGTAAAGGTCGGACTTCTTGCGCAGACATGCAGTCTAGCCGTTTGTCTTCAAAACGGATCAAGCCCTTGCTGGCAATTAAACGCAAAATCGCCAGACCGAGTGTCGATTTGCCTGATCCACTTTCTCCTACGATGCCCAGGGTCTGACCCTGACGCAGGCTGAAGTTTATGCCGTCGACCGCCTTCACGTAATCAACGGTTTTACGCATCAGCCCTTTTTTTATCGGGAACCAGACTTTCAGGTCCTCGACCTCCAGCAATGTCGGCCCCGCCACGGTATGGGCCGGGTCTCCGCTGGGCTCCGCATTCAGCAGTTCCTGGGTATACGGATGCTGCGGTGAGCGGAACAGCTGTTCACACGATGCTTGTTCGACGATTAAACCTTGCTGCATGACACATACTCGATGCGCAATTCGTCGAACCAGGTTCAAATCGTGGGTAATCAGTAACAAGGACATGCCCAAACGGGCTTGTAAATCCTTTAAAAGATCGAGGATTTTCAACTGCACCGTAACGTCCAGTGCAGTGGTCGGCTCGTCGGCGATTAATAGTTCCGGCTCGTTGGCCAGGGCCATCGCAATCATTACGCGTTGTCTCTGCCCGCCTGACAGCTCGTGTGGCAACGCTTTAAGGCGTTTGTGAGGCTCAGGTATGCCTACCAGCTCAAGCAACTCCAGCGTGCGTGCTGTGGCTTGCTTGCCGGTCAATCCTTTGTGAATGCCCAGGACTTCGTTGATTTGTTTCTCAATGGAGTGCAACGGATTGAGAGAGGTCATGGGCTCTTGAAAAATCATGGCGATGCGATTGCCGCGAACATGCCGGAGCTTTTTTTCATCGAGGCTCAACAGATCTTGGCCGCCATACAGGATGCTGCCCGTTGGGTGACGTGCCAGCGGGTAGGGCAACAGGCGCAAAATCGAATGCGCAGTCACCGATTTACCTGAGCCGCTTTCGCCGACCAGCGCCAGAGTTTCACCGCGTTTGATGTCAAAGCTGATGCCTTTCACCACGCGATGCGGGTGTTCGCCGCTGACAAACTCAACGGAAAGATCACGCACTTCAATCAGATTTTCCTGCGTCATCTTATTTCCTCGGGTCGAACGCATCGCGAGCCGACTCGCCGATAAACACCAACAGGCTGAGCATAATAGCCAGCACGGCAAAGGCGCTGATGCCCAACCACGGCGCTTGCAGGTTGGATTTGCCCTGGGCCACCAGTTCGCCCAATGAGGGTGCTCCCGGTGGCAGACCGAAGCCCAAAAAGTCCAGTGCTGTCAAAGTGCCAATGGCGCCGGTCAAAATAAAGGGCATGAAGGTCATGGTCGACACCATCGCGTTGGGCAGAATATGGCGGTACATGATGGCCATGTCTTTCATGCCCAGCGCCCGGGCAGCGCGCACGTATTCCAGATTACGGCCCCGCAGGAACTCGGCGCGTACCACATCGACCAGGCTCATCCATGAGAACAGCAACATGATTCCTAATAGCCACCAGAAGTTGGGTTGCACGAAGCTGGCGAGGATGATCAGCAGATACAGCACCGGAAGTCCTGACCATATTTCCAGAAAGCGTTGACCGGCCAAGTCGACCCAGCCTCCGTAGAACCCCTGAAGCGCTCCGGCAATCACGCCAATAATTGAACTGAGCACGGTTAACGTCAGCGCGAACAGAATGGATATTCGGAAGCCGTAAATAACCCGTGCGAGGACATCCCGTCCCTGATCGTCAGTGCCCAGCCAGTTTTCGGCGGAAGGCGGGGCAGGGGCTGGGACTTTCAGGTCGTAGTTAATGCTCTGATAGCTGTACGGGATGGGCGGCCACAGAACCCAAGCGTCTTTTTTGGCAAGCAATTCACGGATGTACGGGCTTTTGTAATTGGCTTCGAGTGGGAACTCGCCACCAAAGTCGGTCTCCGGGTAACGTTTCAGGGCCGGGAAATACCAATCACCTTCGTAATGGATAACCAGTGGTTTGTCATTGGCGATCAGTTCTGCACCGAGGCTTAGCCCGAACAGCACGAGAAAGATCCATAACGACCACCAGCCGCGTCTGTTGGCTTTAAAACGTTCGAAACGTCGTCGATTGAGCGGGGACAATTTCATCTCAATGCTTCCTGCTTTCGAAGTCGATACGCGGGTCTACCAGGGTGTAAGAAAGGTCGCCGATCAATTTCACGATCAGGCCCACCAGCGTAAAAATAAACAAGGTGCCAAACACCACCGGGTAATCGCGATTGATTGCAGCCTCAAAGCTCATAAGGCCTAAACCGTCCAGGGAGAAAATCACCTCGACCAACAAAGAGCCGGTGAAGAAAATTCCGATGAAGGCTGAAGGGAAGCCTGCAATCACCAGCAGCATGGCGTTGCGAAATACATGCCCATACAACACACGGTGATTGGTCAGCCCTTTGGCCTTGGCGGTGACCACGTACTGTTTGTTGATCTCATCCAGAAAGCTGTTTTTGGTCAGCAGGGTCATGGTGGCGAAGTTGCCGATCACCAGTGCAGTGACCGGCAATACCAAGTGCCAGAAATAGTCGAGAATCTTTCCGGTAAGGCTCAATTCGTCAAAGTTGTTGGAAGTCAGGCCGCGCAGTGGAAACCAGTCGAGGTAACTGCCGCCGGCAAACACCACAATCAGCAGGATGGCGAACAGGAATGCCGGAATGGCATAGCCGACTATGATCGCCGAGCTGGTCCAGACGTCGAAGCGGCTGCCGTGTCGTGTGGCTTTGGCAATGCCCAGCGGAATCGACACCAGGTACATGATCAGCGTGCTCCACAAGCCCAGCGAGATAGAGACAGGCATCTTTTCCTTGATCAGGTCGATCACTTTCGCATCCCGGAAAAAGCTTTCGCCGAAGTCCAGCTGTGCGTAATTCTTGATCATGATCCACAAGCGTTCCGGTGCCGATTTGTCGAAGCCGTACATTTTTTCGATTTCTTTGATCAGCTCTGGATCCAGCCCTTGTGCGCCCCGGTAATTGGCGCCCGCCACCGAGACTTCCGAGCCGCCTCCAGCGATACGGCTGGTGGCGCCATCAAAGCCTTCGAGTTTGGCGATCATCTGCTCCACCGGGCCGCCAGGCGCGGCCTGAATGATGATGAAGTTAATCAGCAGTATTCCGAACAAGGTCGGAATGATCAGCAGCAGTCGCCTGATGATATAAGCCAGCATTTAAGGCTCCTGGCTCGCGCTTTCAGGTTGAGGGGGTTTTGCAGGTTGTGCGTCAGGTTTTGCCCACCAGGTCTCGGTGCCGATGTCGTACTTGGGTGTGATGTCGGGATGACCGATATGGCTTGAATAGGCGACACGCCAGGTTTTGATGTGCCAGTTGGGAATCACGTAGAAGCCCCATTGCAGTACGCGGTCCAGTGCGCGGGCATGGTTGATCAGGCTTTGTCGGGATTCGGCATTGATCAGGCCTTCGGTCAATTGATCGATGGCCGGGTCTTTGAGGCCGATGAAGTTTCGACTGCCGGGCTTGTCGACACTCTGCGATTCCCAGTATTCACGTTGTTCGCTGCCGGGTGAGCTGGACTGCGGGAAGCTCCCGACAATCATGTCGTAATCGCGTGAGCGCAGACGGTTGAGGTACTGAGACGTATCAACCCGGCGAATTTGCAGGTCGATCCCCAAATCGCTGAGGTTGCGTTTGAAGGGCAGCAGGATTCGCTCGAATTCGGTTTGCGCCAGGAGGAACTCGATTTTCACCGGTTTGCCCTGTGCATCGACCATTTTGTCATCGACGATGCGCCAGCCGGCCTCTTGCAAGAGTTGATAAGCCCGACGTTGCTGGTCGCGGATCATGCCGCTGGCGTCGGTAACAGTGGGTTTGAAAACCTCAGTGAACACTTGATCAGGGATCTGCCCGCGCAAAGGTTCCAGAATCGCCAGTTCTGCTTCGCTCGGCGGAGCCTTGACAGCCATTTCCGAATTCTCGAAATAACTGCCGGTGCGTGCGTAAGCGCCGCTGAACAGTTGCTTGTTAGCCCACTCAAAGTCGAACAACAGGCTAAGCGCTTCACGCACCCGCACATCCTGAAACATTGACTTGCGCAGGTTGAACACAAAACCCTGCATGCCGGTCGGGTTGTGATTGCGAATTTCTTCTTTTTTCAAACGACCTTGGGTAAATGCCGGTGCGTTGTAGGCGCTGGCCCAATTTTTGGCGCTGATTTCTTGCCAATAATCAAACTGCCCGGCCTTAAGTGCCTCAAAAGCCACGCTGTTGTCGCGAAAGTAATCGACGGTGATCGTGTCAAAGTTGTACAGGCCCTTGTTGATGGGCAAGTCTTTACCCCAGTAATCCTTGTTGCGCTCATAACGAATAAAGCGTCCGGGCTTGATCTCGGTGATGGTGTAGGGGCCGCTGCCCACCGGGATTTCAAGGTTGCCCTTGGCAAAGTCGCGTGTTTCCCACCAGTGCTTGGGCAGCACGGGAAGCTGGCCAAGAATTAAGGGTAATTCGCGATTTTTGGTGTGCTTGAAGGTGAATTTTACCTGTAGCGGGTTTTCTGCGATGGCTTGATCGACGTCGCTGTAATAGCCCTTGAACAGGGGCGAACCGTTTTTCATGAGGGTGTCAAAGCTGAAGACGACATCTTCGGCGCGGATCGGATGGCCATCGTTGAACTTGGCTTCTGGGCGCAGGTAAAAACGCACCCAGCTGTTGTCAGGAGCTTTTTCGATTTTTTCGGCGATTAGGCCATAGGCGGTAAAAGGCTCATCAAGGGTTTGTCGTGCCAGGGTGTCGAACGTTAATGAAATATCGTCTGCTGGAACGCCTTTATTGATAAACGGATTGAGGCTGTCAAAGCTGCCCAGCGATGATTTTCGAAAGGTTCCGCCCTTGGGCGCATCCGGGTTGACGTAGTCAACATGCTTGAAGTCGGCCGGGTATTTGGGCGGCTCATCGTAGAGGGTCAATGCATGCTGTGGGGCCGCCAGTGCTGCACAGGCAAGGCTGGCCAATAGCAAGCCACTCAACGGCTTGAGTAACGTACGCAAAGGCATCATTGGGTTTTCTCCGTAGTCTTTAGCCACCACGCACTGAGGCCCAATGTATAGGGCGGCGTAGTCACGAAGGCGAGCCGGTTGCGGTACGCCAGGCGGTGATAATTCAGATACCAGTTAGGAATGCTGTAGTGCTGCCAGAGCAGGACGCGATCCAGCGCCCGGCCCGCAGCCAATTGTTCTTCGCGGGTTTGTGCGGCCAGCAGGCGTTCAAGCAGTTGATCGACGACCGAATTCGCAACCCCTGCATAATTTTTGCTGCCCTTTACGTTGGCCTGGCTTGAGTGGAAGTACTGCCACTGTTCAAGGCCGGGGCTTAAGGTTTGGTCGAGGGTCATCAGGATCATGTCGAAGTCGAACTGATCCAGCCGCTGTTTGTACTGGGCGCGGTCTACAGTACGCAGTCGTGCATCGATGCCGATACTGGCCAGGTTTTCAACGTAGGGCTGCAATATGCGCTCTAGGTTGGGGTTTACCAGCAGTATTTCGAAACGCAACGGGGTGCCGTCGCTATTGAGCAAGCGTTGCCCGGACAGCTTCCAGCCGTTTTCATTCAGCAGTTTCAAGGCTTGGCGCAAGGTTTCACGGGGGATGCCCTGACCTTCGGTACGTGGCAAGGCAAATGCCTGAGTGAACAGTTCGGGTGGCAGTTGGCTACGCCACGGGGAAAGCATCAACCACTCGTGACCTTGGGCAAGGCCGCTGGCCGAAAATTCGCTGTTGGGGTAATAGCTGATGGCACGCTTATAGGCATTGTTGAAGAGCGCGCGGTTAGTCCATTCAAAGTCGAACATCAAGCCCAGTGCTTCGCGTACTTGCGTATTTGCAAAGGTGCTGCGCCGGCTATTCATAAACAGCCCTTGGGTTTGAGTCGGAATCTGGTGAGTGATTTCGGCTTTTATGACATCCCCTCGGCGTACGGCCGGGAAGTTATAGCCATTGGCCCAGTTTTTGGCCTGATGCTCGATATAGATGTCGAATTCACCCGCCTTGAACGCTTCGAATGCCACATCGCTGTCGCGGTAGAACTCAACCTCGACACGGTTGAAATTATATTTGCCACGATTGACCGGTAGGTTGGCGCCCCACCAGTTTTTGACATGTTCAAACACCAGCTGGCGTCCCGGCGTGACCTTGGTTATACGGTAAGGCCCGCTGCCTAGCGGTGGCTCAAACGTAGTGGCTTTGAAGTCACGCGTTGCCCAGTAGTGCTGAGGCAGAACCGGTAGTTCGCCCAAGCGTAAAATCAACAACGGGTTGCCGGAGCGCTTGAAGACAAAGCGAATGCGCTTGGGCCCCAGTATGTCCACGCGCTGAACTTCTTGAAGGTTAGTCCGGTATTGCGGATGGCCTTCTTTGAGAAGGAGATTGTATGAAAAGGCAACGTCGTAGGCGGTAATCGGAGCGCCGTCGTGAAACTTCGCTTCAGGTCGTAAGTTAAATACGACCCAGCTGCGGTCTTCGTTATATTCCACCGATTGTGCGATCAGGCCATAGCTGGAGGTCGGCTCGTCACCCGAGGGGGCGTATTGTCCGGTGCCGGCCATCAGGGTTTCGTTAAGTTCGTTGACCCCGTATTGCAGAAAATTGGCCGTCGAAACCGGGCTTGTGCCTTTAAAGGTATAGGGGTTGAGTGTGTCAAAAGTGCCAAACGCCATGACTTTCAGCGTCCCCCCTTTTGGGGCGTCGGGATTCACCCAGTCGAAATGGGTGAAGGTGGCCGGATACTTGAGGGTGCCGAACTGCGCATAGCCATGGCTTTCGCTGAGGGCGGCGCTTGCGGGAAAGCTCAAGGCCAGGCTGATGAATAGCGGGAGGAGGGGACGCATCAAGGCAGAGATCCGATCCAGGCATTGGGCTTAGGGTTTCCGTACAGTAACAGCTTGTATCTGTAGGAAAAAGGCCACTTCGGAAAGCACTACGGGTAAGTAGAGTCCTGCTTGTTAGTAGGATTCTACTTACCCGTAGTTCGACCAGCTCTCGGCTTAGCGCGGTTTGGATACCGTCAGCATTTGTCCGGGTTTCAGTGCTTTGGCACTGTTCGGGTTCCAGCGTTTGAGATGTTGCATCTCAACGTTAAAACGCTTGGCAACGATGTATAGCGAGTCGCCTTTTTTAACTTTGTACTGCACAGGTTTTTTGGCAGTTGGCTTGCGCGTGTCTTGCATGACCAGAATCTGGCCGGCCTTGAGATTGTTACCGCTGAGTTTGTTCCAGTGTTGCAAGTCTTTGACATTGACCTTATTGGCTTTGGCAATCAGGGTCAGGTTGTCGCCGCTTTTAACCCGGTACTTACGGTTCAGGCGCGCAGTCGATGTGCTTACAACCTTGTCGAATACGGGTTTGTTGGGACGCAGACTCACCAACTGGTCGGAACTTAAGTTGGACAGGCTGGCCGTCAGCAGTTGGGCCTTGGCCGTAGGCACCAGCAGAAGTTGTGGCCCTTCTGTGGTTGCCCGTTGTTTGTAGGCCGGGTTGAGTTGAAACATCTCGTCTTCGTCGATCTCGGCCAGCGCAGCGACGCGCGACAAGTCCATCGACTGTTTGATTTCTACCATTTCAAAGTAGGGTTCGTTGGCAATCGGGTTCAAGTTGATGCCATAGGCCTCAGGGGCCAGAACCACTTGGGAGAGTGCCAGTAACTTGGGGACGTAATCCTTGGTTTCCTGCGGCAGCGGCAGGTTCCAGTAATCAGTCGGCAAGCCCAGTTTTTCGTTGCGCTCAATGGCTCGGCTGACCGTGCCTTCGCCTGCATTGTAGGCGGCCAGTGCCAGCAACCAATCACCGTTGAACATGTCGTGCAGGCGGTTCAGGTAGTCAAGAGCGGCAAGTGTCGAAGCAGTAATGTCACGACGACCATCGTAGGCGCGGGTCTGGCGCAAATTGAAGTAGCGACCCGTTGATGGAATGAACTGCCATAACCCGACGGCATTGGCGTGGGAGTAAGCCATCGGGTTGTAGGCGCTTTCGATGGCTGGCAACAAGGCCAGCTCCAACGGCATGTTGCGCTCTTCGAGGCGCTCGACGATGTAATGGATATAAAGGCTGCCGCGTTCGCCGGCATTTTCGAGAAAAGAGGGGTTGCTGGCAAACCAAAGGCGCTGCTGCTCGATGCGTGGGTTAACGTTCTGTCCATCTTGCAATTTGAAACCCTGGCGCATCCGCTCCCACACATCTTGTGGCGCTACGGGGCTGGGTTTGGAGCTGAGCCAGAGGGGCTCTTGAGGGATGCGTTTGGTTATTTTGAGACTGGCCCGTTCGGCCGGTTGGGCCGAGTGATCCATGGATTGGCAGCCCGCGAGAGTGGCGGATACAGCCACCGCGATGGCTTTAAACCAACGCGTCAATGCATCTGAATTAATGGAGTTACCTATGAATGATGACATTGGCTAAAGAAAAGTTCGGGCAAAAATGTCGGGCGATTCTAGAAAGCAGGTGGGGCGCGGTCAACTGTTCAGAATTTAAGGGTTAACCGCGAGCATGATTAGAACTTGTCTTTCCAGCTTCGCAAGCTGGCAAATACCGCACTGGGCGAGTTGTTGTTGCGCTTATTCCACTCGTCAGCTTTTTCTTTAACAGATGTTTCGTTGACCCGTAGAAAAGGATTTGTGCGTAATTCGAGTGCAATAGATGATGGCAGACTGATGCGGCCCTGATCTCGCCATTGCTGGACTTCAAGGGCGCGCGCTGCAATGTCCTTGTTGTTGGGTTCTACCGCTTGGGCAAAGCGTAGATTGCTTAGTGTGTATTCGTGCGCGCAGAACACCGCGGTCTGCTGTGGTAATGCAGCCATGCGGCTGAGGGAATAATGCATTTGCTCTGGAGTGCCCTCGAACAGTCGGCCACAGCCTGCTGCGAACAATGTGTCGCCGCAGAACAATAAGGGCTTCGTCTCATCGTGGTGGTAATAGGCGATATGACCCAGTGTGTGGCCCGGAACGAGCAGTACGTCGAACTTAAGGCCCAGCACTTCAATAGCGTCATTGTCATTAAGCGCCACTTGTAGGCCAGCAATGTTCTCAAGTGCCGGCCCCCAGACTTTCGCATGAGTGTGTTGAAGCAGGGGCAAAACCCCACCCACATGGTCGGCATGGTGGTGGGTGATCAGGATGTCACTGAGCACCCAACCCGGATGTTGGGCAAGCCAGTCCAGGACAGGTGCGGCGTCACCCGGATCGACCACGGCGCAACGTTGATTCGATGCATCTTGTAACAACCAGATGTAGTTGTCGCTGAAAGCGGGCAGGGCGTCGATCTGTAACATGGCGCAATTCCAATGTTCGAAACAAAGGCGCATCTTAGGTCCTGTGATACCCACATGGCGAATTGGAGGAGCAATGACCGATAAAGTATTGGCACAGGCCGATCCTGAATGGCTGGCGCTGATCAGTGCGGCGCGAGACTGGTTGTCCGGTCCCCACGGGCAGTTGCTGCTTGAAGATGAGCAGCGGGTGTTGGAGGACGAGCTGGGACGTTTTTTCGGCGGTTATCTGGTGCATTACGGCCCCGGTGCCGACACCCCGCCCAAGGCTGCGCAAGTGCAGCGCAATGTGCGTTTGGGAGCGCCGTTGCCCGGCGTCGAAATCTTCTGTGAAGAGCAGGCCTGGCCCTTATGTGAGCATGCTGCCGATGTCGTGGTGTTGCAGCATGGCCTGGATTTCTGCCTGTCGCCCCATGGCCTGTTGCGCGAAGCGGCCAGCAGTGTGAGACCTGGCGGACACTTGTTGATTGTGGGAATAAACCCTTGGAGCAGTTGGGGCCTGCGGCATGTTTTTGCCAAGGATGCACTGTCCAAGGCACGTTGTATTTCGCCTTCCCGGGTCGCCGACTGGCTGAATTTGCTGGGCTTTGCGCTGGAGAAACGTCGCTTCGGGTGCTATCGTCCGCCGTTGGCGTCTGCCGCCTGGCAAAGCCGTTTGGCGGGCTGGGAGCGCAAGGCGGGAAGCTGGCAATTGGCCGGTGGCGGCTTCTATGTGTTGGTTGCGCGCAAAATAGTGGTGGGCCTGCGACCGGTCAACCCGCTACGTCGTGAGCCGATGGGCAAGCTGATTCCGCTGCCGATGGCCAAGGTCACTCGGCGTCACACTGAACCCTAATTTCATGTCGGGTCGAATTTACTCGGCCCCAGGTGCTGCTGATCCCTGATTGGCAGGCCGTAGCAGCCTTTTCTGGAACGTGTGTAATGAGCAATAGTGTAGAAATGTTCACCGATGGAGCCTGCAAGGGCAATCCCGGCCCCGGCGGGTGGGGGGCGTTGTTGGTGTGTCAGGGTGTCGAGAAAGAGTTGTGGGGCGGAGAACCTAACACCACCAATAACCGTATGGAACTGATGGCAGCCATTCGTGGCCTGGAGGAACTCAAGCGTCCGTGCGAAGTATTGCTGGTGACCGACTCGCAGTACGTGATGAAAGGCATCACCGAGTGGATGGTCAACTGGAAAAAACGTGGCTGGAAAACCGCCGCCAAAGAGCCGGTTAAAAATGCCGATTTGTGGAAATTGCTCGATGAGCAAGTCAATCGTCATACCGTGAAGTGGGAGTGGGTACGCGGTCATATTGGCCATTACGGCAATGAGCGCGCAGACCAGTTGGCCAATCGCGGTGTGGATGAAATGAGGGGCATCAAGCATGCGTAGCGTTGTACTCGATACCGAAACCACCGGTATGCCGGTGACCGATGGCCACCGGGTCATCGAGATCGGTTGCGTCGAGTTAATGGGCCGTCGCCTGACCGGCAGGCACTTCCACGTGTACTTGCAGCCGGACCGCGAAAGCGACGAGGGGGCGATTGGTGTTCACGGTATTACCAATGAATTTTTGGTGGGTAAACCGCGATTCGCAGAAGTGGCCGACGAGTTTTTTGAGTTCATCAAGGGCGCGCAACTGATCATTCATAACGCTGCGTTTGACGTGGGCTTTCTGAATAACGAGTTTGCCCTGATCGGTCAGACCGACCGGGCTGACCTCACTCAACACTGCACCATCCTCGATACGTTGATGATGGCGCGAGCGCGACACCCGGGGCAGCGCAACAGCCTGGATGCGTTGTGCAAACGCTATGGTGTCGACAACTCGGGTCGTGAATTACACGGCGCTTTGCTCGACTCCGAGATTTTGGCTGACGTTTACCTGACCATGACGGGTGGCCAAACCAGCCTGTCGCTGGCGGGTAACGCTTCGGACGGCAATGGTTCTGGCGAGGGTTCGGGCAATCTGGCCACTGAAATTCGTCGCTTGGCGGCCGATCGTCAGCCGGGTCGGATCATTCGTGCAAGTGAAGCGGAGTTGGCAGAACACGCGGCTCGCCTCGACGTGATTGCAAAAGCAGCGGGTTCGCCGTCGTTATGGGCTCAGCTTCTCGACGCCAAGGGCCAAACGTTGCAATAGCCTTGAGTTGAATCCAGGGCAGTGTCTCGCGACAGAAAAGGATTGTTCATGTACCTGGTTATGCACCCCAAGGACCCTGAGGTTTCGGTACGGCTGGCTGATGAAGGATTTGCCCCCTATGTGTGGGGCAATGATTTCAGTTTTGATGTGAAAGCGTACGCACACGTCGATCAAAATAAAAAGGTCGAGCACTGGCCTTTGGAAACGATCACGCCGTACCGCAAGTGTTACGGCATCGACCCTGATGAGTTCGCGAGCTATCTCGGAGGGGCCGACAGTGCCATTTTCATGGCTTATCTTGACGGTGAAGCAGTTGGGCATGTTGTTGTAAGCACTAACTGGAACGGCTTTGCCCATGTCGATGAGTTGGCTGTCGCGGCCCGTGCTCGCCGTTATGGCGTGGCCAAGTCCTTGCTGGATGTGGTCAAATTCTGGAGTCTTAAGAAAAACCTGCCGGGTATCATGCTCGAGACCCAAAACAACAATATTGGCGCTTGTCGCTTGTATGAACGCTGCGGGTATCAGGTGGGCGGTATTGATCGTTTACGCTATCGAGGCATTGATCCACAGACTCGCGAAGTGGCGATTTTTTGGTATTTGCTGTTCGAGTGAGCGTGGACGTGACCGCTTTGCGGTTGATCGCAGCCTCGCGCTGCGCGACAGCGACTACGAGTTAATGTTCGCCATCATTCGCAGGTTAAAGCGTCACCAGCCCCTGATCGGCCAGCAAGCTTTCAGCCTTTTGCCGCGTGATGTCCAGCAATGCCGACAGGGCGGGGCTGATAACAGTGCCTTTGGGTGTCAGCGCATACAGCGACACCGCGATGGCCGGTGACAGTGGGCAGACATCCAGGCCGCTTTTTTTAGCGCCTACGGCAGTAAACGGGTCAACCAGTGCCAGCCCTTCGCCCGCTTCCACCATACTGCGCACCATTTGATAGCTCTGAACCTGAATGTTGATCACCGGCACAGGGTGCACAGCTTGCAACTTGCTGTCGAGCAATCGGCTCAGGGGATCGGGCTCAAGCAAGCCGATCATTGATTGCCCGGCCAGATCGTGCAGGGCAATGTATTTTTGCTTGGGGGATAACCAGCCATGGGGAGCCAGCAGCTGCACTTTGCCTTGAGCCAATGTGTGGTTGTCGACGCCTGAATGCTCGCAAGGACTCAGACTAAAACCGACATCGGCTTCATCCATCAGCAGGCGGCGTACGATCTCAGTCAATGGCTGACTGCTTAACGTCGTTGGGGTATCAGGAAAACGGCGTCTTAGCGCAGCGATGTTTTGAGGCAGTAAGGGTTGCGCCAACGTTTCGCTGCAGGCCACGCGCAATGGCGCGGCCATAGGTTGACGCAATGCATCGCCAAGGCGGCGCAAAGGTTCGAAATCCAGATAGAGCTGGTTGGCAAGGGGTTGTAACTGAAGCGTTTCACGGGTGGCTTGAAGACGGCCGCGGACATTGGCGAACAGCATGAGGCCGAGCTGTTGCTCGGCCTCATGAAGCGTGGCGCTGACGGTGGCTATCGGCAATTGCAGCAATTCGCCGGCATGGGCGAGGCTGCCCGTTTGCAAAATAGCCTGAATCACTTCGATATGGCGTAAACGCATGGGTGAAGTCCATGTTCAGCAGATGAGGTTTCAGCGTTGCGAAGCCTGACCCAAGTCTCATCCTGTGACTTCAGCGCTATGCCGGACAAACAGGTTAAGCCGTGACCACTGGAGCCGGGTCGCGAATCAGGTTAACACCTGATTGAACGAGTTCGTAATGATCCTCATCGATCTTTTTGACACGATCGCCAATCGCCAATTTGTAGGTTATTGCGGGTTGTTCACCTGTCGCTTCGGAATTTTCAAACTCATGCACCGAGTAGACACGACCTTCCGCGTCTCTTGCATGAAATTGCCCAACTAGAACTGCCGCCATTTGTAGAGAACCTCTGGAGATAAACACCCAATTTGCGGCTCTGTAGACCGTTGATCAGCAGGGGAAGTTTAGCCATGTGAAAAAAATAGTCTGGCTACTTTACAGGCTTGGGGGCTGATCGGGTGAATTGGGGTGCAAGAAATGCGTCCGATCATCTATAACTAAGGTCCTACAATCACAGACTAGGTGTTTTCCATGAGCAAGGTCTACAGCGTGGCCGTGTTGGTCGGCAGTTTGAGAAAGGATTCCATCAATCGCAAAATCGCCCTTGCGCTGGCTGAACTGGCGCCGCCCTCTCTAAAGCTGCACATCGTCGAAATTGGCGAGCTGGCGTTGTATAACGAAGACATTGATGTCACGCCACCACCGGCGACTTACACCGCCTTTCGTGATCAGTTGCGAAGCGCCGATGCCGTGCTTTTTGTGACGCCCGAGTACAACCGTTCCGTGCCGGGCGCGTTAAAAAATGCCATTGATGTGGGATCACGCCCTTATGGGCAAAGTGCATTCAGTGGCAAGCCGGGTGCTGTGATCAGTGTTTCGCCGGGTGCAATTGGCGGCTTTGGGGCTAACCATCATTTACGCCAGTCGTTGGTGTTTCTGGATGTTCCGTGCATGCAACAGCCAGAAGCTTATCTGGGCGGTGCAGGTGCAGCCTTTGACGAATCAGGCAAATTGTCGGAGAAAACCCGACCGTTTCTGCAAAATTTTATCGATGCATACGCCAAATGGGTTGAACGTCAGCAGAAAGGCTGAGGGGCAGGCTACAAGCTGCGAGCTTTAAACTTGCAGCTTGGAGCGGTCTTTTTCAGTCAACTGCTCTGTGGCATCTCACCCTTGCTAAGGCGTAGGTTGATGTCAGCTATCACCTGCGGCAGATCGGCGATGGTGTCGATCAAATAGTGCGGCTGCGAGTTTCGGAACAGCTCATGAATGCGCGTGCGCTCCGCGATCAGCGTCTTGGCATCCAGCGCCTGATATTGCGCATAGGTCAGGCCCAGTGCGTTGCCGGAAAACAGCAGCGCCACAGTCCACATGCCAGCTCGGCGTCCTTCGAGGATACCCGGCGTCGTGTCATCGACCTTGACGCAGGCAGCCACGTCATCAATACCCAGTGCGATGACATTAGCTAATGCTTGAGCGGGCCAAGGGCGACCATTTGGAACGTCGTCGGTGGCTACGACGTGATCGGCAATGTAGCCGTTAGTAGCCGCCAGTTCGACAACTTTGGCCATTACTTGGGCCGGATAACCCGAGCAGGACCCTATTTTGATGCCTTGTTCACGCAGTGCAGCGATGGCTTGCAGTGCACCGGGAATCAGTGCTGAATGCTCAGCGATTTTTTCGATTTGTAGCGGCATAAAGCGCTCGTAGATGGCGGTGACATCTTCGTCAGTCGGTGCGCGGCCGAATACTTTTTTATAGCGTTCGGTAATCTGCGGCTGGTCACACAGGGTGCGAATGTGGTCCCACTTCCCCATGCCCATCGGTCCACGTGCTTCTTCAATGGAAACCTGCACGTCGAACTCGGCAAACGCTTCGACAAAAATCTGTGTCGGTGCAAACGAGCCAAAGTCGACCACCGTACCCGCCCAGTCGAGGATGGCGGCTTGAATCTTGCTGGGGTTGGTGTAGTTCATGTTGGTAAATCCTGTGTGATCGGGCTGTGCTGTATGGAAAATAATGCCCTGCCAAAAGGCAATGCGATTAGAAATGCTGCACTTCCATTTCTTTTAAAACCTCGCCGATGGCGTTCACGGCGGCCTGCATGTCGTGCGGGCTGACGTGGCCGATGCAGCCCACGCGGAAAGTCTCGACCTCGGTTAATTTGCCTGGATAGAGGATGAAACCTTTGGCTTTGACTCGCTCGTAAAAGGCTTTGAATTGATAGCGCGAATCCTTTGGAGCGTGAAAGGTGACGATAATAGGCGCCTGAATCGCGTCGGGCAGAAAGCTGCGGATGCCGAGTCGGGCCATGCCGTCGAGCAGCGTCTGGCAGTTAGCGGCATAGCGTTTGTATCGTCCGGGCAACCCCCCTTCTTCGTGGTATTGCACCAGCGCTTCGTGCAAGGCGGCCACCACGTGAGTGGGTGGGGTAAAACGCCATTGTCCGGTTTTCGCCATGTAGGCGTGTTGGTCGTGCAAGTCCATCGCCAATGAGTGCGAACGACCGGCAGCGTTGGCGAGTGATGTTTTATGGGCAAAGACAAACCCCATCCCCGGGGCACCTTCCATGCATTTACCGGAGGCAGCAATCAGTGCGTCGAAGGGGATTTTTTGTGCGTCGATGGGCAAGGCGCCAAAGGAGCTCATGGCGTCGATGATCAGGCCTTTACCGTGATGAGCGACGACCATGGAAATGTCTGCAAGCGGATTAAGAATTCCCGTGCTGGTTTCACAGTGGATGAGTGCCACATGAGTGATGCTTGGGTTCGCCCTTAATAACCGTTCAACGTCGCTGGCGGTGGTGGGTTGATCTTCGGCTGTTTCATAGGTGCTGAAGCGACGGCCCAGTACCTCACAGATTTTGGCCAAGCGTTTACCGTAAGCACCGTTAATCAGTACCAATACATGGCCATCGCGCGGCACCAATGTGCCGATGGCCGCTTCAACCGCGAAGGTTCCGCTGCCTTGCAAGGGCACACAGTGATGACTGTCTGCGCCGTTAATGATGGTCACTAATTGTTGGCACACGCGGGCAGTCAATTGGTTGAAAGAGTCATCCCATGATCCCCAGTCGACCATCATGGCGCGGCGAGTCCGTGCCGAAGTTGTCAGAGGGCCAGGGGTCAGCAGGATCGGCGCTACAGTGCTCATTCGTGATTCCTCAACGCGGTGAAGGCTACTGAATACACGGCATAAATTGCAGTTTGAGTTGTCATCAATCAAATTGTTTGTTGTTATGCCAGCTATCAGTGAGGCTTATACGAATGAATTTGTTTCAATTGCGGGCCTTCGATGCCGTTGCTCGAGAGGGCAGTTTTACCCGTGCAGCTGCTCGATTGTTTATCAGTCAGCCTGCAGTCACCGGGCATGTCAAAGCGCTTGAAGAGCATTATCAGATCACCTTACTCAGGCGAACGGCTCGGCGGGTGGAGTTGACCGAGGAGGGCACAAAACTGGCTGCGATTACCCGCGCCATGTTCGGTCTGGTGGATGAAGCGCAGGTGATGCTCGAGGCCAATCGCCAGTTGCTCACAGGGCGGCTGGAAGTCGCTGCCGATGGACCGCACCTTGTGATGCCTCTGTTGGCCAGACTGCGGGAGCAATACCCTGGGGTCACCGTCAATTTACGTTTGGGCAATGCACAGGAGACTCTGACTGCCCTGCTTGGCGAGCACGTCGACGTGGCGGTTCTAACAGAGGTTGAGCCGCGCAAAGGCCTAACCCTGCGCCAAATAGCGGAGTCGCGAATCTGTGCACTGGTGCCCGCCAATCATCCTTGGTCGGCGTTGAAGCAAGATCTTGATATTGCGCAGTTGGTTAACGTGATCATGGTGCTACGTGAACCCACGTCCATCACTCGACGAACCTTTGACTTGGCCTGCAAAACTGCGGGTGTGACGCCCAGGGTATTACTGGAACTGGACAGCCGTGAAGCCGTGAGCGAAGCCGTGGCTGCCCAATTGGGGATTGGCATCGTGTCATCTGTCGAAGTGAGCCATGACCCCCGTGTCAAAGCTTTGCCGATCAAGGGTGAAGGGCTGATTAACACGCATATGCTGGGCTGCCTGGAGCGTCGGGCGGATTTACGTCTGATCGATGCATTTATGACGATGGCGCAATGATAAATACACGCGCCTCTTTATTTTTTGGTCGATTGGCGAGTCTCTGGCGTATAAACTTGCGGCCATTTGGCGGTGAACACGCCACGACACAGTAGATTGAGAGAGTAAGCATGGGCGCACAGTGGAAGGTTAAACACAAAGCAGACGCCGCCAATAGCCGCGGCAAGATCTTTGGCAAGCTGGCCAAGGAACTGACAGTTGCTGCGCGTAATGGCGCCGATCCGGACATGAATTCGCACTTGCGTCTGGTGTACGAGCAAGCCAAAAAGGCTTCGATGCCGGCTGACACCATCAAGCGTGCGATCAATAAAGGCGCGGGTATTGGTACTGAGGCTGTGCAATACCATCGTGTGACGTATGAAGGTTTTGCCCCGCATCAGGTGCCGCTGATCATTGAGTGCCTGACTGATAACATCAACCGAACCGTCGCCGAGATTCGCGTTGCCTTCCGTAAAGGCCAGTTGGGTGCTTCGGGCTCGGTTGCCTGGGATTTCAATCATGTGGGCATGATTGAAGCCAAGCCGGACACCCCGGACGCCGATCCCGAGATGGCAGCGATTGAAGCTGGCGCTCAGGATTTTGAAGAGGGTGAGGAAGAAGGCACAACCTTGTTCATCACTGACCCAAGCGACCTCGATGCGGTGCAGAAGGCTTTGCCAGAACAGGATTTCACGGTGTTGTCGGCCAAACTGGGTTATTTGCCAAAAAATCCGGTGATTGGTTTGAGTGACGAGCAAATGGCCGAAGTTCAAGAGTTTCTGGCCAAACTTGAAGAGCAGGACGACGTGCAGGAAATGTTTGTGGCGCTGGCCTAAACATCAAGACGTCATGAGCTGCAATCGACTTTGTAGCTCTTGTCGCAGTCTGCGACAAGGTCTACAAAGTTAGCCCGCTTTTAATGCAATAACTTTAAAACCTCCGCAAATCCTGGGCGTTCCAGCACCTGAGGCTGCGTGCAGCGTTTGTGCAGATTTTCCAGCATGTCTTGCCTTTGATCGCTCAAACCTGAGTCGATTCGTTGCAGCAGTTCACTCAGCAAAATCCCGAATGCACGGACTTCAATGCGTTGCAGGGCGCGGCTCTGCTGGCTGTCGTCGGTGGCATGGAAGCACGCTGCTCCAAAGTCCCCCAATACGCAGTCTCCCGCAGCGTTGAACAAAATATTGTGTGCATACAGGTCGCCATGACAAATGCCTCGGGCATGCAAATGACTGGCTGCTGAGGCAATGCCACGGGCTATGCGCAATGCACTGTCGTAAGTAAAGCGGGTGCTCTGGGCGTACTCGTCACGACTGCAACTGTCGAAGCTGGGCAGGGCTGCCAGGTTGCTGAAAGACGGGTCGATAAGTTCCATCACCAGACCGGCCTGATTGTCTGGATGGCCCGCGACGCGGCCCAGCACTTTGATCAGATTCGGATGCTCGCCTGCGGCAATGCAGGCATTCATTTCATTTAGCGGAGATCCGTCGCTGGTAATGCTGCTTTTGTACAACTTGACCGCAACAGACTGGGCCGGTTGGCCGGGGCGGGTCCAGCGAGCTTGATGGATGATCCCGGAGGCGCCTTCGCCCAGTTTTTGTTCCAGCTCAAGTTGCGCCCAGTGGATGTCAGGAGTGTTGTCGGCTGGGCACTGGGTGCTGGCATCGTCGTTCAACGGATTGCCTGCGTAAGCCAGCCAGCTCAAGGCGGGCAGTGTCAGGATGGTTTCAGGCAACTCGGTGAACTGGTTAGCGGCCAGTCGAATTAACTCCAGATGCTGGCAATCTGTCAGATTCTTCGGCAGATCGTGCAAGCGATTACCGGCCAGCATCAATTTTTGCAGCAGTGGGAGCTGACCCAGCGCTTCGGGTAATTGGCTGATGCAATTGTCTGTCAGGATCAACCAGCGCAATAGCGGTGGCAGCGCTTCGCCGGGCACGCTGGCAATCTGGTTGGCTTTGAAGCCAATCATGCTCAGTTGTGAGCATTGCCCCAGGCATGCGGGCAGTTCGGTGAACTGATTGTCCGAGCAAAACAGGATGCGTAAGCGGGTCAGACGATGGAGGTCATCGGGTAAGCGGGTGAGTGCGTTGCCACTCAAGTTGAGAATTTCCAGCGAGTCAGCCAACTGGAAAATTTCCCGAGGAAACTCAGTCAGCCCGCACGATAGGTCCAGACGTGTGAGGCCTGCCAATTGGCCGGCCCGCAGTTTTGCGAGGGTATCCATAAACAGGCTTTAAATACTCTTGAAGATCGGTAGACGCGGGGCCTTCCAGCGGCTGTAAGGTCAGGCCCCGTTCATTCTGGTTTAGCGCAGTTCGCGGACCATGCTCGACAGTGTGCTCAGTACGTCTTTACCCAGTTGGCTCGAGCGTTTACCTGACCAGCCTGCGTGTGGGTCGGGCGCGTCGTTGTTGTCTTTGAAGGGCATTTCAAGGGTCAACGACAGGCAATCAAAGCGCTGGCCGACACTATTGCAGGCCAAAGTCATATTGGCCTGGCCGGGTTCGTCGCGGGTATAACCGTGAAGGGTTTGGAAGTCACGGGTCAGTTGGCTCAGGTGCGTACGAAAGCGTTCTTCAAGGTTCGCCAGGCGCTCGGTGTAGCCGGGATTACCTTCGCAACCCGCCGTGAATACATAGGGGATTTCTTCGTCGCCGTGGATATCCAAAAACAAGTCGACGCCGTATTTGTTCATTTGCTCAAGGGCGAAGAAAACTTCAGGGCTGACATCCGGGTCCGTGTTTTGCCACGCGCGGTTCAGGTCCTGGCCGTTGGCATTGGTACGCAAATGCCCGTGGAATGCGCCGTCCGGGTTCATGTTAGGAATCAGGTAGAGGTCGGCGAAATCCAGCAGCTTGCGCAGTTGCGGATCACTGCCTTGCTCCAGACGGTCGATAATCCCCTCCATAAACCATTCGGCCATATGCTCGCCTGGATGCTGCTGGGCAATGATCCAGATTTTGCGTTTGTGACTGGCGCCCGTACCCTTACGCAGCAACTGGATAGCACGGCCTTCAACACTTTTACCGGTGCTTAGCACGTTACAGCCAGCTAGAGGCTGGATGGCGCGCACGATCAATTGTTCATGGCGCTCACGGCTGTAAGGTTCGAAGTAAGCAAACCACACCTGAGGGCGCTCGGTTTCAATATGAAAGTTGAGCGATGTTCCGTCGAACGCGGTGGGGACGCGGAACCAGTGCTCATGGTCGTAAGACGCTACGGCTTGATAGCCATCCCATGCTTTGTTGTAGGAGGATTGGCTGGCATTGCTTAACTGGAAATGATGAGTCTGACCGGGGGCCAGGCCGTCCACTTTAAAGTGGAACCATTGGAAATGCGGGCTTCGGGTATCCGGCCTGATAGCCAGTTTAATATGCAGCGGATCGCTGGCATCCAGTACCTGAATATTGCCGCTGTCAAAGTCACTGCTGATTTGAACGGGAGAGGGCGCCACGGTCATCATCTAAATTCCGGAATCTGATCATTATTGGCGCTACTTTACATCGCAAAGACGACTAGCCAATACGGAATTTTGGAGTCCGGAAGGTGGGGATTTTAGAAGCAGAGGGGGGCGTCATCCCTGACGCGGCGCAAGAATAGTTAACTTGCGATTGATTCTCAAGTGCTAAATCGCCATTACCACCATAGTCGCGGTCTTCAGGCTTCCGTTAGTCGATGTTCTTTTGCTATCATCGCCCGCATCGTAGCGGTCACCCAGAAAGATCGCACACTAGACTTCATTAGCCTGAAGCACGCTGAGCCAGATAACTGGCCGCAAAAAAAAAGACCCGGCCATGAGCCGGGTCAAATAACCGTGATTAGCCTGATGAGGAGGTAATTCAAAAAACCGACCTAAGGTCTTTTGAATTATCGACTGATCTCGCGACCAGCTGAATGCAATAATAATCATTCCTATTTGAAGGTCAACTGTTTTTCTCGACCAGCCTCTATTTTTCCCTCCCGTCTCGAATCTTTCTTCACGCCCGTTACCATTTGGCTGTGTGCATAACTCCCAGTAAAGCGTTACCGCGCGTCCAGCGCCTTATCCAACAACATCTTGGCATTTTCGACAAAGTGAGCCACCCCAATAAAAAGGTCGCGCTGAGCACCTTGTTGATTCTCGGCACCGCCTAGCGCCACAGCTATTGCACAACGCAGGTAATCGCACGCATTGACCAACGCTTCTTCATGGCTCAGATCACTGCGGACCACGAATATTTTTTTCTCCAGACAGTGCTGGGAAACAGCTGGTTTCAAATAATAGTCGAGTGCACGCTGGCTGGCGGCGCTGTCTTTCAGGGCTTCCATCTCAATATCGATGTCGTCATCCGGTGCAGTTTTTGTTATCGGAGTCATGTTTTACCTGCGTTATGAGATTAATCGAACCAAACCACACCAGATTAATACGATAAGTATTTTCATGCAGAGCATAAATAATACGTTATGTGTATTGTTGCCTGAATTTGAACCCGTATTGTTCGGCAGATGGATAAATGGATCGCTTTAGTCAGACTCAAATTGCGCGAACTCAGGCTCACGCAAGAAAAACTCGCAGAACGCGTCGGGGCTTCCCAGGGCGGTGTCGGGCATTGGCTCAATAAACGCCGTGAACCTGACCTGGAGACGATGAACAAAGTGCTTAAAGCCTTGGGGCTGGAGCATCTTGAAGTCGCTTTAGTGGTTCGGGAACGCAACGAGAACGTTGATGACGCAGCCAATGAGCACATCTTTGACTTAACCTCGGCATTTCGTTACCCGGTTAGAGACTGGGCATTGGCAGAGCAGGTCAGCGAGCCATCTGCACATTCGATTTACCAAGCGGGAATGATATTTGAAGTCACGGATCATTACGCCAAGGGGGCGGCCTTCTGGCTGCAAGTGACGGGCGATGCCATGACGGCCCCGGTGGGCATCAGCGTTGCACAAGGCATGATGATATTGGTTGATCCGGACATTGAGGCCGAGCCCGGAAAAATGGTGATTGCGCGTATTCCAGGAGTAAAAGAAGCGACCTTTCGGCAATTGATTGAAGAAAGTGGTCAGCTTTATCTAAAGCCACTGAATCCAACCTATCCCAAAACGATTTTTGATCAGGATTGCCGGATTATCGGTGTCGTCGTGCAAGCCACTTACAAGTTTTAACTCAGGCTTTAGCCAAGACTGAAAAAGCGGAGCCGCAAAACCAGCCCCGCCTTTTTCAGCCGTCACTCCAGCGCGACCAGCACACTGCCTTCTTTGACCATGTCACCATCCTGACAAAACAATGATTTCACCACCCCGTCGCGGGGCGCTCTTAGGCTGTGCTCCATTTTCATGGCTTCGAGTACCACCAGCGCGGCGCCCGCCGCCACGGTCTGCCCGGGCGTTACTAAAATACGAACAACGCTGCCGTTCATGGGGGCGCTAAGCCCTCCCTGTGAATCGTGCCCGCTGCCAGCGGCAATAACCGGATCGAAGCGTGTCACCCTGTGCAGCTCACCTTCCCAGTAAAGGTACAAAGTATCCTCGCGACGTATCGCCAGATGCCGGCGTTGCACGCCGTCTTTTTCAAGGATCAATTGCTCAGGGCGCGTGTCAGTCGAGGGTGTCGTCAATGTCACGATCTGTCGTTCGCCATTGGCTTCAAGAGCCAGCAGCGTCTGTGCAGGCAAACCGCAGCGAAGGCCGGAAGATAGAGCCCAAGGAGAGTTGGGATCGTCGTCGCGCACGTCTGGTGTGAGGCTTTGCCTGTATGCTTCGGCCGCAGCGGTCCAAAAAGCAGCCGGTAACTCGTGCGGCGGTGGCAACAAGTCTTCCTGATAACGCGGGATAAAATCGGTGTCCAGTTCGGCGGCTGCGAAAGCAGGGTGCGCAATGATGCGGCGTAAAAAACTGAGATTGGTTTTCAGGCCGCCAATGGCAAATTCATCGAGCATCGCCAGTAGCCGTAAGCGGGCTTGTTCGCGGTCGTCGCCCCAAGCGATCAGTTTGCCCAGCATGGGGTCATAAAACGGCGAAACCTCGTCCCCCTCGCTAACCCCGCTGTCGACACGTCGTCCTGTGCCCGCGGCTGATTCGCGGTACACCCGCAAACGTCCGGTTTGCGGCAGAAAATCATTGCTCGGATCTTCGGCATACAGCCTTACTTCTATCGCATGGCCGCGCAAGGGCACTTGCGCCTGAGTGATGGGAAGCGGCTCTCCACACGCAACTCGAATTTGCCAAGCGACCAGATCCAGTCCGGTGATGGCTTCGGTCACCGGGTGCTCGACCTGCAGGCGGGTGTTCATTTCCATAAAAAAGAAATCCCCGCGTGCGTCGAGCAAAAACTCTACGGTGCCTGCGCCGACATAGCCGATGGCTTGGGCCGCGCGCACGGCGGACTCACCCATGGCTCGACGCTGCGCTGTACTCAAGCCGGGAGCCGGGGCTTCCTCGACCACTTTTTGATGGCGGCGCTGGATCGAGCAATCGCGCTCGTTGAGATAGAGGCAGTGACCGTGCTGGTCGGCAAACACCTGAATTTCGACATGGCGTGGTTTGAGCACGTACTTTTCCACCAGCATGCGCGCATCGCCAAATGAGGACAGTGCCTCACGCTGAGCAGACGCCAGCGCCTCGGCCAGTTGGGTAACATCCTCGACCACTTTCATGCCTTTGCCGCCGCCGCCGGCTGTGGCCTTGAGCAATACCGGATAACCAATGCGCTCAGAGGCAAGACGGAAGGTTTCCAGATCCTGCGCTTCTGCGTGATAACCCGGTACCAAAGGAACGCCTGCACGTTCCATCAAGGCTTTGGCGGCGGATTTACTGCCCATGGCTTCAATGGCCGAGGCGGGCGGGCCGAGAAAGATCAATCCGGCCGCCTCGACGGCGCGTGCAAATCCGGCATTTTCGGATAAAAAACCGTATCCGGGATGAATGGCCTGCGCCCCACTGGCATGGGCCGCAGCGATGATCTTGTCTATTTTCAGGTAGCTGTCAGCGGCTTTGCTGCCGCCCAGATCAACGCACAGGTCGGCTTCACGGCAGTGCCGTGCATCGCGATCCGTGGCGCTGTGAACAGCCACTGTGGTGAGGCCCAGGTCCTTTGCAGTACGCATCACACGACAAGCGATTTCACCGCGATTGGCAACCAATACTGAGTTCAGTTGACGAGCGCTCAAGGCCGCACCTCCTGTTGTGAGGCTGCATGTTGCCAACTGGGCGTGCGCTTTTGCAGAAAGGCACGTAAACCTTCCTGACCCTCCGGGCTGACCCTGATTCTGGCAATGGCATTCTCGCAGTAGCGACGTATGGCCGTGGTCGGCGCGCCATGACTGACTTCGCGTAACAAATCCTTGCAGGAGCGCATGGCCTGCGGGCTATTGAGGAGCAGGTTGTCGATCCATTGAGCGATGTGCTGTTCGAGTTCGCTCTCGGGGTAGCACTCAGACAGCAAACCCAACTCACGAGCACGCACACCGCTGAAACGTTCAGCTGTGAGGGCATAACGTCGTGCAGCGCGCTCGCCAATGGCTTGCACCACAAATGGGCTGATGACGGCCGGTGCCAAGCCAATGCGCACTTCCGACAAGCAGAACTGCGCATCCTCGGCACCAATCGCCATGTCGCAGGCGCTGATCAGGCCCAATGCTCCGCCGTAGGCCGCGCCTTGAACCACTGCCAGTGTCGGGATTTTCAGTTTGGCCAGGTTGTACATCAGTTCTGCCAAGTGCCGGGCATCGTCGAGATTGGTGTGATAGTCCAGCTCGGCAGATTGCTGCATCCAGGCCAGGTCGGCACCGGCGCTAAAATGTTTGCCGCGTCCGCGCAACACCAGAAAACGCAGGCGCGGATCGCTTTGTACGGCGTCCAGCGCGAGGATCAGTTCGCGGATCATTTCGGCATTGAAGGCATTGTTTTTAGGTGCGCGACTCAACCACAAGGTGGCAAAGCCCCGAGGGTCGGTATGCACTTCGAGGGTGGTGAATTCGATCATGTCCGTCAGTCCTTAATGGCTGGGGTGTGAAGCAAAGGCGCGGTGCCGCTCACATGCGAAACACACCAAAGCGGGTAGGTTCTATCGGGGCGTTCAATGCGGCCGACAAACCCAGTGCCAGAACGTCACGGGTTTGCGCGGGATCGATGACACCGTCGTCCCACAAGCGGGCGCTGGAGTAGTAGGGGTGACCCTGACGTTCATATTGATCAAGGATGGGCTGTTTGATTTGCGCCTCTTCTTCGTCGGTAAACAACAGACCATTGCGTTCGGCCTGTTCACGTTTTACCTGTACGAGCACTCCGGCGGCTTGCTCAGCGCCCATCACGCCGATCCGTGCGTTGGGCCACATCCATAAAAAACGCGGGTCATAGGCACGGCCGCACATGCCGTAGTTACCGGCGCCAAAACTGCCGCCAATAATCACCGTGAATTTCGGCACCTTGGCGCACGCTACGGCGGCCACCAGTTTGGCCCCGTGTTTGGCGATCCCGCCGGCCTCGTATTTTTGCCCGACCATGAACCCGGTGATGTTTTGCAGGAATATCAGGGGAATACCGCGCTGACATGCCAGCTCAATAAAATGCGCGCCTTTTTGTGCCGCCTCGGCAAACAGAATGCCGTTGTTGGCCAATATTGCTACTGGATAGCCGTGCAAGTGCGCAAAACCACAGACGAGTGTAGTGCCGAACAGGGTTTTGAATTCATCGAATACCGAGCCATCAACCAATCGTGCAATGACTTCACGGACATCGAAGGGCTGTTTGGCCTGCGCCGGAATGATGCCGTAGAGTTCATCCGGGTCGTACAAAGGCGCCAAGGCTTTGCGTTGCTGCAAGTGGCCCAGTTTGCGCCAGTTCAGATTGGCAATGCAGCGCCGGGCCAGCGCCAGTGCGTGTTCATCACTGTCGGCATAATGGTCGGCCACCCCTGACACCTTGCAGTGCACATCGGCGCCCCCCAGTTCTTCAGCGCTGACCACTTCGCCAGTGGCGGCTTTGACCAGCGGTGGCCCGGCGAGGAAGATGGTGGCTTGCTGGCGCACCATGATGGCTTCGTCCGCCATAGCGGGTACATAGGCCCCGCCCGCCGTACAGGAACCCATGACCACGGCAATTTGCGGGATACCCGCGGCACTCATGTTGGCCTGATTGAAAAAGATCCGTCCGAAATGTTCCCGGTCCGGGAATACTTCATCCTGACGCGGCAAGTTGGCGCCGCCCGAATCCACCAGATAAATGCAGGGCAGGCGGTTTTGTTCAGCGATAGTCTGCGCCCGCAGGTGCTTTTTGACAGTTAACGGATAGTAAGACCCACCTTTGACCGTGGCGTCATTGGCGACAATCATGCATTCAACGCCTTCGACTCGGCCAATGCCCGCGATTATTCCGGCGGCTGGTACGTCCTCGTCGTACACCTGATAAGCGGCCAACTGACTGAGTTCCAGAAAAGGCGAGCCGCTATCGAGCACACGATTGATGCGTTCACGGGCAAGCAATTTGCCCCGTGAGGTATGACGTTCTTGGGCTTTACTTCCTCCACCTTGCTGCACATGGTCGAGCAGCATGCGCAACTGCTCGACCTGTTCAAGCATGGCGCTGCGGTTACTGAGAAACTCGGCTGATCGCGAGTTGATCAGCGTCTGCAAAATGGACATGCGCGCGCTCCTCAGCGAGTTTCGTTAAACAGTTCGCGACCAATTAGCATGCGTCGAATTTCGCTGGTGCCCGCGCCGATCTCATACAGCTTGGCGTCACGCAGCAGGCGTCCGGCAGGGAATTCATTGATGTAGCCGTTGCCGCCCAGAATCTGGATAGCGTCAAGGGCCATTTGGGTAGCGCGTTCAGCGCTGTACAGAATCACCCCGGCTGCGTCCTTGCGGGTGGTTTCGCCACGCTCGCACGCGGCAGCGACGGCATACAAGTAGGCACGGCTGGCATTGAGTTGGGTGTACATGTCGGCGACTTTGCCCTGAATCAGCTGAAACTCCCCGATACTTTGGCCGAACTGTTTGCGGTCATGAATATAGGGTACAACCAGATCCATGCACGCCTGCATAATCCCGGTGGGACCGCCCGAAAGTACGACGCGCTCGTAATCCAGGCCGCTCATCAACACCTTTACGCCAGCATTCAACGTGCCCAGCAGGTTTTCCTGGGGCACTTCAACGTCGTCAAAAAACAGTTCGCTGGTGTTGGAACCGCGCATGCCGAGCTTGTCGAAATGCTTGCTGCGGGTGAAACCTTTCCAGTCGCGCTCAACAATGAATGCACTGATGCCGTGAGCATTTTTTTCAAGATCAGTCTTGGCGTAAATCACATAGGTTGTGGCATCGGGACCATTGGTAATCCAGGTTTTGCTGCCGTTCAGCACAAAATGGTCGCCGCGTTTGTCTGCACGCAGCTTCATGGAGACCACGTCAGAGCCCGCGTTGGGCTCGCTCATGGCCAATGCACCAACATGTTCGCCGCTGATGAGCTTAGGCAGGTACTTGAGCTTTTGCGCGTGTGTGCCGTTTCGGTTGATTTGGTTAACGCAGAGGTTGGAATGGGCTCCGTAGGACAGGGCGACGGATGCTGAGCCGCGGCTGATTTCCTCCATCGCGACCACATGGGCCAAGTAGCTGAGGCCGGTGCCGCCGTATTCTTCCGGGACGGTGATACCCAGCAGGCCCATGTCCCCGAATTTGCGCCACATGTCGGCCGGAAAAAGATTGTCCTTGTCGATTTGCGCCGCCCGTGGCGCCAGTTCTGCGGCGACGAAGGCCTGCACCTGATCGCGCAGCATGTCGATGGTTTCGCCCAGGGCGAAGTTCAAAGTCGGGTAGCTCATAGGGCACCTTGATCATTATTCTTGTGGGAAGAAGCTGTTTGCGATGCGGTTCATAACCTTTACGTTAACGTAAGCCTGGCCCCGGCCTCTGTCAACGACCTTGACGTAAACGTAAACGTTATTTAACGAAAGCCGCTGTGCCGAAATGACGTATCGCCAGTCCACGCTCTCTGGCAGGGAAACTTTGGGAAATCCGCAGTGTGGGAGAGATGTGAATAGTGAGTGTTGTAGTAAATGTCTGTTTTTACTGTCTTCCTTGAGAGTACTGGCACTTAAGTTTTGAGGATATTTTTTGCCCTGACGCAAATTTCGTAAAGCCAAAGCGGCTCTATCAGTCAGGAGTTATAAGATGTTAAATAGTCAGATGGCGAAAATCTCAGTCACGCATCTATCAGATGACCCTGTGGCGGATTATGCAATCAGGTTGCCCAATAAGTTTTTTAATCGGTGCATTGAAGACATTTTTCCTCAAATTGAATCCGAACTCGGTGGCACTCTCATTGATGAAGAGCTGGGAATTACAGTGACTTGGCAATTGTCTGAGCCACCTGTATTGGTCAGTCCTTACTATCTTCCTGAGATGGAATGTAACTTGAGCATCACGGTGGAAGCTGTGAATAAAACAGCAACCTCGATCTCTGTTTATCTGAATGGTATTTTATATTTTATTGAAACCATAGATAGGTACGTGCTGAAGATTGAAGATGCGCCCTACATGAATCTTACCCCTGAGGATCCATTTGCGCAGGCTGTACTCAAAAACAAAATGAGTGAAGTTGCAAGTGTGCTAAACAAAGTTCTTGCAGTAGTCCTGATTCCTAAGCATGTGCCCGACTTTTTTCCTGAAATGCCACCGTTGGGGATATGGTCATTTCCATTTGACACGCCCGAAGCCACCGGAAGTGTACTTCGAACCGCTTATTGCCCAGACAGATTTAGCGCACAAAAACTGACCGATATTGTGCCGCGAGTCAAAAGGCAGCTGGAGCCTGAAGAGACAGTACGAACTGCTTATGATGATGTTTTTCGTGTTCAGATAAGCCATCGTGTTTTGGAGAAAGTGATCAGGGAAAAGTTTTGGGATCCGATGCCCAAAGAGTTTACTGAAGAGGGCGGGCTTATTCGGCTGCTGAATTATAATCTGGAAATGAAGGATGATTATTTAGCGTTGGTGGTTGAATTGGGCGGCCGTGTAAGAGTGGATATATCGGGTCTGCCTGACCCTGAATGGTCAGTGGATTTTTTAGCTCCTCTTGATGTGCATCTTAAAGTGTACGTTGCGGCAGATAAAACAATCAGGATCTCGTACGACGAAACTTATTTCCCCTCGTTTAATCTTGTGGGAAACAATTCATGGGCGGATATGTACGAGAGCATGATACCGGGCTTGAAAAACATGATCGCGTCTGAAATTGGGACTGCCTTGGTGAGTAATGTCATCGCTTTGGTGGGTGATATTGATGAGTTGCTCTTTGAGTTGTCTGACGAAACGTTTGATATAGGAGATAAGTCAGTGTTGGTCGCTCCACAGATTACGGATATTCGTTCCTATGGCACTCAAGGCGCTTATTATTTGAATTTTGCCGGGGTAATGAATACCTCGGTCAACGCACGCTAAGTGCCTATTTAAGCGAGTGGGGGCGGTTTCATGCTCATGAGCTCTCTTCCTCGTGATCATGAATCTGACTCAACACAAAGGGGAGCCGAAGCTCCCCTTTAATGTGTCATTGCATGCTCTCTTTTTATTATTGAAGGGCGGCGTATTGTTGTTTTTGGAACTCACCCTTTGCTGCGTTTTGTGCGATCCCCATTCGGGATCAAGAGCAAACGTATTTTTTTGAGCGCTGATCCACTTTCATCACGGGCTATCAAACCTGTGATCCAACCTGAACGGGTGCTACCTGAGGGTAGTTTTATTGTTCTCTGCCCGGTTGCGAGGTGGCTCTGTAGCTCCCCGGAAAAGTAAACCTTCTCCAAAAAAATCTGTTAGCTGCGTCTCTGCCGTGTTGTTTTTGTTATGTCAGAGTCGTTTCGTATTGTTTTTATTAGGTTGCTGCATTTTTTTGTTCTTGTTATGCCATAGAGATAGCAGGAGCCGTGCCAACTTTTAAAATTTCTTATAAATCAATAAGTTGATGAAATATCGAAAAAAAACCGAGCCTTGTGGGGGCCGGTTTGTTTCCGTGTTACTCATTTCAAGGCGCGTGCGGTAACACTGGGCCACAGGTTTCAGCCCAGTAGCGCTTTGGCCACCCGCGAGCCCGTAACCCTGCCCAGAACCTTGCAAATGTGTTCCCCAGCCAGCAGCAGCTTGTTCATGTCCACGCCGGTGTCGATACCCATGCCGTTGAGCATGTAGAGCACATCTTCGGTCGCGACATTACCGCTGGCGCCTTTCGCGTAAGGGCAGCCGCCCAGCCCCGCAATCGAACTATCGAAGACGCTGATGCCTTCCTGCAGGCTGGCGTAGATATTGACCAGCGCCTGACCGTAGGTGTCATGGAAGTGACCCGCGAGTTTTTCTCGTGGGACGTAGGCTGTGACCGCCTCGAACATCGTTCTTGTAGCCAAGGGAGTCCCGGTGCCGAGAGTGTCCCCCAGTGAAACTTCGTAACAGCCCATGGCGTAGAGTTCCTTGGCAACAGTCGCGACCTGTTGCGCGCTGACCTGACCTTCATAAGGGCAACCCAGCACGCAGGACACGTAGCCGCGCACGCTAATTCCGTACTGGCGGCCAGCCTCGATAATGGGCTCAAAGCGCGCCAGACTTTCACTGATGGAACAATTGATATTGCGCTGTGAAAAAGCCTCGGAGGCGGCGGCAAACACGGCGACTTCTTTGACCCCCGCGCTCACAGCGTCCTCGAACCCGCGCAGATTAGGTGCTAAAGCACCGTAGACCACGCCCGGTTTGCGCTGAATGCGCGCGAACACGTCTGCCGAGCCCGCCATTTGCGGTACCCATTTGGGTGAGACAAAGCTGCCGACTTCGATATAACTCAAGCCCGCCTCCGTCAGCGCGTCTACCAGTTGCACCTTGTCCGCCACGCTAATGGGTTGGGCTTCATTTTGCAGACCGTCGCGAGGGCCAACTTCGACCAGACGCACATACGTGGGGAGGTTCATGGGTCACCGTGTTTACAAAGAAAGGTGTAGGTCAGCGATAACCGCGTGTGCAGTCAGTTTGCATTCTGGGTTTTAAGGGTCTGTTCCAAAGCCTGGAGGCAGCGCTCTTCGGCAGTGTCCAGTTCAAGCTGCATCTGCTGTATGTCCAGCAACTGCTGCTGGAGTTGTTCACGGCGTTCGGCAATTTTTGCCAACATGCTGTTCAGTTGTTTTTGATTGCCTTGGGCTGGGTCGTAAAGCTCGATCAGTTCGCGGCATTCGGCCAGTGAAAAACCGATGCGTTTACCGCGCAATATCAACTTCAGGCTGACTTTATCGCGGGCTGAATACACCCGTTCCTGGCCGCGCCGCTCGGGGGCGAGCAAGCCTTGTTCTTCATAAAAGCGGATGGCACGGGTGGTGATGTCCAGCTCGCGGGCCAGGTCGGAAATACTGTACGTCTGGCTGCTCATGGGCGCGCTCTTGATTCATCGTGAGCTTAAGCTACTGGCTGCTTGACGTTTACGTCAAGCGCGGGCACTGGCGAATTTATTTTCCAGCGCAATTTGCTTCTGACAGACCTCAACCAGCTGTTCGCGCATCCAGCGATTGGCCGGGTCTTGTTCGGTGCTTTCATGCCAGTACAAATGTGTTTCAACATTGGGCAATTCAGTGAGCGGCAACGCCACAAAATGCAAGGCGTGGCGCCGTGCAAAGCGCTCGGGAACGGTCATCACCATATCGGTTTGCTGCAGTACATTGGTCGCCATCAGGTAGTGCTGCGAGCGCAGCGTGATTTTGCGTTGTCGACCGATTTTACCGAGCGCCAGATCGACTTGGCCGAGTCCGTTACGTCGCGTCGAAATGTGAATATGGGTCAGGGCCAGATACTCATCGAGGCTGATGCCAGGTTTATTGGCCAAGGGATGTCCCTGACGCATGGCGCACACAAAGCGATCTTCCATCAACTTGACGTGACGCACCTGCGGGTCGGTATTGAGCGGTGCATCCACGGCGAAATCCAGTCGTCCCGCTGCCAGATCGCTGGTGGTTTCGCGCCGGTGGGCGAGAAAACTCTCAACCACGACGGCGGGTGCCTGGCGGCGCAATCGTTGAAACAAGGGCGGCAAGATCACCGCTTCGGACAGGTCAGTCATGCTGATCCGAAACGTTTTGCTGGCTTGCAACGGATTAAAAATCCGACTTTCCTGCACCGACACGCGCAGCAAGGCCAAGGCGCTGCGCACCGGGCTGATGATGTTTTGAGCCATCGGCGTGGGCACCATGCCTTGCGCGGTACGCACAAACAACGGGTCGTTGAAGCTTTCGCGCAAGCGAGCCAGTGCGTTGGAGACCGCAGGCTGGGTAATTCCCAGAATTTGGCCTGCGCGTGTCAGGTTGGCTTCGGTGTAAATCGCGTCAAAGACGACAAACAGATTGAGATCGACCTTGTTCAGGTTCATGGCGCTTCGCTCTTGTTATCGGGTAAAACGAGGTCGAAAACTATATTGCTTATGAATGGTAATACACGCTGTAAATAGACAACGCAAATGAAGCATGGCTGTTCTAGCATCGGGGATTACTTATTCCAGACTTCCCGGTAGCAGGTAACCCTCAATGGATTTCGCTTATTCCCCGAAAGTTCAAGCGCTGCGCGAGCGTGTGACGGCGTTTATGGACACCCATGTGTACCCGGCGGAAGTTATTTTCGAGCAACAGGTGGCTGAGGGAGATCGCTGGCAACCGACTGCGATCATGGAGGACCTCAAACGCAAGGCTAAAGCTGAAGGGTTATGGAATTTGTTTCTGCCCGAATCCCAAGCGGGGGCGGGACTGAGCAATCTGGAATACGCACCACTGGCCGAAATCATGGGCCGCTCGATGCTCGGCTCGGAGCCATTTAATTGCTCGGCCCCTGATACCGGCAATATGGAAGTGCTGGTGCGTTACGCCAGTGAGTCGCAAAAACAGCAGTGGCTTGAGCCTTTGCTGCGCGGGGAAATCCGCTCGGCGTTTGCAATGACTGAGCCCGACGTGGCTTCATCTGATGCAACCAATATGGCCGCTCGGGCGGTGCGTGATGGCGATCAGTGGGTGATCGACGGTCGCAAATGGTGGACCTCGGGCGCCTGTGACCCGCGCTGTAAAATTTTGATTTTTATGGGCTTGAGCAATCCTGAAAACCCGCGTCACCAACAGCATTCAATGATTCTGGTGCCCATTGACACACCGGGGGTAAAAGTCGTGCGCCCGTTGCCAGTGTTTGGGTATGACGATGCGCCCCATGGGCATGCCGAAGTCCTGTTCGATAATGTCCGGGTGCCCTACGAAAACGTATTGCTGGGTGAGGGACGAGGTTTTGAGATTGCTCAAGGTCGCCTTGGCCCAGGGCGCATCCATCACTGCATGCGTTCGATTGGCATGGCTGAGCGTGCGTTGCAATTAATGTGTGAACGCTCGATGGCGCGTAAAGCGTTCGGCAAACCACTGGCACGATTGGGGGGCAATATCGACCAGATTGCCGACTCGCGAATGGACATCGACATGGCGCGGCTGTTGACGCTCAAGGCGGCATACATGATGGACACGGTGGGCAATAAAGTCGCCCGGAGTGAAATCGCGCAAATCAAAGTGGTCGCGCCGAATGTGGCGTTGAAGGTGATTGATAGAGCCATTCAGATGCATGGCGGGGCGGGAGTTTCGGGGGATTTTCCGCTGGCGTATATGTATGCCATGCAACGCACGTTACGACTGGCCGATGGCCCGGACGAAGTTCACAGAGCCGCAGTAGGCAAGCTGGAGCTGGATAAGTACGCCTAGTCGCTTAGTCGCCAAGTGGGCTTAATACACCCACACCTCAACGCGACGGTTTTTGAGGCGACCTTCATCCTCGGCGTTGTTCGCCACCGGCATCTGCGCGCCGTAGCCACGAATTTCACGTAATACGACGCCGCTTTTGACCAGCTCACGACGCACAGCCATCGCCCGCAGTTTCGATAATAATTGCGCGCGCTCGGTGTCGTTTTTGGCATCGCCAAAACCCACCAGGGTGATGTGTTGACTGAGCTTGTCATGGGTTCTCAAATACTCGATCACACGCACCAAATCCTGACGCGCCTTGTTGTCGAGTGTCGCGCTGCCTTCTTCAAATCGAAAATTGACAGACAGGCGCTGAGCTTCTTTGGTCAGTGTCTGATAGTCCTCGGGCATGTGTTCACCGGCCACGACACGATTGGCTTGTACGCTCTGCGCAATAAAACCATTCTGCGCGACAATCGCTTGCCCTTGAGGGCTTTGGGTGAAGTTGACCAGTGAGTGGGCCAGTGAATTCCGGGTGTTCGGGGGCAGATAGAAAAACAGGCGCCGGGATAGCGGATAGTCTTCGCTGGCAATGAGGCTGTCGAGCGGTAACATCGGCTGCGAAGGCCCATCGGCAATCGCCACGGCTTTTGCCGCACGGATGTAGGGCAGGCCAATAAAACCAATGGCTTGCGGGTCATGGCTGACCGCATCGGATAACTGCTCACTGGACTCGAAGCGCTGTGCCGTGGAGCTTAACGCCATGTTTTCGCGGTTGAGCACTACCTCTTTAAACGTGTCCCATGTACCGGACCGATCATCGCGGGCATAGAGATGAATCGTCCCGCCGACGCCGCCCAGTGCTTCCCAAGTGCTGACCCGACCGCTGAAGATGTCGGCCAGTTGGGCGGTGGTGAGTTGAGTCAGCGGGTTGTCGGGATGAACAATGATTGCCAGGCCGTCGATGGCGATGACGTGTTCGGCTTCCGGGCTTTTCAGGTCACCCAGTGCTTCAAGCTCGACCAGTTCAGCGTCTTTGATGGGGCGTGAGGAGGCAACCATATCCGCCTGCCCTGCATTGAGTGCCGCGAAACCGGTGCCTGATCCGTGGGCTGAAACATCGACGCGAACCTGCTGGCCCAAGGCATTGGTGCCGACAATGCTGTACTCGTTAGGGGGCGTGGCAGGCACGCGGTGAATGTTGCGCAGGCCCTGTTCGGCCAGCATGGCGCTCACCAGTGCCGGGCCGAGATTGGCGCCAATGGTGTTTGAGCCTTGAATGCGCAAGTCGCTCGCAAAGGCCATGCCGGTCATAGAACACGCCACCATCCACACCATTAACCGCAGCATCAGCGGGCACCTTCCTGGAGCCAGAAATGAGCCAGCAATTTAAGGTAGGCGTGTTACCGGCGCATGACGATGGCGATAAATGACCTCGCCACTCAGCTCAATTCGAGCCAGACAGGTGCGTGGTCAGAGGGTTTTTCCATGGCGCGCAGGTCGTAGTCGACACCGGCGTCCTTGATCCGAGGCACCAGCCCATTGGAGGTCAGAATCACGTCGATGCGCAGGCCACGTTTAGGCTCGTCTTCAAAGCCCCGGCTGCGATAGTCGAACCAGCTGAAGCGGTCTGTGACGTCCGGGTGCAGGTAACGAAAACTGTCCACCAGGCCCCAGCCCTTGAGGCGTTCCATCCACTCGCGTTCCTCCGGCAAAAAGCTGCATTTGCCGGTTTTCAGCCAACGCTTGGCGTTGTCCGGGCCGATACCGATATCGCAGTCTTGCGGGGAGATGTTGATGTCACCCATGACCACCAACGGTTGTTCATTGCTGAACTGACTTTCGAGCAGCTGTTGCAGGTCACTGTAAAAGCGCTGTTTGGCCGGAAATTTGGTGGGGTGGTCGCGGCTTTCGCCCTGTGGGAAGTAACCATTCATGATGGTCACCGGCTGGCCATTTTCGTCGGCGAACGTGCCCCAGATAAAACGGCGTTGTGCGTCTTCTTCGTCGGTGGCAAAGCCCTTGTGCAGCTCAAGGGGTTCTTTTCGCGACAGCAGGGCGACGCCGTAATGGCCTTTCTGACCATGGAAATGCACGTGATAACCCAAGGCCTGAATGTCGGCGAGGGGGAATTGATCGTCGTGGACTTTGGTTTCCTGCAGGCCGATGACGTCGGGCTGATGTTTTTCGATCAGCGCTGCCAGCTGATGTGGCCGAGCGCGCAGGCCGTTAATGTTGAATGAAACGATTTTCATGGGCGGGCAGTCCTGAATAAAACTGCGATGTTAGCGGTCAGCGTGCAGTGGGGCAAATGCACTGCTAACGTTGCAAACTCGCAGCCCCGATTGAACTGTTATGCGCCTCGGGGGCTCGTACTCATTAAGAAGTGTCGCTATCCAAGCGTCACCGAGGGGACCGTCATGACACAAGCGTCGAACGCCACATGCCAGATTCAACTGCTGGACAGCGGCTATTCAAAGGAAGCGCGGGCGCTGCTGTATCAGGCGTATCGCCAGGAGCCGACGTTTCAATATTTGTTTGAAGCGAGTCGCCCCGGGTATGAACGGCGGATGCGAGCTACCGTTCGGGCGCTGGTCAAACAGCATTTTTTTCAGGATTTACCGGCCTTGGGAATTTTGGTCGATGACCGCCTGGTGGGCATTGCCCTGATCGCGCCCCCCCTGCGGCGTCTGGGTATTACTGAAAGCTGGGCATGGCAACTGCGCATGTTCTTAACGGCCGGTCTGCGCGGCACACGCCGTTATCTGGACTATCATAACGCCGTGCTGGCCTGCATTCCCGGGGATGCCGTGCATATGTTGCCGCTGCACGGTATACACCCGCAGTTCCAAGGGATGCACTATGGCGAGCAGTTACTGGAAGCCGTTCATAACTGGTGCGCAGCGGACGAGCATTCCGAAGGTGTAGTGCTCGACACCGGTAATGAACAGGCCCTGGAATTTTATAAGCGTCAGGGTTATGTCCAGATTGGAGAGGTGGCCATAGGCCCGGTGGTGGAGCGTGTCTTATTTCATGCCAACCCTCAGGTGTTACACACTGCAACAGCATAAGCCCGCGTTTGTGCTCCGTGGCGCGCTCTAAGTCCAGCCTTGTCCGTGATAGCATCCGCGCCTATGAAGTTTCCAGGAAGATTCACCAGTGCGTTTGTCCTGTTGATCAGCAGTTGCGCGGCATTTGCCCAAAGCGAACTGGTGGTCAAGGTCAAACCGGCAAACAACGCCCTCAAGGCCAATGTGGAAGGCTATATAGGCAGCCTCGGCGATCGCGACGAGGAGGCCTTGTTGCGCTTCAAACGTGGCGCTATAGAGCAGGCCCTTAAAGCCTCCCAGGCCTTGGGTTATTATCAGCCCACCATCGATGCCGAGGTTAAAGCCGGCGATCCGCCGCGTCTGGAGTTGAACATTGATCCCGGCGAGCCGGTGCATCTGCGCAACGTCACGGTGCGAGTCGAGGGCCCGGCTTCATCACTCAAGGCATTCCAGATCCCGCTCAGTGACGACCTGAAACCGGGCGCTGTGCTCAATCAGGGCAACTACGAAGACGCCAAGCGCTTGATCCTTAACCGTGCGCTGCGTTACGGTTTTTTCGACGGTAAATTCCTCAAGCACGAAATACTGGTCGACCCCAAAGGTGGGTTTGCCGACATCAATCTTGTGTATGAAAGCGGCCCTCGTTACACACTTGGGAAGGTCACATTTGCGGGCAATGCGCCTTTTGATCAGACCTTGCTTGATCGGTTGGTGCCGTTCAAACCCGACACACCCTACGACTCCCAACTGATTGCCGAGCTCAATCAAAACCTGCAAGGCAGTGGCTATTTTGAAACGGTGCAAGTGGATGCCGCACCGAGTACGGCTGTCGGTACTGTGATTCCGGTTGACGTCGATCTGTATACCCGCAAACCACGCACCATGACGTTGGGTCTGGGTTATTCGACCGATATGGGGCCGCGTGGCAAAGCCAGCTGGACGCGACATTGGGACAACCCCCGTGGCGACAGTTACGGTTTTGAGTCAGAAATTTCTCAGCCCAAGCAGAACGTCGGGGCCTGGTATGACATTCCGCTTGATCCGCCCCTGACCGATAAATTGCGCTTTGCGGCAGGCTATCAATACGAAGAAATCGCCAATACCGACACGTTGAGCAAGTTGCTCACCCTTGGCCCTGAATGGCACAGCAAGATGGACAATGGCTGGACGCGGGTGGTTTTTCTGCGCTGGCAACATGAGCAGTACCGCTTGGGGGATGATTCTGGGTTGAGCACCTTGCTGATGCCGGGGGTGAGTTTCTCGGTGGTGCGCAGTGATAACCGTATTGACCCGAGCCACGGCTACAGCGTGACCTCCAGTATCGAAGTGGCCAAGGAAGGGCTGATGTCGGACACCAACCTGTTACACGGTGACGTGCAATTCAAGGCGTTGACCACCTTGTGGGAAAAACACCGTTTTCTGGGGCGCGTTCAATTCGGCGGCAGCGCTACCAATGGCTATAAACAAGTACCGCCTTCCTTGCGGTTTTTTGCGGGCGGCGATCAAAGCGTGCGCGGCTATGCCTATCAAAGCCTGTCACCCAAGAACTCCGAGGGTGATCGCATCGGCGGGCGTTATATGCTGACGGGCAGCCTTGAGTATCAATACCAGTTCGCTGAGAAATGGCGCTGGGCCACGTTCGTGGATCAGGGCAACGCATTCAACAATCTGGAACTGCCCAGCTTGAAGACTGGGGTCGGCGTGGGTATTCGTTATATTTCACCGATAGGCCCGATACGACTCGACCTGGCTCATGCGCTGGACGATGACGGTGGTATCCAACTGCACTTCTCGATGGGGCCTGAACTGTGATTCGTGGTTTGAAAATAGCCGGCTTAGTCGTTTTGGTGCTGGTATTGCTGGTGGTTGTCACCCTCGGCGTTATTTTGGGGACGCAAACGGGCAGTCGTTGGGTGTTGGCTCAAGTGCCGGGTTTGCAGGTGGACAACTTCAACGGTCGTTTGGGTGCACAGTGGAGCGCCGATCACCTGTTGTGGGAGCAAGGCACCAGCCGTGTAGAAGTGACCCGGCCGATCTTTGCCTGGTCGCCCGGCTGCCTGACCCGTATGACCTTATGCATAGACCAGCTACAGGCGGATCAAGTCAGCCTGCAATTCCCGCCCAGCGAAGACAGCAGCAGCGGTCCCATCAGCTTGCCGGAGCTGAAATTACCCCTGGCCATTGAAGTCGGTGTGATTAAAGTCGGTAACGTGTTGTTCAACGGTATCGAGCAGCTTAAAGGTTTGCAGATAGCGGCGCAGTGGACGGCCAAAGGCTTGCAGATCGATTCCGCAACGATCGAGCGTGAAGACCTCAGCGTGAACCTTTCCGGGTTGTTGCAACCCAATGGGGACTGGCCACTGGCGTTAAAGGGGACGATCAATCTGCCATCCCCGGACAAACAGCCTTGGGCACTGGCGTTGAACGTCGAGGGTCATTTACGCACAACCTTGAATCTCGCGGCTGACAGCAGCGGTTACCTCAACGCTCACCTGACGGGTAATGTTCAACCGCTGGCAGAAAACCTGCCCGCGCAAGTGAGCATTACCTCTGAGGCCTTCAAGGCCAGCCCGGATCTGCCTGATACTTTGCAACTCAATCAATTGCTGCTTACGGCCAAAGGTGATCTCAAGGCCGGCTATGCCCTGAAGGGCACGGCCAGCTTACCGGCTGAAAATAACCCGGTGAGTGTATTGCTTGAAGGTCGAGTGGACAGCAAAGGCGCCCAGGTTTCAGCGCTGGACCTGACCTCCAGTGCGCAGCAGCATTTGAAGCTATCGGGGAAGGTGGATTGGCAAAAAGGACTGAGCGCCGATGCCACTGTCCACTGGCTCGAGTTCCCTTGGCATAACCTGTACCCCGTGATCGCCAAACCGGACGTTGACCTGCGTACGTTCATCGGTGACGTGTCTTATACCGATGGCAAGTACCTGGGCAACTTCAAGGCGGATCTGGATGGCCCGGCCGGTGCTTTCAGTGTCGCCAGCCCATTCAGCGGTGACCTGGGCCAAATCTTCCTGCCGCAGCTAAAACTGGTGGCCGGGCAGGGCAAAGCTGAGGGGCACGTTAACGTAAAGTTCGCCGATGGCGTAGCGTGGGATGCGGCGCTGGATTTGAGTGCGTTGAACCCGGCGTACTGGGTGGCTGAATTGCCGGGGACGTTGGCAGGCCCGTTGCGCAGCACAGGCTCATTTAAAAATGAGCGGCTGGAACTGGACGCTGATCTTGATCTCAAAGGCCGTTTGCGTGGGTTGCCGGCCATGTTGCAAGCCAAGGCGCAGGGTGCCGGTGAAGCATGGACGGTCAGCGCACTGGACATTCGTCTGGGTGATAACCGCATCTATGGTACGGCCAGTTTGCAGCAGCAACTCAAAGCGCAGCTGGAATTGAACCTGCCGCGTTTGGGTCAGTTGTGGCCAGAACTGCGCGGTCAGCTCAAGGGCCGGGTCGACATGGCCGGCACGCTCAAGGCCCCCGAGGGCAAAGTGGCCTTGCAGGGTCAGCAGTTGGCGTTTGCCGAAAATCGCCTGCAAAGCCTGACGCTGGACGCCACGCTGGATCGCAACCAACGTGGTCGGCTTGACCTCAAGGGCAGCGGTATTCAGGCGGGCGACACGCAACTGGGAGTGTTGACGGTAGGCGGCAGCGGTGACATCAAACGCCAGCAACTGCAATTGGCGTTACAAGGGCCGATGCTTCAACTTGGGCTGGCGCTTGATGGCGGGCTGGATAAAGACAATTGGCGGGGTCGACTGACCCGGGGCGATGTGAAGGCGGGCGGACAAGCTTGGGTGTTGCAAAACCCGGCGCGTCTGGAGCGACTGGCCGATGGCAAAATCAATTTGGGCGCGCAGTGCTGGACCTCTGGCCCGGCCAGTTTGTGCAGCGAAGATCAACGGTTGATGCCCGATCCCAAGCTGCGCTTTCACCTCAAGCAGTTCCCTCTCGACAGCTTGGCGCAATGGTTCCCCAAAGACTTTCAATGGCAAGGGCAACTTAACGCCGACCTACTGCTGGACGTACCCGCCAGCGGCCCAAAAGGTCAGGTCGTGGTCGACGCCAGCGGTGGCACCTTGCGCATTAAAGATAAAGGCCAGTGGCTGGATTTCCCGTACCAGACCTTAAAACTCACTAGCAATTTGACCCCGAGCCGTGTCGACACTCAGTTCAACTTCAATGGTGGCAAACTGGGTCAACTGATGCTCAATGCACGGCTTAATCCGTTGCCCAAAAGCAAGCCGATCACAGGTGACTTCCGACTGAGCGGTCTGGATATTTCAGTGATTCGTCCCTTTGTGCCGATGGTTGAGACACTCACCGGCCAACTGAACGGCACCGGGACCATTTCCGGTGCATTGCTCGCCCCGCACATCAACGGCAATGTCGCGTTGAGCGGTGGCGAGATTTCCGGGCCGCAGCTACCGACCAACTTTGAAAACCTGCAATTGAGCGCCGTGATCAATGGCGAAACGGCACTGCTCAATGGCGGCTGGACCAGCGGCAAACTAGGGCAGGGCAGCATCAGCGGCGACGTTGCGTGGGGCAAGGCGATGTCGGTTAACGTATTGGTCAAGGGCAATAACCTGCCTGTGACGGTTGAGCCTTACGCCAAACTGGACGTAGCCCCTGACCTTAGAATCTCGCTGAAACCGGATAACACGCTGTTGGTCGCGGGTAAGGTAAACATCCCGAAAGGTGAAATCACTGTACGAGAATTACCGCCCTCGACGGTTAAGGTGTCAGACGACACTGTGATCATTGGCCAGCAGGCGACCCAGAGCGAGCCGCCCATGGTGATCGACATGGACATAGACGTGGTGGTGGGGCAGGAGCTGTTGACCTTCAGCGGCTTTGGCCTGAACGCGGACATCGCCGGGCAGGTACACATTGGCAACAACATGGACACGCGGGGAGAGCTACGGCTTAACAATGGTCGCTACCGGGCTTATGGCCAGCGTTTGACCATTCGCCGTGCGCGGCTGTTGTTTACCGGGCCTATAGACCAGCCCTACCTGGACATTGAAGCGGTTCGCCAAACCGATGACGTAATTGCCGGAATCCGGCTGACCGGCAGCCCGGAGCAACCGACGACGCAAATCTTCTCGGAACCGGCCATGAGCCAGGAACAGGCCTTGTCCTATCTGATTCTGGGTCGACCGCTGACCGGCAGTGGCGAAGACGACAACTTGCTGGCACAAGCTGCGTTGGGATTAGGCTTGATGGGCAGTTCGGGTGTGACCACCAGCCTGGCTAACCATCTGGGGCTCAAGGATTTTGAACTGGACACCGAAGGCAGCGGAGACAGCACCTCGGTAGTGGCCAGTGGCAAAATCAACGATCGCTTGAGTGTGCGTTATGGCGTGGGCGTGTTTGAACCGGCCAGCACTATTGCCTTGCGCTATAAATTGAGCAAGCGGGTGTATGTGGAAGTGGCGAGCGGGATAGCCAGTTCGCTGGATATTTTTTACAAGCGGGATTTTTAACTGCAGTTGCAGTAGATCTTGATCTGGCTTTTGATCTTGATCTTGATCTACCGCCCCATCGGGAGGCCGAGTGGAGGTTCTGCGGAGTGGGTCGACCGGCATGGATGCCGGGAGAGCCGTGTTGGGCCATGGATGGCCCGTCACGGCGTGCCCACGGA
>NZ_WIWC01000035.1 GCF_009600315.1 Pseudomonas helleri | reverse complement strand
AAGGGCTCAATGTGTCGTATTAAAAAGTGTTCGCTATGTCTCCGAACATTCTGTTCGCGATGTCCCCGGTCCATACAAGGAGAGGGTTAGGGTGAGGGGCTTTTGACTTTGATCTACCGCCGCTCGGCATTCTTGATCGAAATCTGTTCGTTCAAGGTCCAGAAGTCATAAAGAACACCAATCAAAAATAACCCGCCAGTCAACAGGTAGATAATCCCCGTAATCCATTTACCCATGTACATGCGGTGCACGCCAAACACCCCCAGGAACGTCAACAGAATCCAGGCCACGCTGTAATCCGTATCCCCAGAGGTAAACCGCAAGTCAGCTTCACGGTCCATGCTCGGTATCAAGAAAAAGTCGATCACCCAGCCGATACCCAACAAGCCCAAAGTAAAAAACCAGATCGTCCCGGTCACCGGCTTGCCGTAATAGAAACGATGCGCCCCCAGAAAACCAAAAATCCACAGCAAATACCCCATCACTTTGCTGTGCGTATCTTCTCGATAGCCGCTCATAAATACCCTCTTTGCCGTCGATAGAAAAAAATACTGAAGTTTTTTGTGACTTTTTTACTGTCGTGCAACAGGTAAAAGTGTCTTACAAGATTTGGCGCAAAGCCTTGTCACACCTGAGCTGCACAGTCGCCATGTGACAATTTGACACCTCTATCGGGCTTTTTGACCCTCAAGTCCAATCGACAAACGGACTGAGAAAGGACAAAAAAGCTGTTATAAAGTTTCGCGCTAACCACCATGAGCCCTGCCGAATGCGTCCTTTATTCAAGACATGGCTAACCATTTGCCTATTAATGCCACTGGCCGCCCACGCCACCAATCGTGAGCAACAACTGCCTTCAGGCTTCACTGGCTACACCGCAAAATCATCTGCGAGTGCTGCTTTTGTTGCCACTAACAGCAAGACAACGGTTAAAACCGTAGCACGTCCTGCGTCCAGTAAAGCCCATCGCAAAGCCCCCGGCAAAATGGCGACGGCTTCACTGGCAGCTGCCAACAAGCAAAGCAGCACGGTCTTGAGCCGCGCAGTCAATGTGTTGGGCACCCCGTATCGTTGGGGCGGCAGCAGCCCAAGTAAAGGGTTCGACTGCAGCGGGCTGGTCAAATACGCTTTTAATGACGTAGCCGCGGTTGATCTGCCTCGCACCTCCAGCGAAATGGCCAGCGGCCACGGGCAAAAGGTCGATCGCAAGGATCTGAAGCCCGGCGACTTGCTGTTCTTCAACATCAAAAGCCGCAAGGTTAATCACGTCGCCATCTACCTAGGCAACGACCGCTTTATTCACGCACCCCGTCGTGGCAAATCGGTGACCATCGACACCCTCAAAAAGCCGTACTGGCAGAGCCACTACGTGGTTGCCAAGCGCGTCCTGCCGAAAGAAAAAGCTAACCTGCAGGTCGTTCAACGCTAAACCTGTAGTCGCTGCCGGAGGCTGCGATGGGCCGCGAGCAGAAGGTCCTTCGGCCCTTATCGCAGCCTTCGGCAGCGACTACAGACGTTTCAGCCACCCCTTCTGTACCAACCGGTTTAGGCTCATCTCCAACGTCTGCATGCCAACCGCTGCGCCGGTCTGGATCGCAGACACCATCTGCCCTGTCTTGTTCTCCCGAATCAGATTCCGAATCGCCGGCGTCGCCAGCATGATTTCGTGAACCGCCACCCGTCCGCCACCGACTTTCTTTATCAGTGCCTGTGAAATGACAGCCTGCAATGATTCGGACAGCATCGTGCGAATCAAGGTTTTCTCCTCTGCGGGAAACACCTCGACCACCCGATCAACTGTCTTTGCCGCTGACGACGTGTGCAGGGTGGCGAACACCCAATGTCCGGTTTCTGCGGCGCTCAGTGCCAGCCGAACGGTCTCCAGATCACGCATTTCGCCCAGCACAATCACATCGGGATCTTCGCGCAAAGCCGAACGCAAGGCAGCGCTGAAACTATGGGTATCGCGGGACACCTCGCGCTGGTTAATCAGGGACTGACACGGCTCATGAATAAATTCGATCGGGTCCTCTATGGTCAGAATGTGCTGCTGTCGAGTGCGGTTAAGGCAATCAATCATCGCCGCCAACGTGGTGGACTTGCCTGATCCCGTCGCGCCCGTCACCAGTACCAGACCGGGTGGCTGCTGGCACAACCGCTCGAAAAATGTGCTCAGGCCCAGAGACTCCAGGCTCGGTACTGCCTGAGCGATAAAGCGAAACACCGCAGCCGTCCCTCGCAACTGTTCAAAGGCATTGACTCGAAACCGCCCCAGCCCAACCACCACGCAGGCAAAATCGACTTCATGGGTGGTTTCAAAGACCGTGCGTTGGTCCTGAGTCATAACGCTGTGAATCAGCGTACGCACCTGATCAGACGCCAGCACCGGCCATTCACTGCGGTGCATATCGCCATCAATCCGCAACATCGGTTCCACACCCGCCGACAGGTGTACATCCGAAGCGCCCCGATCAATGCCCGACCGCAACAACTCGGCGATATCCATCCGCCCTCCCAATTCCAGTAGAATGCCGCAGACTTTCACAACGGCGGGCTCAAAAGAATGTCCACGATAGCTGACAACATTGCCGAAGTTGAGGCTCGCATCCGTGCCGCGGCACTGGCTGTGCAACGTGATGTAACCGGCATTCACTTGCTCGCAGTCAGCAAGACCAAACCCGCAGCCGCGCTGCGTGAAGCCTATGCCGCCGGGATTCGCGACTTCGGCGAGAACTACCTGCAAGAAGCCCGCGCCAAACAGGTCGAATTAGCCGACCTGCCCTTGTGTTGGCACTTCATCGGCCCCATTCAATCGAACAAGACGCGCGACATCGCCGAGCATTTTGCATGGGTGCATTCGGTTGACCGCCTGAAAATTGCCCAGCGCCTGAGCGAACAGCGCCCGGCAGAGCTGCCACCGCTGAACATCTGCATTCAAGTCAATGTGAGTGGCGAAGCCAGCAAATCCGGCTGCACCCCACAGGACTTGCCAGCGCTGGCGACTGCGATTAATGCATTGCCCCGCTTGAAGTTGCGCGGATTGATGGCGATTCCTGAGCCCACCGAAGACCGTGCGGCACAAGACGGCGCCTTTGCGGCAGTTCGCCAACTGCAAGAAAGCCTGAACATGGGGCTCGATACGCTTTCCATGGGCATGAGCCACGACCTGGAGTCAGCCATTGCCCAAGGGGCAACATGGGTGCGCATTGGTACTGCATTATTTGGTGCCCGGGATTACGGTCAAGCCTGAGAAAACCGACCTCAATTTTTATAAGGATCTGTAATGAGCAAAACGCGTATTGCCTTTATCGGGGCCGGGAACATGGCTTCCAGCTTGATCGGTGGCCTGTTGGCCAAAGGGTTCGGCACCTCACAGATCTGCGCCAGCGCACCCAGCCCCGAAACGCGCGCCAAAGTAGCGGCTGAGCACGGTATTGAAGCCTTTGCCGATAACGCGCAGGCGGTCAAGGACGCTGACGTGATTGTGCTTTCGGTTAAACCCAAGCTCATGAAAGACGTCTGCCAAACCTTGCGTGCGAGCCTCACGCCCGGCCAACTGATCATCTCCGTGGCAGCAGGCATTACCTGCTCCAGCCTGCGTAATTGGGTCGGTGAACAACCGGTGGTTCGCTGCATGCCAAACACGCCCTCGCTAGTGGGAAAAGGCGCCAGCGGTCTCTATGCCACTGCTGATGTAACCGCAGAGCAACGCCAGCAGGCTGAACAACTGCTGAGCGCCGTCGGTATTGCGCTCTGGGTGGACGAAGAGGTTCAGCTGGATGCTGTCACCGCCGTCTCCGGCAGCGGACCGGCGTACTTCTTCCTGCTGATTGAGGCCATGACCGCAGCCGGCGTAAAGCTTGGCCTGACCCGCGAGATGGCTGAGACACTGGCCGAACACACCGCACTGGGCGCAGCCCAGATCGCCATTGACAGCGATGACGATGCCGCAGAACTGCGTCGCCGGGTTGCCTCGCCGGGCGGTACCACCGAAGCCGCGATTAAATCATTCCAGGCCGACGGCTTTGCCGCCACGGTCGAAAAAGCATTGAGTGCCGCCGCGCACCGCTCGGCCGAACTGGCCGAACAACTGGGTCAATAAGGAGCACATGATGTCTGGACTTAATGGCGCTGCCATTTTTGTAATTCAAACCTTGGGTAGCCTCTACCTGCTGATCGTTCTGTTGCGGTTCATCCTGCAGCTGGTGCGGGCGAACTTTTACAACCCGATCTGCCAATTCACCGTCAAAGCCACCCAGCCACTGCTTAAGCCGCTGCGCCGCGTGATCCCGAGCATGTTCGGTCTGGACATGTCGTCGCTGGTACTGGCCATCCTCGTACAAATGGTGATTTTCGCCGTCGTACTGATGCTCAGCTACATCCCGTTCACCGTACTGGGTCTGTTTCTCTGGGCAATCATTGGCGTCTTGAAGCTGTTCCTCAACGTGTTCTTCTACGCCCTGATCATCAGCGTGATCCTCTCCTGGGTTGCACCGGGCAGCAGCAGCCCGGGCGCAGAACTGGTCAACCAGATCACCGAACCTGCACTGGCACCGTTTCGTCGTTTCCTGCCGAGCATGGGCGGCCTGGACATCTCGCCGATCCTGGCCTTTATGGTGATCCAGCTGTTCCAGAGCTTTGTCATCCCGCCATTGGCCATGAGCGTCAACATGCCGCTTGAGCTGTTCGGCTTGATCTGATGAGTTATTTCCGTTGGGACGGTGAGGACCTGATTCTCGACTGTCACCTGCAACCCAAGGCCAGCAGCGACGAGTTTGCTGGCCTGCACGGTGACCGTTTGAAAATTCGCCTCACGGCCCCGCCGGTAGAAGGCAAAGCCAACGCCCATCTGATGGCCTTTCTGGCCAAGGCGTTTGGCATCTCCAAAAGTCAGGTGAGCCTGATCAGCGGCGAACTCAATCGCCAGAAGCGCGTGCGCCTGCACGCCCCGAAAAAGCTGCCTGATTTGCCCGGTTTGGCAAAACCCCAACATTCGTAGCAGCTGCCGCAGGCTGCGTCCGGCGGCAAAGCCGTCGTATCAACAGTCCACTCAATCAACCTGTCACACCGCACTGCATGACTTGACGACGGCTTCGCCATCGAACGCAGCCTTCGCCAGCTGCTACAGGATGCGTGTACCCCGCAAAATCATCCCAGACCATTGCTTGCCGCTCTGCCCCCCGCTCATTAGACTTACGCCTCATTTAAATGAGAGCAGGGTCGATGCCAGCTGCCTTTCCCCCCGATTCCGTTGGTCTGGTTGTGCCGCAAATGGCGCATTTCAGCGAACCCCTGGCGCTAGCCTGCGGCCGTTCACTGCCGGCCTATGACCTGATTTACGAAACCTATGGCCAGCTCAACGCTGACGCCACCAACGCCGTGCTGATTTGCCACGCGCTTTCCGGCCATCATCATGCCGCTGGTTTTCACAGCGTCGATGATCGAAAACCCGGCTGGTGGGACAGTTGCATCGGCCCCGGCAAGCCTATCGACACCAACAAGTTCTTCGTCGTCAGCCTGAATAACCTGGGTGGCTGCAACGGCTCAACCGGCCCGAGCAGCATCAACCCCGAAACCGGTCGCCCTTTTGGTGCCGACTTCCCGGTCTTGACCGTTGAAGACTGGGTACACAGCCAGGCCCGTCTGGCCGATCGTCTGGGTATTAACCAATGGGCCGCCATCATCGGTGGCAGTCTGGGCGGGATGCAGGCTTTGCAGTGGAGCATCAGCTACCCGGAACGCCTTCGCCATTGCCTGGCCATTGCCTCAGCACCCAAGTTGTCCGCGCAAAACATCGCGTTCAACGAAGTGGCTCGCCAAGCCATCCTCACCGACCCTGAATTCCACGGCGGTTCGTTCCAGGAAAAAGGCGTGATTCCTAAACGCGGTCTGATGCTGGCGCGCATGGTCGGCCACATCACTTACCTGTCCGATGATTCGATGGGTGAGAAATTCGGCCGTGGCCTGAAGAACGAAAACCTTAACTACGACTTCCACAGTGTCGAGTTTCAGGTCGAAAGCTACCTGCGTTATCAGGGTGAAGAGTTCTCCGGGCGCTTCGATGCCAATACCTACTTGCTGATGACCAAAGCGCTGGACTACTTCGACCCGGCAGCCAACTTTGACGACGATCTGGCCAAAACCTTTGCCAATGCCAAAGCGCGCTTTTGCGTGATGTCGTTCACCACCGACTGGCGTTTCTCGCCCGCCCGCTCGCGCGAGCTTGTGGATGCCTTGATGGCCGCCAAAAAAGACGTCTGCTACCTGGAGATCGACGCTCCGCAAGGCCATGACGCCTTCCTGATTCCGATCCCGCGTTACCTGCAAGCCTTCAGCAACTACATGAACCGCATAGAACTGTGAGAACGCCATGAGAGCCGACCTGGAAATCATCCAAGACTGGATCCCCGCCGGCAGCCGCGTGCTCGACCTCGGTTGTGGTGATGGCGAACTGCTGAGCTGGCTGCGCGATAACAAGCAAGTCACCGGCTATGGCCTGGAAAACGACCCGGACAACATCGCCGAATGCGTCGCCAAAGGCATCAACGTCATTGAGCAAGACCTCGACAAAGGGCTGGGTAACTTCGCCAGCAACAGTTTCGACATCGTGGTCATGACCCAAGCGCTGCAAGCCGTGCATTACCCTGACCGGATTCTCGACGAAATGCTGCGCGTGGGCCGCCAGTGCATCATCACCTTTCCGAACTTCGGCCACTGGCGTTGCCGCTGGTACCTGGCGAGCAAGGGCCGCATGCCGGTATCCGAATTTCTGCCCTACACCTGGTACAACACCCCGAACATCCACTTCTGCACATTCGAAGACTTTGAAGCGCTGTGCCGCGAGCGTGATGCTCAAGTCATCAATCGCCTTGCCGTGGATCAACAACACCGACACGGGTGGGCGAGTAAGTTATGGCCTAACCTGTTGGGCGAGATTGGCATTTACCGTGTCAGCAGTCCTGGCCTTCAGGATCACAAAATCGCGGTTTAACAGGTGAGTTAAAGGAGAAAGACATGGGTCGTATCGGATTACTGCTGCTGTCGATGTGTTTTGCAGTACAAGCACTCGCTGCTGGGGCTGTTGACGTCAGTGGCACGGCGGTTAATTACAACGCCTTCATGTCCAACTTCTTGAGCCCTGCGATCACCGAAAAATACGGGTTGCAGCGCAGCCCGCAACTGGGCGCGCTGAATATCAACCTGTCCAGGGCTGACCAAAAAATAGCCAGCACGGTCAAAGGTACTTACCGCGAAGTTGGCGAAAAAAAAGCCAAAGCGCTCACGTTTAAACAAGTCATCAATGACAACGGTGCCATTGATTACTTCGCTCAATTTCCAGTCAAACCGTCTCAGGTCTATGTTTTTGACATCCAGCTCAAAATCAATGGCGAGACGAAAGACATCGAATTTTCCCAAGAGATTGCTCCAATCCAATGATCAACTTCACGCAACTGGTACTGGCTAGCCACAACGCCGGCAAACTCAAAGAACTTCAGGCCATGCTCGGCGAGTCGGTGCAGTTGCGCTCGATTGGAGAATTCAGCCAGGTCGAACCGGAAGAAACCGGTTTGTCGTTTGTTGAAAATGCCATTCTAAAAGCCCGTAATGCCGCGCGCATTTCGGGCTTGCCTGCTCTGGCCGACGACTCGGGGTTGGCTGTGGATTTTCTCGGCGGCGCGCCGGGCATTTACTCGGCCCGCTACGCCGAAGGTCAAGGCGATGCGGCCAACAACGCCAAGTTGCTTGAAGCCCTCAAGGACGTGCCCGAAGCCGAGCGCGGCGCCCAGTTTGTGTGCGTACTGGCGCTGGTGCGCCATGCCGATGATCCGTTGCCGATCATCTGCGAAGGCTTGTGGCACGGCCGCATTCTGCCTGCGGCCAGTGGTGAGCATGGCTTTGGCTACGACCCGCTGTTTTGGGTGCCCGAGCGCAACTGCTCCAGCGCCGAACTCAGCCCGGCCGAAAAAAACCAGCTCAGCCATCGCGCCCGCGCCATGGTTCTGCTGCGTCAGCGTCTGGGTTTGAAATGACCCACGACACCCCGCCGCAGCCGCTCTATCTGGGTGAGGCTGGCTTCACTCAGCAAGCGCCGCGCACACCCCTGACGCAACTGCCACCGCTGTCGCTGTACATCCATATTCCGTGGTGCGTGCGCAAATGCCCGTATTGCGACTTCAACTCCCACACCGCAAGCCCCGTTCTGCCTGAAGAGGAGTATGTCGACGCGCTGTTGGCTGACCTCGATCAAGACCTGCATGCCGTCTATGGCCGCGAATTGAGTTCGATTTTCTTTGGCGGCGGCACCCCGAGCCTGTTCAGCGCAAAAGCGCTGGGCCGACTGTTGGACGGCGTCGAAGCACGCATTCCGTTTGCCACCGACATTGAAATCACCCTCGAAGCCAACCCTGGCACCTTCGAGCAAGAGAAGTTCGTGGCCTACCGAGAACTGGGCATCAATCGCCTGTCTATTGGTATCCAGAGCTTTCAGCAAGAAAAGCTAAAAGCGCTGGGACGCATCCACAACGGTGACGAAGCCGTGCGTGCCGCCGGCATGGCGCGTCAGGCAGGCTTTGACAACTTCAACCTTGACTTGATGCACGGGCTGCCCGATCAGTCGCTGGACGATGCCCTGAGCGATCTGCGCCAAGCCATCGCGCTCAAACCGACCCACCTGTCGTGGTATCAGCTGACGCTGGAACCCAACACGGTGTTCTGGAACAAGCCGCCTGAGCTGCCCGAAGACGATACCCTGTGGGACATTCAGGAAGCTGGCCAAGCGCTGCTGGCCGAGCATGGTTACAGCCAATACGAAGTGTCCGCCTATGCCCAACCCGGCCGAGCAGCGCGGCATAACCTCAACTATTGGAGCTTTGGCGACTTTATCGGCATTGGCGCTGGCGCCCACGGCAAATTGAGCCATCCTGATGGCCGTATCGTGCGCACCTGGAAAACCCGGCTGCCAAAGGATTACTTGAATCCCGCCAAAAGCTTTCAAGCCGGCGAGAAAACTCTGACTGCCGAAGAGCTGCCATTTGAGTTTCTAATGAACGCCTTGCGCCTGACTGACGGTGTCGACTCAGCACTGTACCCACAGCGCACGGGTTTACCGCTCGATAGTTTGAGTACTGGACGCGCAGCGGCAGAACAAAGCGGCCTATTGCAGGTCGAACCGACACGCCTGGCGGCAACCGCCCGGGGCCAGCTGTTTCTCAACGACCTGTTGCAGCATTTTTTGATCTAAGGAACTCGAATGGACTTGGTACTCGACCTGCTTGCCACCGTATCGCGCTGGAGCCGCAGCCACCTCTCGGAGATCTCTCTGGCCCTGATTGGTTGTTTGCTGGTGCTGTTCGGTGCTGACTTCAAAGGCTGGGTCGAGCAGCGTTTAGGCAGTGTTACAGGCGCTTTGCGTATCCCGGTAATGGCGGCACTGTGCCTGATCGGTAGCGGCGCGGCGTTGATCTACGCCACCCCGTGGGTAGAGCGCGGCCTGAGCCAGTTCAACAACTACAGCCTGGCGCCGGTGTTGTTGGTGGTGCTGGTGTTGATCGGGGTGGTGGCGGATCGTCGCTGAGTTGAGCGAGACACCGAATGCTCATCTTCGAGCGTCCGGGCTGCTCAACGATCAGCTAACTTTGCTCAACTAACTTGTTACTTCATACGATGTTTTAGGCGATAAAGATCCATCTTTTTCATACACGTAATGAAGATTGACGCCTTGCGCTTCAAATGCTTTCGCTGGGAATGGGATGACGGTATTACCTAAACGACTCTGGACCTGAGCTCTAACTACATGCCACGTCTCACTGGGCGTGCTGTCTGTATCAATGATAACTACAAGCCAATCCCCTACTTCTGTGTCGGGATTATATGGAACTACGACATGTACTCCATTATCGAAAGCAGACTTCTGCACACGTCCATTCGTTGCTTCTTCAAGGGTGGGGGCAACTAGCTCAATTTTTCCGCTCATGACAAGATCCTTTTTCATAGGAAGACCTTTAAGCCGGCCTGCACAAGATCTTGCACCAGGAACAAACATCCTTGAACTGTGATAAATGACAGGTGGCGATAGGCGGTACAAAACTACCGGGATACCCACACAACAAAGAGAGCATAAAAAAACCGACCTCAGTATTGAGGCCGGCGATTGAAAAACCGTTTACGCCAGTTTTTCGAACTTCAAATCCCACACACCATGCCCAAGACGTTCGCCACGGCGTTCGAATTTAGTCACCGGACGTTCAGGTGGACGCGGGACGCAACGGCCGTCTTCTGCCAGGTTGCGGTAACCCGGCGCGACGTTCATCACTTCCAGCATGTACTCGGCATAGGGTTCCCAGTCGGTGGCCATGTGCAGCACGCCGCCGACTTTAAGCTTCGAACGCACCAGTTCAGCAAAGGACGCTTGAACGATACGACGCTTGTGGTGGCGACTCTTGTGCCACGGGTCCGGGAAGAACAGCAGCAGACGATCAAGGCTGTTATCCGCGACACAACGGGTCAGGACTTCAATCGCATCGCAATCGTAAACCCGCAGGTTGGTCAGGCCTTGAGTCAGTACGCCATTGAGCAGCGCACCCACACCCGGACGGTGAACTTCTACGCCGATAAAATCCTGCTCAGGCGAAGCCGCGGCCATTTCCAGCAGGGAGTGCCCCATGCCAAAGCCGATTTCCAGCGTGCGCGGTGCAGAGCGCCCAAACACCTGATCGAAATCGACCGGCGCATCGGCCAATGGCAGTACGTACAGCGGCGCACCTTGATCGAGGCCGCGTTGCTGGCCTTCAGTCATGCGACCGGCACGCATCACGAAACTTTTGATGCGACGGTGTTGGCGATCGTCGCCTTCTTCCGTGATTGGGGTGTCGAGTGATTCAGTCATCAGTGGCTCTTACTTGATCAGACCATCCAGCGGCGAAGAGGCGCTGGCATAGAGTTTTTTCGGCATGCGCCCGGCCAAATAAGCCAGACGGCCCGCTTCAATGGCGTGCTTCATGGCTTGGGCCATGATGATTGGATGTTGGGCATTGGCGATGGCCGAGTTCATCAGCACCGCTTCGCAACCCATTTCCATGGCGATGGTGGCGTCGGAGGCTGTGCCTACACCCGCATCCACCAGCACCGGAATTTTTGCTTCTTCAAGAATGATGCGCAGGTTGTAAGGGTTGCAGATGCCCAGCCCTGTACCAATCAAACCGGCCAATGGCATCACAGCGATGCAGCCCATAGCTTCCAGTTCGCGAGCAATGATCGGGTCATCACTGGTGTAGACCATGACGTCGAAACCTTCCTTGACCAGCACTTCGGCGGCCTTGAGGGTCTCGATCACATTCGGGAACAGGGTTTTCTGGTCGGCCAGCACTTCCAGCTTGACCAGATTGTGGCCATCAAGCAGCTCACGAGCCAGACGACAGGTACGCACCGCTTCAATCGCGTCGTAGCAACCCGCCGTGTTGGGGAGAATGGTGTAGCGATCCGGCGGCAAAATATCCAGCAGGTTGGGTTCGCCGGGGTTCTGACCGATGTTGGTACGACGCACAGCGACAGTGACAATTTCAGCGCCTGAGGCTTCAATGGCCAAGCGGGTTTCTTCCATGTCACGGTACTTGCCGGTACCCACCAGCAGACGCGACTGGTAAGTACGGCCAGCCAATACGAACGGCTTGTCGCTGCGAACAGTGTTCATCGGGAATCCTCTTCAAATATGTGCATTGTGGAACAGGTATGAGGCACAAACCCAGTGACTAACCACCACCAATGGCATGCACCACTTCAACCTTGCTACCTTCCTTGAGTACGGTCTCGGCGTGTTGACTGCGCGGGACAATATCAAGATCAAGCTCGACTGCAACGCGGCGCCCGGTCAGGTCGAGACGCGTCAGCAGGCCCGCGACGGTTTCACCGTCCGGCAGTTCAAAGGGTTCACCGTTCAACTGAATGAGCATGCGCGACGCTGCCTTCGTTTTAAGGGGCCAGCATTCTAGCCCAGTCGGTCAGGCCGACCCAAGCCATTCATCTTGCGGGCTTAGCCCAAGCGCCAGGCGGCAAGCCCCAGGCACAGCCATCCGGCTAAAAAGGCGGCACCACCAATGGGCGTAATAATCCCCAGCTTGCTGATGCCGGTCAGTGTCAGCACATACAGGCTGCCGGAAAACAGCACGATACCTAATGCAAAAAAAGCGCCTGCCCACGCCACCAAACGACCCGGCAGATGAGCCAGTAACAAGGCCACCCCGAACAACGCCAGGGTGTGAACCAGTTGGTAAGTGACACCTGTATGAAAAATAGCCAGATATTGCTCAGTCAGACGGTTTTTCAGACCATGAGCCGCGAATGCGCCAAGCGCTACACCGGTAAAGCCGAAGAACGCAGCCAGCATCAAAAAAACACGCAACATGGGTACCTCCTGTCTAGATCATTGAATGACGCAGGGTCTGTATAATGGCCCGCTCAACGGGTTCGGCCAAGCCATCTATGCTGCGTATTATCGTTCATCGCATTCTTAAAGCCCTGCTCTGGTTGGCAGTGGGCAGCGTTGTGTGGGTGCTGATTTTGCGTTGGGTACCGCCACCTGGCACCGCGCTGATGGTCGAACGCAAGGTTGAGTCTTGGTTTGATGGACAGCCGATTGACCTGCAGCGCAGCTGGCGGCCATGGGATGAAATTTCCAACGAATTGAAAGTGGCGGTTATTGCCGGGGAAGATCAGCATTTTGCCGAGCACTGGGGGTTTGATTTCAGTGCGATAAGAGCGGCCTTCGCGCATAACGAAAAAGGTGGCACATTGCGCGGGGCCAGCACCTTGAGCCAGCAAGTAGCAAAAAACCTGTTTTTATGGTCGGGCCGTAGCTGGTTGCGCAAAGGGCTGGAAGCCTGGTTTACGGCATGGATTGAAATACTGTGGCCCAAGCAGCGGATTCTTGAGGTGTACCTCAACAGTGCTGAATGGGATGACGGGGTGTTTGGTGCGCAAGCGGCGGCGCAGCATCATTTTGGCGTGAATGCGAAAAACCTGTCGCGTCAGCAGGCCAGTCAATTGGCCGCTGTATTGCCCAATCCGCGTAACTGGAGCGCCAGCCATCCAAGCCCATATGTGAGCCGACGAGCCAGCTGGATACGCCAGCAGATACGCCAGCTGGGCGGGGAGAGCTACCTTGAAACGCTGAATGACTCGCGTAAGGCGCCTTGGGCGCAGTGACGGGGTAGATCAAAAGCCCCTCACCCCAACCCTCTCCCGGAGGGAGAGGGAGCTGAATGAGGTGATTCTTGAACCGCATCCGCTAAGTTCCTTCTGCGCAAGGAAAGAGAGCTGAATGAAGGTGATTTTGAAACCGCATCCGCTAATTCCCTTCTGCGCAACGAGAGAGAGCTGAATGAAGGTGATTTTGAAACCGCATGTGATCAGTCCCCTCTCCCTCCGGGAGAGGGTTAGGGTGAGGGGCTTTTAATCCTCCCCCAAAAAAAACGCCCCGATCGGGGCGTTTTTTTGTCGGGCCGGTTTAAGCGGCAATCGACAGTTTAAGCTTGTTCATCGCGCTTTTTTCCAGCTGACGAATCCGCTCAGCAGACACGTTGTACTTCTGCGCCAGATCATGCAGCGTGGCCTTGTCTTCAGCCAACCAGCGCTGATACAGAATGTCACGGCTACGATCATCAAGCACTTCCAGCGCTTCATGCAGGTTGCTGGTGGAGTTATCAGTCCAGTCAGCATCTTCAAGCTGACGCGCCGGGTCGTAACGGTGGTCTTCCAAGTAGTTGGCCGGCGACTGGAACGCACTGTCATCGTCAGCTTCAGCAGCCGGGTCGAACGCCATGTCATGGCCGGTCAGGCGGCTTTCCATTTCTCGCACTTCGCGAGGCTCTACACCGAGGCTTTCAGCCACACGGTGCACTTCATCGTTGTTCAGCCACGCCAGACGTTTTTTCTGGCTGCGCAGATTGAAAAACAGTTTGCGCTGGGCCTTGGTGGTCGCGACCTTCACGATGCGCCAATTGCGCAGGATGAATTCGTGAATTTCTGCCTTGATCCAGTGCACGGCGAACGACACCAGACGCACGCCCATTTCAGGGTTGAAGCGTTTGACCGCCTTCATGAGGCCGACGTTGCCTTCCTGGATCAGGTCAGCCTGAGCCAGGCCATAACCCGAATAACTACGGGCAATGTGTACAACAAAACGCAGGTGGGCGAGCACCATCTGCCGAGCCGCCCCAAGATCCTGCTCATAATAGAGACTCTCGGCCAGTTCACGCTCCTGCTCGGGTGTCAGCAATGGAATGCTGTTCACCGTATTGACATAGGCCTCGAGGTTCGCACCGGGGACCAACGCATACGCAGGTTGCAAAGAAGTGGTCATACGAATAAACCTCCGTCTCACATAACTCGTGCAGTTCAGCACTGCGAAAGTTGACCGGAAACTTGAAAAAAAGTTCCCAAAAAAAGCTGAAAAAGTCAACAGGTGTAAAAGGAAACTACTTGGGCGAAAGCTCACGTAAGTGACGCGCGACTGCAATCCATGCACCGATATACCCTAACAGCACCGCGCCAAGCAAGAGAGATAGACCATCGGCCACCGGCACTCCTGCCAAGGCAAAATTACTGCCATATAACCCCGCTAAACCGACAACCGCGTCGTTAAGCCAGTTCAAGCCAAATGCTAAAACGCCCCAGGAAAGCACCCCGGCGCCAAGCCCGTAAAGCGCGCCCATATAAAGAAAGGGCCTACGAACATAGCTATCTGTGCCACCGACCAGCTTGATGACTTCAATTTCGATACGACGATTCTCGATATGCAGACGAATCGTATTACCGATCACCAGCAGCAACGCCGAGACCAGTAGCACCGTCAAACCAAATACAAAGCGATCACCCAATTTCAGAATGGCCGCCAGACGCTCGACCCAGACTAGATCAAGTTGCGCCTGTTGCACCTTCGGCAACTCAGAAAGTCGCGTACGCAAGGCTTCAAGGGCAGCTTTATCAACCTCATCCGGGGTCACCAGCACCACGCCCGGCAACGGGTTGTCGGGGAGCTCTTTTAGCGCTTCGCCCAACCCGGACTGGGCCTGGAACTCTTCGAGGGCTTTGTCACGACTGATAAATTCAGCGTCCGCCACCCCGCCCATACCTTTTATCTGATTGCTCAGTTGCTCGCCCTGATCGTTGCTCGCATCCATCTGCAAATACAATGAAATCTGCGCCGCACGCTGCCAGGAACCACCCAAGCGCTCCACGTTGTTGAGCAACAGCGACAACCCCATGGGCAAGCTCAGTGCAACGGCCATCACCAAACAGGTAAAAAAGCTGCCAATCGGCTGCTTGCCCAGGCGGCGCAAGCTGTCGAGCAAGCTGGCGCGATGGGATTCAATCCAGGCACTGAATAGCATGCCAAAACTGGGCCCATCGTCCTCGTCATGTTTTTTCTTCGGTGGCTGCGGGTCTGCGGCCTTTGGCGCCACGCGCTCGGAAACCTTGGGGCTGCGAGTCGCACTCATTGCGCAGCCTCCCCGTCACCAATCAAGCGCCCGCGCTGCAACGTCAGCATGCGGTGACGCATGCGGGCGATCAGGGCCAGGTCGTGACTGGCGATAAGCACGCTGGTGCCCAAGCGATTAATGTCTTCAAAAACGCCCATGATTTCTGCCGCCAAACGTGGATCCAGGTTGCCGGTGGGTTCATCGGCTAGCAACAATGCTGGACGATGGACGATGGCCCGGGCAATCCCGACGCGTTGTTGTTGGCCTGTAGACAAGTCGCCAGGGTATAGATCGGTTTTATCCGACAGCGCTACGCGCTCCAACGCGGAATCGACCCGCTTGGCGATTTCGGGCTTTGACAAGCCGAGAATCTGCAGCGGCAAAGCGACGTTATTGAATACGGTGCGATCAAAAAGCAGTTGGTGGTTCTGAAACACCACGCCAATCTGACGTCGAAGAAAAGGAATCTGTGCGTTGCTGATCTGACCAAGGTCCTGCCCCGCCAACAGCAATTTACCGCTGGTCGGGCGCTCCATCGCCAGTAACAGTCGCAGCAAGGTACTTTTACCTGCGCCGGAGTGACCGGTTACAAACAAAAATTCACCCCGACGAACCCGAAAGCTCAGCTCGTGCAGGCCCACATGTCCATTTGGATAGCGTTTACCGACCTGCTCGAAACGAATCATGGGCGCTCCCGCTCCGCAAACAGAGCCTGGACAAAGGGTTCGGACTCAAAATCGCGTAGATCATCAATGCCTTCGCCGACACCGATGTAACGAATCGGAATATTGAACTGCTTGGCCAGTGCGAAGATGACACCGCCTTTGGCCGTGCCATCGAGCTTGGTCAGTGCCAGCCCCGTCAGCGCCACGGTCTGGTTGAATTGCTTGGTCTGGCTGATCGCGTTCTGGCCAGTACCGGCGTCAAGCACCAACAACACCTCGTGCGGAGCTTCTTCATCCAGCTTGCCCATCACCCGGCGTACTTTTTTCAGCTCTTCCATCAGGTTGTCTTTGGTGTGCAGTCGCCCGGCGGTGTCGGCAATCAACACGTCAATGCCTCGCGCTTTGGCGGCCTGCACCGCGTCAAAAATGACCGAGGCCGAGTCAGCACCTGTGTGCTGGGCGATGACAGGAATGTTGTTGCGCTCACCCCATACCTGCAACTGTTCAACGGCCGCAGCACGGAAGGTATCACCCGCCGCCAGCATGACTTTCTTGCCTTCAAGCTGAAGTTTCTTCGCCAGTTTGCCGATGGTGGTGGTTTTACCCGCACCATTGACGCCCACCACCAAAATGACGAACGGTTTGTTCTGCGCTTCAATTTTGAGTGGCTGCTCGACCGGCTTGAGCATGGCAGCAAGCTCGTCCTGCAAGGACTTGTACAACGCATCAGCGTCGGTCAATTGCTTGCGAGCAACCTTCTGCGTCAGGTTCCTGATGATGACCGAGGTGGCCTCAACCCCCACGTCTGCCGTGAGCAGGCGGGTTTCGATCTCGTCAAGCAAGTCATCATCAATGGTCTTTTTGCCCAGAAACAGGCTGGCCATGCCTTCGCCAATGCTGGCACTGGTTTTGGACAGACCTTGTTTGAGACGGGCAAAGAATCCGACTTTGGTTTCAGCAGCCGCCTGGGGCACGGGGGCTGGCGCCTCGACAACCGGGGCAACCACAACGGGTACTGGCACCACCACAGGTTCGACTACAGCAACCGGCTCTGGCTCTGGCTCTGGCTCTGGCTCTGGCTCTGGCTCTGGCTCTGGCTCTGGCTCTGGGGCAGGTTCAACGATTAACGCCGCCTCTTCAACCACAGGCTCAGGGATTGGCGGCACGATATGCGGTGCCTGCACGTCCTCAACCAAAGCAACAGGCTCCTCAGGCACGGGCAATGGCGGCCACGGCTGTTGCTCGATGACAGGCGCTACCACTTCAACCACCTCAGGCGTCGTCTCGGCAACCACCTCAGTGATCTCGATCAACGGCTCAGGCGTGATCTCGGGTGCAGGGACAGGCTGCTCGACGACGGTTTCCTGCGGCTTTCTGCGCAGCCATCCGAACAGGCCTTTTTTCTCACCAGCCGCAGCTGGGTTCTTCTTGTCGTCGTTGGAACCAAACATGGAGGACGGCTATCTCATCGTAGCGACGCGCCACTGTGGCGCCCCGGCAAATAATAATGGGTGTGACAAAGACTATTTATTTGTCAGCTTGTTCGCACAAAACAGGTTCAGAGGGTCAAAAACACCTCTAAAACTTCGCTCTAACGCGGATATGCAGAGGAAAAATCGGCAAAAAACCGCAACTTCCCTGGATAACCCCACATTTCTGGACCAGCTCCTATACTGCCCCATCAAACATCGCCTGATGGTCAAAAGCTTGATAGGCGTGGCCGCCAGTAAAACGGATCAGTATCCTAGCACCTCCTCACCCGCCGACGCTAAGGCCAAGCGGACAGCCCAACAGGTTTAAAAACGAATGAATGCTCTAGCCCGCCGCGCCGCTGGCCTGTTGCTCAGCACAGTTTTAGTTCCGCTTTCGGCCATCGCGGCCGAACCACAGCCGACCCATGAGTTTCGTCTGGACAATGGCCTTAAAGTCATCGTGCGCGAAGACCACCGCGCGCCTGTGGTGGTCTCTCAGGTCTGGTACAAAGTGGGCTCCAGTTATGAGACCCCGGGCAAGACTGGCCTGTCCCATGCGCTAGAGCACATGATGTTCAAAGGCAGTAACAAGGTCGGTCCCGGCGAGGCTTCGCTGATCCTGCGCGATCTCGGCGCTCAGGAAAACGCCTTCACCAGTGATGACTACACCGCTTACTACCAAGTACTGGCCCGCGACCGCCTTGGCGTCGCCTTTGAACTCGAAGCCGACCGCATGGCCAGCCTTCGCCTGCCGCCAGAAGAGTTCAAACGCGAGATTGAAGTAATCAAGGAGGAGCGCCGTCTGCGCACCGACGATCAACCGATGAGCAAAGCTTTTGAGCTGTTCACCGCCATGGCCTTTCCGTCCAGTGGTTATCACACCCCAACCATCGGCTGGATGGTGGACCTTGAGCGCATGAGTGTCGGCGAACTACGTGCCTGGTATGAAGAGTGGTACGCACCCAACAACGCCACGCTGGTGGTGGTGGGTGATGTTACTCCCGATGAAGTCAAATCCTTGGCTCAGCGCTACTTCGGCACTGTACCCAAACGTGAAATTCCTATCGCAAAAACTCCGCTGGAACTGGCCGCTCCCGGTGAGCGCCTGCTTAAAATCCACGTACAGACCCAACTGCCAAGCTTGATGCTGGGCTTCAATGTACCGAGTGTTGCCACCGCCAAAGACCCGGTGAGCGCCAACGCCTTGCGTCTGATTTCGGCGCTGCTTGACGGCGGCTACAGTGCGCGCATGCCGACCCAATTGGAGCGCGGCGAAGAACTGGTGTCCGGTGCGTCAACCAACTACAACGCATTCACCCGTGGCGACAGCCTGTTTATGTTGTCGGCAATGCCCAACAGCCAGAAAAACGTCACGTTGGCCCAAGCCGAAGCTGGCTTGTGGCGCTTGATTGATGACCTCAAGAAAACCCCACCTACGGCCGAAGAGCTGGAGCGTGTACGTGCCCAGGTCATTGCCGGTCTGGTGTACGAGCGCGACTCGATCAACAGCCAGGCCACTTCGATTGGCCAGCTCGAAAGCGTCGGTCTGTCATGGAAGCTCATGGACACCGAACTGCAAGACCTGCAAAAGGTGACGCCAGCCGATATTCAGCAAGCGGCCCGCACTTACTTCACTCGCGAGCGCCTCAGCGTTGCGCATGTACTGCCTGAGGAGAAAACCCATGAGTGAGCGTAAAGGTCCCCGCTACGCCCTGCTCGGCCTGAGCGCCGCCATTCTGGTCGGGGTACTCGGCTATTACTTCGCTAACCCCGGTGAATCGGTTGCCAGCCAAGCCCTCGATCAAGCCAAAACCGAGCACAAGCTCGAATCTCTGGCAGAGCTGGACGGCAAGGCGCCCAGCCACCGCGCCCTGAATGTACAAACCTGGAAAACCGCCGAAGGCTCTAAAGTTCTGTTCGTTGAAGCGCGGCAATTGCCTATGTTCGACTTGCGTCTGACGTTCGCAGCCGGCAGCAGCCAGGACGACAACACGCCCGGTCTGGCCTTGCTGACCAACGCCATGCTCAATGAAGGCGTAGCAGGCAAAGATGTTGGCGCTATCGCACAAGGTTTTGAAGGCCTGGGCGCCGACTTCAGTAATGGCGCCTACCGCGACATGGCCGTAGCCTCGCTGCGCAGCCTGAGCGATGTGGATAAACGCACTCCGGCGTTGAACCTGTTTGCTGAAGTTGTGGGCAAACCCACCTTCCCGGCCGATTCTCTGGCACGGATCAAAAACCAGTTGCTCGCCAGCTTCGAGTACCAAAAGCAGAACCCCGGAAAACTGGCCAGCAACGAGCTGTTCAAGCGCCTATACGGTAACCACCCGTATGCGCACTCCACTGACGGCAATGCCGAAAGCATCACCTCAATCACCATCGACCAGCTCAAGGCCTTTCATAACAAGGCCTACACCGCAGGTAATGCCGTGATTGCCATCGTGGGTGATTTATCTCGCGAAGAGGCTGAAGCCATCGCAGCTCAAGTCTCTGCCGCACTGCCTAAAGGCCCTGCGGTCGACAAAACAGCACAACCGACAGTGCCTGAAGCGGGCCAGACACATATCGAGTTCCCGTCCAAGCAAACCCACTTGCTGCTCTCGCAGTTGGGCATCGACCGTGATGATCCCGATTATGCGGCCCTGTCATTGGGCAACAGCATCCTGGGTGGCGGTGGTTTTGGTACACGTTTGATGACTGAAGTGCGTGAAAAACGCGGCCTGACTTATGGCGTGTATTCCAGTTTCAGCCCCATGCAAGCGCGCGGCCCGTTCATGATCAACCTGCAAACACGTGCCGAATTGAGTGAAGGCACGCTCAAGCTGGTGCAAGACATTCTGTCTGACTACCTGAAAAACGGTCCGACACAAAAAGAACTCGACGATGCCAAGCGTGAACTGGCTGGCAGCTTCCCGCTGTCCACCGCCAGCAACGCAGCCATCGTCGGCCAACTGGGCGCAATGGGCTTCTACGATTTGCCTTTGGACTATCTCGAAACCTTCATGAAGCAGTCTCAGAATCTGACGAAAGAGCAGGTCAAGGACGCCATGAACAAGCACCTGAGCGCCGACAAAATGGTCGTAGTGACCGCCGGCCCGACTGTGCCGCAAAAACCACTGCCACCTCCTACCGACAAACCTTCAGAGCAACCTCTTGGGGTTCCGGAGCATTAATGGCAAAGCCAAAAAACACATCGCACTCGGGTGCAGGTCAGTTACGCATCATTGGTGGGGAATGGCGCAGCCGCAAGCTCGACTTCCCCCATGTAGAAGGTCTGCGCCCGACGCCGGACCGTGTACGTGAAACTCTGTTCAACTGGCTGGCTCCTACTATCATCGGCGCCAAGGTGCTGGACGTGTTTGCGGGCAGCGGCGCACTGTTTTTCGAAGCACTGTCACGCGGTGCCGCCAAAGGCGTCGCGCTGGACAGCAGCCGTGATGCGATTTCCAATATTCGTGAAAACATGGGCCTGCTGCGTTGTACCGTCGGAGAGGTTCAACAAACCGATGCGCTGCGTTTTCTGGACGCGACACCGATCGACACATTTGATGTCGTATTCCTTGACCCTCCTTTCAACAAGGAACTGCTCAAACCAGCGTGTGACTTGCTGGAGCAACGCGGATGGTTGACGGATAGCGCCTGGATTTACACTGAAAGCGAACGCCGCCCCTCGGAGCTGGGCTTACCTGCCAACTGGCGCCTGCACCGCGAACAAAAAGCCGGAGGGGTAAACTACGCCTTGTGGCTGCGCGAAACGCCGCAATCGCCGATCGCCGAGTAATACCGAAACCTCGTGGGAGCTGGCCTGAACAGCTCCCACACCCTTTCTTTTATCTCCTATATATCTACCGCCCCACACTTCACGCGCTCACGCATCCTGCCTGTTCACTATAAACGGACGTGTTTAAACACTGCCTCGAACAACGGAATGTGAAGAATGACGCTATCTACTCCAAAAGAGACCTGCGAGTTCACCCTCGATAACGGCTTGAAAGTCATTGTGCGTGAAGACCACCGCACGCCTGCGATTTGCTCCACGCTCTTCCATAAAGCAGGCACCCGTAACGAACAAGCGCATCAGCGAGGTGTGGCGTATATCACCGGGGGGGCTGCTTTCAAGGATAAACAACGCGCGTACAAAATTGGGGCAGAGGCCAATGGCTGGCTTGACTACGATGTCAGCACGTACAGTCTGGAAGCCCCTCGCGCAGCCATCCAGTCAGTATTGGAGATGCTGGCGGCCAGGTTGCAACCGCCCGTTTTGTCAGAAGATCGTCTTAAGGTCGGGCTGCAGAAAACAAAAGAACTGGAGCTGGCCGATCCTTATTTCAGCTCCGATTTCTGGATCACACCTGAATTTGAACACCTTATTTTCCCGCACGCCGGCGCAGCGTTTAAATTCGGTGATGTCGATCATCTTGATCAGCTTACTGTGAGCGATGTGATGCGCTGGCATAAACAGCACTACGCCCCCAACAACTCCATTTTGGTCGTTGTAGGCGATACCTCGCTTGAAGAAATCCAACCGCTGGTCCAGCGAATCTTTGCCAAACCCCCACGACTTACCGATCTCACACCTGCGAATCCGGCACCTTCCCCTGTCTACGAAGGTGAGCGAACAATCACTCAGTTTCTCGACACCCCTTTTCCACGTCTGCAAATGGCCATCAACACTCCCAGCCTGGCAACTGCCACCGACTCACTGGATATGAGTGTTTTGCAAATCATCAGCGCATTACTGACCTCAGGCCCAGAAGCCTGGATTCCTCGCCTGTTTATGGATGACAGTAAAGCGCTGAGCAATCTGGTGACACGACTGCCTACCTATCGCCTTGAAGACGACCTCCTGTTGATTGCCCTGACCACCAGCGAGCACAACTGGATGCCCCTGCCGCAGATTCAGGAAAACATACAGGCACTGCTTGAAACGTTGAAAGCAACTCCGCTCGACGCTCAGACGCTGGAATATGGTCGCGCTCAGGCACTGGCTCACCTCGACAGTCTGGACACTCTCGAACTACAAGGCTCAATCATTGGCAACCTTGAGGTCATCGGCCAGCCATGGCAACTGATTGACACGCAAGCCCAAGCGCTACAGAGCGTGACCTCAAAGGATATTCAACGCATCGCCAAGGCCTGGTTCACCCCTGGACGTACCAGTGTGGCGCATATTTTTCCGCGTAAGGTTTGATTCTCGGCGGCCGTGAAATACCGTCAATATACCGCTATGTTACTCGCCAAAGGGTCGGTGCCAATGATGATTGCCACCGGCCATCACCCTAAATTTGGGCGCCGACCACTCTTGTGGCAACTTATGCACAACACCGAATCCGCTGCCCCGATGAGACCCTAAGTGCCCCTATCAGCCACCCCGGCATTGCCGCTTGAATCCTTCGCTCCGGCCTTTGGCCTCGGCAATCCCCATTTGCAAACATTATGGGGGGCACTCTGGCGCACCAAACCGACTGTTGAGCATCAACGTGAACGACTGTGGCTTGAAGATGGCGACTTCCTCGACCTGGACTGGCTCGGCACGCCATCAACTTTTGCACCAGTGGTGCTGGTGCTGCATGGGCTCACCGGATCTTCGGGGTCGCACTACGTGTTGGGCCTGCAAACGGCCCTTGCCAAGCGTGGCTGGACCAGCGCGGCCCTGAACTGGCGCGGCTGCTCCGGCGAACCGAACTTGCTGACCCGAAGCTATCACTCGGGCGCCAGCGAAGATCTGGCAGAAGTTGTGGGGCAATTACGGGCCAGGTATCCACAGGCTCCGCTCTATGCCGTCGGCTATTCATTGGGCGGTAACGTATTGCTCAAATACCTCGGTGAAAGTAGCGGAGACAGCGGTCTGCACGGTGCGGTCGCGGTTTCTGTACCGTTTCGGCTTGATCAGTGCGCCGACCGGATCGGAATGGGGTTTTCCAAGGTCTACCAAGCGCATTTCATGCGCGAGATGCTGGACTACCTGCGAAAAAAACAACGCCAATTCCACCACGACGCCAAACATGAAGGTCTTGCGACCTTGAGCCGCCTGGGAACACCGCAATCACTCGGCAAAATGCGCACCTTCTGGGAGTTCGATGACCGTGTGACAGCCCCACTTAACGGCTATATCAATGTGGCTGACTACTATCGGCGAGCATCGAGCCGTTATTACCTGAAGGCTATCGAAACGCCGACCTTGATTATCCATGCCGAGGACGATCCGTTTGTGTTCAAACACAGCATCCCCGAAGCTGATGAGCTGTCAGCCTCCACCTGTCTGGAACTGCATGCTCAGGGCGGACATGTGGGCTTCGTTGAAGGCAGTCCACGAAAACCGACGTACTACCTTGAAAGACGCATTCCGCAATGGCTGGCGGCGCTACACCACAAAGCCCTCAAAAGCGCTCTTAAGCGCCGGTAGCAATCTCTCGCTGCGGGTCGGTGATCCACTCGCTCCATGAGCCGGGATAGAGCTTGCCTAACGGATACCCCGCCAACGCCAATGCAAACAGGTTATGGCACGCGGTGACACCCGAGCCACAGTAAGCCACCAATTGCTCAGGCGAACGGTCGCCCAATTGCTCGGCAAAACGCTGTTTGAGTTGCTCGGCAGGCAAGAAACACCCGTTACTGTCAAGATTTTCGCCAAAGGCTGCGCATTGCGCGCCCGGAATATGCCCGGCGACGGGATCGATAGGTTCGACCTCACCACGAAAACGCGCTTGGGCCCGCGCATCTATCAACGTCAGCTGAGGGCTCCCCAGACGCATCAGCAATTGATCAGTACTGATCAACAAGCGGTCATCCGGCGTTCCATTGAAGGTGCCACGCGGCCGTGACACTGCGTCAATACTCAACGGAAAACCGGCGGCATGCCAAGCCTTGAGCCCACCGTCCAGAATGAACACCCCGTCGCGCTTGCCCAGCCACATCAATAACCACCACGCCCGGGCAGCAAAAGCGCCGGGGCCGTCATCATAGAGCACCACGTCGCTGTCTTGGTTGATGCCCCACACGCGCAGTTGTTCAAGCAAGGTTTGAGCGTCGGGTAGCGGGTGACGGCCTGTGACACCTTTGCTCACAGGACCGCTCAAATGACGTTCCAGGTCCGCGTATTGAGCACCTTCAATGTGCCCTTCGGCATAGCTGCAACGCCCATAGTCCGGGTCTTCAAGCGCAAAACGGCAATCAAGGATAATCAGGCCAGGCTGCTCCTGACGATCCTTCAGAGCTTGAGGGCTGATCAATTGCGCAATGGGCATGGTGAACTCCTGTGAAGGGTGAAAGGCTGTTAATGACCGTCCAGCGTTTGATTCAACGGGACGTAAAAATCCTTGATGAGCTCATCGACTTCAGCACGGGCGTGTTCGGTGGTAAACCCCGAAGACAGCTCCAGCACTTGATACACTCCGCGCTTGAGCGCCTGCTCACTGAGCGTGTCGCTGTTCTCGCGGGTCGCACACAGGAAACTGACCCACGAGGTGAGAATGATCCAGGCATTGAGGGCCAAGGACTCGACTTGCTGCGCACTCATGCGCAGGATGCCGGCCTCCACAAAGCCACTGTAAATAGCCTGTGCTTGCGTCAGGCACGCGAATGAAAACCGGCGATAGCTCGCAGCCAGATCAGCGTCGCTACGTAACAAGTGCTCAATATCCCGGTAAATGAAGCGATAGCGCCACATGGCGTCCAGCAAGTGCTGCACGTAATGGCGTTTGTCGGCAACCGCCACCCGGCGTCCTTGCGGGGGACGCAGAAAACTCAATACAAGGGTTTCAAACTCGGCGAACAGCACCGAGATAATGGCCTGCTTGTTAGGGAAGTGGTAATACAGATTGCCCGGAGAGATCTCCATATGGGCCGCAATGTGATTGGTACTCACACTGCGCTCCCCCAACTGATTAAACAGATCCAGACTGGTCTCGACAATGCGCTGGCTGGTTTTGATTCGTGCGGTCATGAACCGGACCTCCATGAGTGACGAACGGCATCTTACGACTTAACAGGGGTCACGATAAACCACAGGTTCCGCCCCGTTTGACAACTGTGCCAGCGCAACCTAAAAGCAATCGAGCCTATTTAAGTCTGGAGCCCGTCATGTCTGTCGACAGCGTCCGTTATCAAGCGCCTGCTACCTCTATCAGCGAACTCAAGGCGCTGCTCGACCTGCAGCGTCAGGCGTACGCCGCTCATCCGTTTCCTCCTCTTGCGCAACGCCAGCAATGGCTAAAAAGCCTGCGCCAATTATTAAGTGATGAGCGTGAGGTGTTGATTGACGCCATCAGCCAGGATTTCAGCCACCGCAGCCCGGACGAGACCCTTTTTGCCGAGTTGATGCCCAGCCTGCACGGCATTGATTACACCCTCAAACACCTCAAGCACTGGATGAAGCCTTCACCCCGTCACGTTGGCGTCATGTTCCAGCCCGCCAGCGCCAAAGTGGTGTATCAACCTTTAGGGGTGATCGGCATTATCGTGCCGTGGAACTACCCGCTGTACCTGGCCATTGGCCCTTTGGTAGGAGCATTGGCGGCAGGTAACCGGGTCATGCTCAAGCTCAGCGAATTCACCCCGGCCACCGGGCACTGGCTCAAAGAATTGCTGGGGCGCATTTTCCCTGAGGACATGGTGTGCGTGGTACTGGGGGAAACCGATGTGGCAGCCGCTTTCTCAGCGCTGGCGTTTGATCATTTGCTGTTCACCGGCTCTACCCACGTGGGCAAACAGGTGATGCGAGCGGCCGCAGAAAACCTGACCCCGGTCACGTTGGAGTTGGGCGGTAAATCCCCCGCCATCGTATCGGCTGAAGTCTCGCTCAAAGAAGCCGCACAACGCATTGCCTGGGGCAAAACCCTGAATGCCGGGCAAACCTGTATTGCCCCTGATTATGTGCTGGTGCCACACAACAGGGTCGAAGGCTTTGTCGAAGCCTATCGCACGGCTGTTCACGGTTTTTACCCCACCCTGACCGACAATCCGGACTACACCGCCATCATCAACGAGCGGCAAGTGGCGCGCCTTGAACACCTGCAAGCGGACGCTGAGCGTAAAGGCGCCCGGTTAATTGCGCTGTATGACCACGGTCAGGGCAGGCGCATGCCCCATACGTTGTTAATGAACGTCAGCGACGACATGCAAGTGATGCAGGAAGAAATCTTTGGCCCGCTGCTGCCCATTGTCACGTATCACCGACTGGACGAAGCGTTGGCCTACATAAACGCCAGACCACGGCCGTTAGCGCTTTATTACTTTGGCTACAACAAGGCGGAACAGGAACACGTCATTCAGCACACCCACTCGGGTGGCGTGTGCATCAACGAAACGCTGCAACACGTGGCCATCGACGACCTGCCATTTGGTGGCGTCGGCCATTCAGGCATGGGGCATTACCACGGTCACGAAGGCTTTTTAACCTTCAGCAAAGCCAAAGGTGTGTTGATCAAACAGCGCTTGAACAGTTCGATGGCGGCCTACCCACCGTACGACCGACAACGGGTTCGCCTGATCCAGAAGTTGTTTATTCGTTAGGCGCAGAGGGTGCTCAGTAACGGCATGGGAAGGCCATCAGCACCCTAAAATCTGCGAAAAGTGACTCTTTCTGCTACGTCTATAGTGCTTTCTTCTGCGAATGGCGACTTGGCCGACCGGTAAGGCTGCGATACCATCCGACTCCCCAACGGATTCCCGCCAGGACGACGCGATGAACCGAGTGTTGTACCCAGGTACATTTGACCCTATTACCAAGGGCCACGGCGATCTGGTCGAGCGCGCCTCGCGCCTGTTCGATCACGTGATCATTGCTGTCGCTGCCAGCACCAAAAAAAACCCGCTATTTCCTCTGGAACAGCGCGTTGAGCTGGCACGTGAAGTCACCAAGCACCTGCCCAATGTTGAGGTAGTCGGCTTTTCGACACTGCTTGCCCACTTCGCCAAAGAACAGAACGCCAATGTGTTTTTGCGTGGTTTACGGGCGGTCTCTGACTTCGAATACGAGTTCCAGCTGGCGAACATGAACCGTCAACTGGCTCCGGACGTCGAGAGCCTGTTTCTCACGCCGTCTGAGCGCTATTCGTTCATTTCGTCGACGTTGGTCCGTGAAATTGCGGCCTTGGGCGGTGATATCAGCAAGTTTGTGCACCCGGTTGTGGCTGACGCCCTGACTGAGCGCTTTCGCAAGAAGTAACCGCTGAAGCGGCGCCCGCGTGCACTACGGGCGCCAATGCGGCACAATTGCGCGCATTCGATTTCAGTTGCCCGGGCTGACTGCCCCGGCCGGAGTACCCATGTCCCTGATCATTACCGACGATTGCATTAACTGCGACGTCTGCGAACCCGAGTGTCCGAACGCCGCGATTTCCCAGGGTGAAGAGATCTATGTGATCGACCCTAACCTGTGCACCCAGTGCGTAGGCCATTACGATGAGCCGCAATGCCAACAGGTGTGCCCGGTTGACTGCATCCCGCTGGATGAAGCCCACCCGGAAACCGAAGAGCAGTTGATGGCCAAGTACCGGGCAATTACCGGTAAAGCCTGATTTTGTGGGTGTGCTGTAGTCGCTGACGAGGTACGAAGGCTGCGATGAGGGTCTACAGAACCTCAAAATCGGGGCCGCTACGCAGCCCATCGCAGCCTTCGTTCCTCGTCAGCGGCTACAAGGCATTGCGTCGGTTACTTCTGGCAACGCGGGCAGAACACGCTGGCGCGCTGGCCCAGTTTGACTTCGCGTAACTCAGTGCCACAAACCTTGCACGGTTCATAGCCACGGCCGTACACAAACAGTTCCTGCTGAAAATATCCCGGCTGACCGTCACCACCAATAAAGTCGCGCAAGGTAGTGCCACCGCGCTCAATGGCGGCAGCCAGAATCCGCTTGATCTCAATCGCCAGTTTCAAATAGCGCGCCCTGGAAATACTGCCCGCCTCGCGGCGCGGGTCGATGCCTGCCGCAAACAGCGCTTCGGTCGCATAGATATTGCCCACGCCCACCACCACGGCGTTATCCATAATGAATGGCTTGACCGCCATCGAGCGTTTGCGTGACATCTGAAACAGTCGATCACCTTCAAACAGATCGGTCAGTGGCTCCGGCCCCAGTTTGATCAGCAACTCGTGGTTGAGCGGGTCAAGGCTCCAGAGCATCGCACCAAAGCGCCGCGGGTCGGTGTACCGCAAGGCCAGCCCCGACTCCAGTTCAATGTCCACATGCTCGTGCTTGGCCGCCGGTAAACCGGCCTCCACCAGACGCAAATTGCCGGACATGCCCAAATGACTGATCAACGTGCCCACCTCAGCGTTGATCAATAGGTATTTAGCACGGCGCTCGACCTTGATGATCTTCTGCCCCGACAGGCGCACATCCAGATCGTCCGGGATCGGCCAGCGCAGGCGCCGTTCGCGCACGACCACACGGCTGACCCGCTGCCCTTCGAGGTGCGGAGCAATGCCACGACGGGTTGTTTCGACTTCTGGCAGTTCAGGCATTCAGTGCACCCCCAAGTCGCGAATACTTTCTTTCAGGTTGTCAAAGTCGTACTCAGACAACCCCACGTAATCCAGCACCAAGTGACTGATGCTGTTCCACTCATGATCATCGCGCTGATTACCCAGCACCTTATGCGAGGCACAAATGTGCTCGGCCATCTTCAACGTCGCCAGCAGGTTTTTAAGCTGGCTTTGGCGTGACGAGTCATCACTGAAAATCGCCAGCGCATTGTGGTGATTGGCAATGGCGTGCGTCAGGTGTTCAGGCAGACGCCAGGACTTGGCCGTGTAATAGCCCACCACCGCATGGTTGGTGTTGAAGTGCCGGTTTTCAATGTCCACTACGCGACTGTCTGGCCCGGCATCGGCATAGCCCTGTTCCAGCACGCGCATGTAATCGGGGAAGCGCTTGAGCATCAATGGGATGCCGCAATCGTGGAACAAGCCTAAGGCATAAGCTTCATCCACCGCCTGGGCGCCCGTGCGCTTGGCCAGCGTCATGCTGGTCATGGCCACGTCCTGCGCCGAGTCCCAAAAACGGTTGAGGGTCACGATGGTGTCATCACTCATCTCGCCCTTGATCGACTGCGCATTGATCAAATTGATCACAGTACGGCTGCCCAGCAACGTCACGGCTCTACGAATGGAGGCCATTTTGTTGGTCAGACCGTAATACGGCGAGTTGACGATTTTCATCAGCGCGCCAGACAACCCCGGGTCTTGAGCGATCAAACCGGCGATCACCTCAAGATCAGGGTCGGGCATGTATTGCTCCATCTGCAAGTCCACCATGATTTGCGGCTGAGGCGGTACGCTGATGCCTTGCAGGGCAACGCTGATCTGTTCGGAGGAAAGCTCGGGAGGCATGGGGACTCACTCTGGAATAGCGGGCGATTCTAGCGGAATTCTCTGACCCCGAGGGCAGGTAATCCGACGCAATACCGCGAATCAACTGAGCTTGAAGGCCGTGTCTAGGGCTATAATCGCGCCCTTTTCAATACCCGGAGCGACGTCATGTCCCTGCCAAGCCTGCGCCTTAAAGCCAATGCCGATCGACGCCTGCGCGCCGGCCACTTGTGGGTCTACAGCAATGAAATTGATGTAGCCGCCACCCCACTTCACGGTTTCAAGGCCGGTGATCAGGCGGTGCTCGAATCAGCCGGTGGCAAGCCGCTGGGCATCGTGGCCATGAGCCCGAACAACTTGATCTGTGCGCGTTTGTTGTCGCGTGACGCCAAGCTGCCTTTGGACAAATCGTTGTTGGTCCACCGCCTGAACGTGGCCTTGTCCCTGCGCGAGCGCCTGTTCGACAAGCCTTTCTACCGCCTGGTGTACGGCGATTCCGATTTGCTGCCGGGTCTGGTGGTGGATCGTTTCGGCGACATCCTGGTGGTGCAATTGGCTTCTGCCACGATGGAGCAGCACAAAGCTGACGTGATCGCGGCGCTGGTTCAAGTGATCAAGCCAAGCGGCATTCTGTTCAAAAACGACTCAGCTGCCCGTGATGCGGAAGGCCTGGAGCGTTATGTAGAAACCGTCTTCGGCCTGGTACCGGAGTGGGTAGCGCTGGAAGAGAACGGCGTGAAGTTCGAAGCACCGGTGATCGCCGGCCAGAAAACCGGCTGGTTCTACGACCACCGCATGAACCGCGCGCGTCTGGCCCCGTACGTTAAAGGCAAGCGTGTTCTGGACCTGTACAGCTACATCGGCGGTTGGGGTATTCAGGCCGCGGCCTTCGGCGCCAGCGAAGTCTTCTGTGTAGACGCCTCGTCGTTTGCACTGGACGGTGTTGAACGCAATGCGGCACTGAACGGCTTTGCCGAGAAAGTGACCTGCATGGAAGGTGACGTGTTTGAAGCCCTCAAGGAGTTGAAAGCCAACGAAGAGCGTTTCGACGTAATCGTGGCCGATCCGCCTGCCTTTATTAAGCGCAAGAAAGACATCAAGAACGGCGAAGGGGCTTACCGCCGCCTGAACGAGCAAGCCATGCGCCTGCTCAACAAGGACGGGATTCTGGTCAGCGCATCGTGCTCGATGCATCTGCCTGAGGATGACCTGCAAAACATCCTGCTGACCAGCGCTCGCCATCTGGATCGCAACATGCAACTGCTGGAGCGCGGCGGCCAAGGCCCGGATCACCCGGTACACCCGGCCATTGCTGAAACCCGTTACATCAAGAGCATCACCTGCCGTTTGCTGCCTAACAGTTAAAGCAAACTCAAACCCGTAGCAGTTGCCGCAGGGGGCGTGCGATTACGAAGCAATCGTAAAGTCTGAGTTCCCGGTTTTCCTGATAAACCAAAGGCTCCGACTTTTCGACGGCTGCGCCGCCGGACGCAGCCTGCGGCAGCTGCTACGGTTATCTTGGGTCGAGTATCTCGTCTTCCACCTGCAACGATTGATATCGTGGCTTCACCACTTTCACCGCCCCCTGACGAATATGTTTAATCATGGTCAAGGCGTTTTTAACAGAATCATAACTACCGCCGTGCTGCCAGATGCCAAAGGCATTTCGTTTGAAGAAATTGGGCGTTTCATACCCATCCCGTTTGCCTAATTTCAGCACTTCGTCCTCGCCGTCCAGATCCAGATCGACTGCCCAAAGTACGCAAGGTCCCCCCGAACACGCCATTGGGTAATCCTGCGGATCGTCGAATTGATCGCTGCCTTCAACCTTTGGTCCAATCCATTGCGGCGTATATAGCTTCCAGTGATCAGAGTAGGCAGTACCGCCCTTCTCGAGGCGTTCCAACAGTTCCTTTCGCACATGCTGTGTCAGCACTTGGCCTTGCTCAACTTGCGCTATTAATGCTTCATACGCCTGCTTGCCCGGCAGCCCAAAATCGCGCAGCGCTTTGCTATCGAAGTTTTCGACCTCAGTCTTACCACTCAATAAGCGTTCCACCTGGTTATTAGCGCTTAATTGCAGCGGACTGAACCACGGCGTATTCATGACCAGCATCATCAGTACAATCATTAAGGCAATCAGCGAGTTACTGACCCGCATGCTCCATAACCACAGGCGTTGTGGTGCGAGTACTGCCCATGTGGCTGCAACACTGTAAGCCAGCATGACCACTGTCAGCAGGCTTGCTTTGAAGCGGTTGGGGGTCAATCCGTACTCGTCTATGCGCAGCCACAGTGAATACCCCGCCAATAGCGTGAGCACCGGCAAGCACAGCAGTGACACATTTACCATCAGCCGCAGCCATACAGGGTATGCATCCTCTTGTGAGGTGCGGTGAATGCCATCCTGAAATACACCGTTGACCAGAAACACATTAGCTATCACCAGACACAAAAGGGTCTTGGTGGAATAGCCCCGGCCTGCGACCGGCTCAAGCCCCACAAATGGCAACGCGAATGTAAAACATAGAGTGATCAGCGCAGCCAGTGGCAGCAGAAAGCGGCATAACTTAAGCAAGAATGTGCGAAGCGTGCCAATGACAAAGTGGTTCTCTCGGCCTATGGGTATACCGACAGCAATGGCTGCGCAGGAACTCACGATGATAAAAAAACCAGTAAAGAACAGGAGGTTGAAAATAGGGATTCCGATCATTGTGAATGCGGCGGCACACAGCGCCATCAAAAACCAGAATACGGCGCACATCAACACGCCCAACACCATGATAAACACGGTATCCCACGCATGCCGGAACAAGTCTTCATAACGAGGGAGTTTTCCGGAACGGCTTGGCCAACTTAATATAAAAGCCATGCCAATATAGTTAATGACTATCGCGTAAAAGATCCAGCCATAGGTCATCCATCCCGTTGAGTCACCCCCTGCACCCGTTAGCATTAGCCCCCAACCGGTTATGACACCGATAACCGCAGTTAAACCCATCACCCACCAATGAGTACCACGTTCGCGAAAGTTTTCTCCCAACAACAATATATTGAAAGCGCCCAACGCTACCGTAACGAGCAGGACGCCTCGCACGACATTTATCGAGGACAACAACATCCACCAAATAAAAACCCCTTGAATCAGCCCAACGACCAGAGCATCTTTAACGTTTCTCACAATGAACATATTAAAAACCTCAGGACAAATAGAAGCTGCCATCCTAAGGATTAAGGGCATAAACTTAATCAGTGGAAATATTACAAAATAATTAATTGCACTTTAAAACCAATAAAGAAATTGACTACGCCTTAATTATAAATCCCCTCTTAAAAGAGTAACTTTTCTTACACAACAAATACCTTCAAAACACGAAACTGGGTAAAACTTCTCAATGCATTAAGCAAGGTGCTGCCCAACTGCGCGTAAACGCAGGCGGGCACAGGCCTTTAAAAGATTGAGATCAAGGCTCAAGCGTGTGATTTACCTGCGGGTCGAGTATCACGCCCTCCACCTGCAACGATTGATAGCGCGGTTTGACGACCTTCACGTCACCCTGACGAATCTTTTCGATCAACGCCTGGGCGTTTTCAACACCCTCATACCTCCCGACTAGCTGCCATGAGCCCTGAGCGTCACGCTTGAAAAATTCAGGCGCGTCATACCGATCGCTCTGGGACACGCGTAACACTTCGTCCTGCCCGTCTTGATCCAGATCCACCGCCCACAACACGCAGCCTCCGCCTCTGCATGCATTACCGCCGATCTGCGGCGTGTCGAATTGTTCGCTGCCTTCAACTTTGGGGCCGATCCACTCGATGACACGTTCACTCGAGTGGCCAGTGCTGGTTTCAGCTTCCTTTAGCCGCTTCAATAACATCGGCCGCGCCTCGGGTGTCAGTACCTGCCCCTGCTCGACCTGAGCCAACAAAGCCTCATACGCCTGCCTTCCGGGCGCTCCCAAGCGATTTCGCAAGGTATCGGCATCAAAGCGTTCAACCGGGGTTTTCCCCTCAATGAGCCGCTGCACCTGATTCTGTGCGCTGAACTGTAACGGGCTGAGCCACGGCGTATGTATCACCAGCAACACCAGCACGGTCATCAGTGCAATCGCCGGGTTGCTGACACGCAAACGCCCTAGCCATTGACCCTTCGGGACGATCACCGCCCACACCGCCGCCAGGCTATGAGCGAACATCACACCCACCAGCAGCATCGCCAGCAAGCGGCTCGGAGTGAGTCCATATTGTTCGATGCGCAGCCACGTCGAATACCCGGCCAACCCGACGAGTACCGGCAAGCACAACAGGCACAGGTCGACCATGCGCAGCAGCCAGACCGGATAACCACTGTTCTGTGCGCCGTCTTGAAAGACCCCATTCAACAAAAACAGGTTGGCGGCCACCAGACATAACATGATCGTCGTCGAGTAACCCGTGGCCCAGATCGGCGCCAGCCCGGTAAAGGGCAAAGCGAAGGTGAACACGATGACGATCAACGCGCTCAATGGCAGCAATACGCGGCACAGCGTGAGCAAAATGCCACGCAGCAGGCCGATCACCCGATCATTGTCGCGGCCCATGTTCACACCCAGCGCAAACACCATCGCCGAGGCCACATAGATGAAGCCATCCGCCGAGAACAGTTTGTTCAGCGCCACGATGCCGAGCATCTTGAACAAACTGCCCCATAACAGCAGCAGCGCCCAAAACACCGCGTTCAGCAGCAAGCCCAGCAATACGATAAACACCGTGTCCCACGCATGGCGGAATAGGTCTTCGTAACGGGGCGCTCGCCCTTCACGGGTGGGCCAGCTCAATATGAAAGCGGTGCAAATGTAGGTAATCACCACTGCAAAACAGGTCCAGCTCCCCGGCAGCCAATTGCCGGGGCGCCCGGTATCGTCTCCTTCCCAAAACACCCAGCCACTGATCGCCGTCATCACCACGGTCAGCCCGAGCACCAGCCAGCCTGTGCCACGCCGCCGAATGTTGTCGCCCAACAGCAGCAGGTTAATGCCGCCAACCAGTACGGCCGTGACCAAGGCGAACTTCATCCCCGGCTCAGCGATAACACTGGCCAGCCATAGCAACAGGCCTTGCGCCAGCCCTATAGATAACGAGGTTTTGGCAGAACGGTTGAGTGTCAGCATGGTGAATCCTTATCGAAGAACAGCACCTGCGCACTCTACCCCCATTCCCTCCGGCTATCAGCCGTGTAGAATCGGTGCATTCATCGCCAATCATCCCCGGCGGGTTTATGAGCTCAAGCCCAGACGCGCGGCGATCCCGCAGCGTTTACGGCAACTCGCGGATACGTGGTCATTTTCTGTGTGATCCGCCTGTCATTAGAAGCTCACTTCCCTGTTTGTTACCTGATTAGCCGCCCGGAGTTGCTCCATGCCTGACTATCGTTCGAAAACCTCCACCCACGGCCGCAACATGGCCGGTGCCCGCGCTTTGTGGCGCGCCACGGGGATGAAAGATGCCGACTTCAAGAAGCCGATCATCGCCATTGCCAACTCCTTCACCCAGTTCGTACCCGGCCACGTCCACCTCAAGGACATGGGCCAGCTGGTTGCCCGCGAAATCGAACGCGCGGGTGGCGTTGCCAAGGAATTCAACACCATTGCCGTCGACGACGGCATCGCGATGGGCCATGACGGCATGTTGTACTCGCTGCCGAGCCGCGAAATTATCGCCGACTCCGTGGAGTACATGGTCAACGCCCACTGCGCCGACGCCATTGTGTGCATCTCCAACTGCGACAAAATCACCCCTGGCATGCTGATGGCCTCGTTGCGCCTCAACATTCCGGTGATTTTCGTCTCGGGCGGGCCGATGGAAGCGGGTAAAACCAAGCTGGCCAGCCACGGCCTCGATTTGGTCGACGCTATGGTTATCGCCGCGGACTCCAGCGCTTCTGACGAAAAGGTTGCCGAGTACGAGCGCAGCGCCTGCCCGACCTGCGGCTCATGCTCCGGCATGTTCACCGCCAACTCGATGAACTGCCTGACCGAAGCCCTTGGCCTGGCCTTGCCCGGCAATGGTTCGGCACTGGCGACCCACAGCGACCGCGAACAACTGTTCCTGCAAGCAGGTCGCACCATCGTTGATCTGTGCCGCCAGTACTACGTCGAGAACGACGAGTCGGTGTTGCCGCGTAACATCGCCAACTTCAAGGCGTTCGAAAACGCCATGACGCTGGACATCGCCATGGGCGGTTCGACCAACACCATCCTGCACTTGCTGGCCGCTGCCCAAGAGGCCGAAATCGACTTCGATCTCAAAGACATCGACCGCCTGTCACGTCATGTACCGCAGCTGTGCAAAGTGGCGCCGAACATTCAGAAGTACCACATGGAAGACGTGCACCGTGCAGGCGGCATCTTCTCTATTCTGGGTTCGCTGGCCCGTGGCGGCTTGCTGCACACCGAACTGCCGACCGTGCACAGCAAAACCATGGCCGAAGGTATTGCCAAGTGGGACATCACCCAGACTGACGACGAAGCGGTTCACACCTTCTTCAAGGCAGGCCCGGCCGGTATCCCGACGCAAACCGCGTTCAGTCAGTCGACCCGTTGGGAAACCCTGGACGACGACCGTGAAAACGGCTGCATCCGCAGTGTTGAGCACGCCTACTCGCAAGAAGGCGGCCTGGCTGTGCTGTACGGCAACATCGCGCTGGATGGCTGCGTGGTCAAAACTGCCGGTGTCGACGAGTCGATTCACGTGTTTGAAGGCAACGCCAAAATCTTCGAAAGCCAGGACAGCGCCGTACGCGGCATTCTGGCGGACGAAGTGCAGGCCGGTGACATCGTGATCATTCGTTACGAAGGTCCGAAAGGCGGCCCGGGCATGCAAGAAATGCTCTACCCGACCTCGTACCTGAAATCCAAAGGGCTGGGCAAAGCCTGTGCCTTGCTCACCGACGGCCGTTTCTCGGGGGGTACTTCGGGCCTGTCCATCGGCCACGCGTCGCCAGAAGCAGCGGCAGGTGGCGCGATTGGTCTGGTGCAGGACGGCGACAAAGTACTGATCGACATCCCGAACCGTTCGATCAACCTGTTGATCAGCGACGAAGAAATGGCGGCGCGTCGTGCCGAGCAAGACAAGAAAGGCTGGAAGCCCGTGGAAGTGCGTCCACGTAAAGTCACGACTGCCTTGAAGGCTTACGCCTTGCTGGCGACCAGCGCTGACAAGGGCGCGGTACGTGACAAAGCACTTCTGGACAAGTTGGTGCCATAACACCAAGGCAACAGCCAAAAAATCCCGGCCCTGCGCCGGGATTTTTATGAGCGCATCAATCGCTTATTCCCAAAACCAAGGTATCCATTCCAGATCGGTATATTTGTCGATATATCAACCTGTTAGGATTTCCGGTTCGCAATTGTTGCATCCAAAGACTGGTACAAGTCGCCCCTCGGAGCTTTCATGAATTTCCCGCTGATCCTCAATCTGCTGGTGTTCCTCGCGTTGCTGTTCGGCTTGTCGCTGACCCGCCACACCGCGTGGAGCCTGGCAAAAAAAGTGTTGCTGGCGCTGGTACTCGGCGTGCTGTTCGGCTTGAGCCTGCACCTGATTTACGGGGGCGATAACCCGACCCTGAAAACCTCCATCGGTTGGTTCGATCTGGTTGGCAGTGGCTACGTGCAACTGCTGCAAATGATCGTGATCCCGTTGGTGTTTGCTTCAATCCTCAGTGCGGTCGCCCGCCTGCACAACGCCTCTTCGCTAGGCAAGATCAGCTTTCTGACCATTGGCACACTGCTGTTCACAACCATGATTGCAGCGCTGGTGGGTATCGGTCTGACCAACCTGTTCGGCCTCACCGCCGAAGGCCTGGTGGCGGGTGCTGCGGAAATGAGCCGCCTGCACATCATCCAGAATGAGTACGCCGGTAAAGTGGCGGACCTGAATGTGCCGCAATTGCTGCTGTCGTTTATCCCGCAAAACCCATTTGCTGATCTGGCCCGTGCCAAGCCGACCTCGATCATCAGCGTGGTGATATTCGCTGCTTTCCTGGGCGTTGCCGCGTTGCAGCTATTCAAGGATGAGCCGGAAAAAGGCAGCAAAGTGCTGAACGCCATCGACACCCTGCAAGCCTGGGTGATGCGTCTTGTGCGTCTAGTCATGAAACTGACCCCGTACGGCGTGCTGGCCTTGATGACCAAAGTGGTGGCCATGTCCAACCTGCAAGACATCATCAAACTCGGCAGTTTTGTGGTGGTGTCCTACATTGGTCTGGCCGTGATGTTTGTGATTCACGGCGTGATTGTGTCGTTTGCCGGTGTTAACCCGCTGCGTTTCTTCCGCAAAGTATGGCCGGTGCTGACGTTTGCTTTCACCAGCCGTTCCAGTGCCGCGAGCATTCCGCTGAGTATCGAAGCCCAAACCCGTCGCTTGGGGATCCCGTCCTCAATTGCCAGCTTTGCCGCCTCGTTTGGCGCCACCATTGGCCAAAACGGCTGTGCCGGTCTGTACCCGGCGATGTTGGCGGTGATGGTTGCCCCAACCGTGGGCATCAACCCGCTGGATCCGGTGTGGATCGCCACATTGGTGGCCATTGTGACCTTGAGCTCGGCCGGTGTGGCGGGCGTGGGTGGCGGTGCAACCTTTGCAGCGTTGATCGTACTGCCGGCGATGGGCTTGCCGGTGTCGTTGGTGGCGCTGCTGATTTCGGTCGAGCCGTTGATCGACATGGGCCGCACAGCATTGAACGTCAGCGGTGCGATGGTGGCCGGTACCGTGACCAGCCAGATCATGCACGAGACTGACAAAGCTGTATTGGCTGAAGACGATCACGGCGATTTGGCCCACGCCTAAACGTTTGCCCTCTCCCGGAGGGCATAGGTATCTACACAACTCTGAAGCGGCGCAGTTTTTGTAGCCGCTGCCGAGGAACGAAGGCTGCGTTCGGTCTGGTGTGTATATCCATTGTTAATGGTAACGGCCACTCAAGGTTCCGGCCTTACGCCGTGCCACTTTGAAAAGCGCAAAGTGGCCAAACGCTTTCGCCCCTACCACTCGGTGCCTCGCTGTGGCTCGGCATGCCCTCACACAGGCCTTGCTCCGTGGGCCCGCCGCGATCGGCCATCCCTGGCCGTGTCGCGGCTAACCCGGCGTCCTGCCGGGTTACCCACTGCGCAAAACCTGTGTGAGGCCAGCGTGGTTTAAGGGGGCCCTTGGATCAAAAGCCAGATCAAAAACACCCGATCGCGATCAAGATTCGTAGCAGTTGACGAGCTCCGCGAGGCTACGTCCGGCTGCAAAGCAGTCGTCAAACCTGCCTGTCGTATCTATCCGGCAAACTCAAATGGCGTGGCATTTAGCAACTCCCACACGAGTTAATCGTCAGCCATTAAAAGTTGTGTAGATACCTATGCCCAGAGGGAGAAGGGACTGGCCGCACGCGGTCATAAAATCACTCCAAATAGCCCCCTCTCCCTCCGGGAGAGGGTTGGGGTGAGAGCCGGCCGCTGAGGGTTGGCCTCTAAAGCGCCAGCAACCGACGCAATTCAGCCAGCGCAGGCGCCGTATCAGGGCGCACACCGCGCCACAGGTAGAACGCTTCTGCGGCCTGCTCAGCCAACATCCCCAAACCATCCATGACCTTGCCCGCCCCCTGCTCGCTCGCCCAGACACAAAACGGCGTTGGTGCGCTGCCATACATCATGTCGTAACACAGGGTTTTACCCGGCTCGATCAAGCTGCTGGCAATGGGTGGCACTTCACCGGCCAGACTGGCGGAGGTGGCATTGATGATCAGATCAACCGGCTCATGCAGCCAGTCAAAGCCACTGGCAGCCACCGACCCCAGATCACTGAACAGTTCGGCCAGCAATTCGGCTCTCTCTACGGTGCGGTTGGCAATGGTGACTGCCGCAGGGCCTTGGGCCAGAATGGGCTCCAACGCCCCGCGCACAGCCCCGCCCGCCCCCAGAATTAGAATACGTTTGCCCTGAAGGCTGAAACCGGCGTTCACGGTCAAATCACGCACCAGGCCAGCGCCGTCAGTGTTATCGCCCAGCAAGCGCCCGTCTGCTCGCTTGCTCAAGGTATTCACCGCACCCGCCCGCAGCGCGCGGGCGGTCAGATCATCGGCCAAGCGATAGGCGTCTTCCTTGAAAGGCACGGTGACATTAGCGCCGCGCCCTGTTTCGAAGAATGCCTTGGCGCAACCTGCAAAATCGTCAAGGGGCGCCAGCAGGGTGTCGTACTGCATGGCTTGCGCGGTTTGTTCGGCAAACAAGCGGTGGAGCACAGGGGACTTGCTGTGGGCAATCGGGTTGCCGAATACGACGTAACGGTCCATCACGCTCGTTCCTCAGCCAACCAGTCACGATCTTGCAGGAAGTAATCGGTCAGACGCGCTTCTTCGCTACCCGGCAGCGCTTTCCAGTCATAACCCCAGCGCACTTGCGGCGGCAAGGACATCAGGATCGACTCGGTGCGCCCCCCCGATTGCAGACCGAACAGCGTGCCCCGGTCATACACCAGGTTGAATTCGACGTAGCGGCCACGGCGATATTCCTGAAACTCACGCTGCTGCGCGGTGAATTCAGTAGCTTTGCGGCGCTGAACAATCGGTAAGTATGCGTCGATGTAGGCGTCACCAATCGCGCGAATAAACGCGAAGCAAGTGTCGAAATCCCATTCGTTCAAGTCGTCAAAGAACAAGCCGCCAATACCGCGGGGTTCGTTACGGTGTTTGATGTGGAAGTAGCTGTCGCACCAAGCCTTGTAGCGGGGATACACGTCAGCGCCGAATGGCGCGCATGCTTGCTCGGCCACGCGGTGCCAATGCACACAGTCTTCTTCGACCGCGTAGTAAGGCGTGAGGTCAAAACCGCCGCCAAACCACCAGACCGGTTCTTCGCCCTCTTTTTCCGCGATAAAAAAACGTACGTTGGCGTGGGAGGTAGGCACATGCGGGTTATGCGGGTGAATCACCAGCGACACGCCCAAGGCCTCAAAGCCACGACCCGCCAGCTCGGGGCGGTGGGCGCTGGCTGAAGGCGGCAAACCACTGCCGAACACGTGGGAAAAATTCACGCCGCCTTTTTCAATGACGTTGCCGTCTGCGATCACGCGGGTACGGCCACCGCCGCCTGCCGGGCGTGCCCAGGCATCTTCAATGAAATGGGCGCCGCCGTCTTCAGTCTGCATCGCGTTGCAAATACGGTCCTGAAGGTCGAGCAGGTAGGCTTTAACGGCCTCGGTGCGAGTAGTCATGACATCACCTTAAATCGGGCAAAGCGACGCGGCCCGCCGCTCAGAGCGGGGCTAGCATAACACCGCACAAAGCTTCGCCGCAGTTGACGAAGATCACGCCAGAGCGTTGGATAGGGGCTTCGTCAAATCAACGAGGACAGTGCAGATGGCTAAGCGTATCCAGTTTCGGGCCCACGGCGGACCCGAAGTACTTGAGTATGTCGACTTCACACCCGCTGAACCGGGTCCGCAGCAAGTCCGCGTGAGCAACAAGGCCATCGGTCTGAATTTTATCGACACCTATTACCGGGGCGGCTTGTACCCACTGCCCGAGCTGCCGTCAGGGCTTGGCAATGAGGCCGCAGGCATCGTCGATGCAGTGGGCAGCGAGGTACACAACGTCAAAGTCGGCGACCGTGTGGCGTACGGCACCGGGCCGCTGGGCGCGTACAGCGAGTTGCACGTATTGCCGGCCGCCAATGTGGTGAAACTACCCGACGATATTTCGTTCGAGCAAGCGGCGGCGGTCATGCTTAAGGGACTGACTGTTCAGTACTTGCTGCGTCAGACCTATGAACTCAAAGGTGGCGAAACCATCTTGTTCCATGCTGCGGCGGGCGGCGTAGGTTCAATTGCCTGTCAATGGGCCAAAGCGCTGGGCGTGAAGTTGATTGGCACCGTCAGCTCGCCTGAAAAAGCGGCGTTGGCGAAAAAACTGGGGGCATGGGAAACCATCGACTACAGCCATGAAGACGTGGCTCAGCGGGTGCTGGAGTTGACCGACGGCAAAAAGTGCCCGGTGGTGTATGACGGCGTTGGCAAGGACACCTGGCTGACATCGCTGGACTGCGCTGCACCGCGTGGGTTGATCGTGAGTTTTGGTAACGCCTCTGGCGCGGTCACGGGGGTGAATCTGGGGATTTTGTCGCAGAAGGGTTCGCTGTACGTCACCCGGCCGACACTGGCGAGCTACGCCAATAACGCCGAGAACCTGCAAGCGATGGCTGACGAACTGTTTGAGATGATCCGCAGCGGCAAGGTTACGGTCGATATCAATCAGCGCTATGCGCTCAAGGATGCGGCCAAGGCTCAGACAGAGCTGTCGGCACGACGCACCACAGGTTCAACCATCTTGTTGCCTTGATTCAGCTCTTCGTAGCAGCTGCCGAAGGCTGCGTCCGGCGGCGCAGCCGTCGTGAAATCAGAAGTTGCGGTCTTTCTGAACAACCGTGGCTTCAGGATTTACGACGGCTTCGCCGCCGGACGCAGCCTGCGGCAGCTGCTACGGGAATTACGATCACCTTTACGCCGGGCGCACAACCTTGCCCGTCGCCAGATCGCGAATCAGACTCGGGTTTTTACGCCCGCCAAGATTGCCACCCAGTACGTGGTCGATTTGCCCACGGAAATATTGCTCAACCTTGAGCCGCGTCCGTGCCGCCGGCAAACCGGCCGGGTTCGCGGAGGTCGATACAATCGGCCCCACCAGCGAACACAGCTCACGCACCAGCGGGTGGTCGCTCACACGCAAAGCCACCGTGTCATGCACGCCAGTGATCCATTCCGGCAATAATCCTTGATGCGGCACCAACCAGGTATTGGGCCCGGGCCAGGTGCTGGCCATGCGGTCGAGCCACTCTTGCGGAAAATCTTCGAACAGAAAGTCGAACTGGCGAATATTGTCGGCTATCACAATCAGGCCTTTATCCACAGGTCGTGATTTGATCGCCAGCAAACGCTCCACCGCGTCCTCATCCCACGGGTCGCAACCCAGTCCCCACACAGCCTCGGTCGGGTAGGCAATCACCGCGCCCGCACGAATCGCTCTTGCTGCTTGCTGGACGCGCCAGGTGCTGATCATCAAATGTCTCCAAAAAAGGTGCTGCGCGCAGTGTACTTAGCTGGCGCGAGCAAACCAACGCCCGCCCTCCAGCACCACGCGCCCCTCCAGCTCAAGTTCGGTCAAAGCGGCCAATAACCGGGGCAACTCCCAGCCGCTGGCACTGACCAGACCTTCACTGGTGTAAGGCGCCGCCTGCAACAACTGCACGAGGGGATGATAGCTGGGTGTGAACAGATCCGCCGTGGGTAGCGGCAAAGAGCGCCAGCCGCGCAGGCCTTCGAGAATATGCTCGACGGTTTCAACCAGCGTTGCACCATCACGAATCAACTGGTGGCACCCGCGCGCTCCAGGATGGTGGATGGAACCGGGAATGGCGTAGACCTCACGCCCTTGTTCGGCGGCCAGCCGGGCCGTGATCAACGAGCCACTGGCCACGCTGGCTTCGACCACCAACACGCCGAGTGACAGGCCGCTAATGATTCGATTACGCCGAGGGAAGTTGCCGGGCAGCGGCCCCGCCTCTAACGGAAACTCGGAAACCACTGCGCTGGCGCTGTTGATCATCGCGTCAGCCAAGGCACGATGGCGCTGTGGATAAAGTTTTTCGAGCCCGGTGCCCAACACCCCTACGGTCAACCCGCCAGCATCAAGGGCTGCCCGGTGGGCCACACCGTCAACGCCCAATGCCAAACCACTGGTGATGACAAATCCGGCACTGGCCAGGCTGCGCGAAAATGCAGCGGCAGTATCCAGCCCTGGCCGGGAGGCGCGTCGGCTGCCGACGATTGCCAGCTGGGGTTTCTCCAGTATTGAAGGATTGCCGGCCACAAATAACAGCGGCGGCGCATCGCACAACTCGCTTAATAACGCGGGGTAGTTGGCCTGATCATGTAACAAGAGATGCTGGCTTGAACGCTCAAGCCAGCGTAATGCCGCGCTGGCACCGTCGCGAACCTGCGGGCTGCGCCGGGCCTGTGCACAGGCGGCGGGCAGGCCTAATGCCGACCAGGCGCTGGCGGGTGCCCCCAGCGCCGAGCTGGCGCAACCGAAGGCACTGAATAGCCTGTAATAACGCCTTGGCCCCAAGTCGGGTAACAGGTGGATGCGCAAGCGCGCTTCAAGCTCGGAAGGGGAAATATCAGGCAACGGCATGTGATCATCCTTGATCGTTAAGAGCGCCATCAAGCAAGGAGCAAGCTGTGGATAAGTCTGTGAACAAGTTGTTTGCCAAGCAGTCAAAAACCCAGCTGAGCATCCGGTTTGCCCTTGAAATGGCGCATGGAAACCCAACTTTAGTTGAGGGTTCATGGCAGACGCCGCACGTTGGTTTCAAACTGCGACAGACCGCATCAGACCCATGCCCTGTGCAGTCCGGCAGCTAGTCGTTTCATCCGCCGGGGAATCCCTTTATTATGTGCGTTCGCGTGAAACGCCAGAGCCCGAGCGGGCTGTCTTCTGAAGGGGACGTTTTGCACAGGTTGCCCGAAGTCCTCAGGACCACCTGACAACCGTTTTTGAATCTTTCACACAGTGCACCAATCAAACTTATGGCTATTTTAAACATCCTCGAATTCCCAGACTCGCGACTGCGCACTATCGCCAAGCCCGTGGCGGTTGTGGACGACGAAGTCCGTCAGTTGATCGATGACATGTTTGAAACCATGTACGAGGCACCGGGCATTGGCCTGGCCGCCACGCAAGTCAACGTGCATAAACGTATCGTGGTCATGGACCTGAGCGAAGACCGCAGCGAACCGATGGTGTTTATCAACCCGGAGTTCGAGGCCCTGACCGACGAGATGGATCAGTATCAGGAAGGCTGCCTGTCTGTTCCGGGTTTCTATGAAAACGTCGATCGCCCGCAGCGCGTAAAAATCAAGGCGCTGGACCGTGACGGCAAGCCATTTGAAATGATTGCCGAAGGCCTGCTGGCGGTGTGCATTCAACACGAATGCGACCACCTCAACGGCAAGCTGTTTGTTGATTACCTGTCTAACCTCAAGCGTGACCGGATCAAGAAGAAGCTGGAAAAACTGCACCGCCAGAACGCTTGATCCCAATATCCAACCATTGACGCGGCGCTTGTAGCCGCTGTCGAGGCACGAGGCTGCGATCGGGCGCGAAGCGGCCGTAATCCCGCTCTACGGATATGCCTGATGTACTCAATCGCCGAGTTTTGCGACGGCTATGCCGCCATCCGCAGCCTTCGTACCTCGTCAGCAGCTACAGGTATATCGAAGGCTTACGCCAGCGCTCTCCCCCCATTCCAAGTGAGTAATTCATGACTGAGCCACTGCGCATCGTCTTTGCTGGCACCCCAGAATTCGCCGCTGAACACCTTAAGGCGCTGCTCGACAGCCCTTATGAGATTGTCGCGGTCTACACCCAACCGGATCGTCCGGCAGGGCGCGGGCAAAAGCTGATGCCAAGCCCGGTCAAGCAATTGGCCCTTGAGCACCACATCCCGGTCATGCAACCACCGACCCTGCGTGCCCCCGAAGCCCAAGCCGAACTCGCGGCATTAAAGCCCGATTTGCTGGTGGTGGTGGCGTATGGCCTGATCCTGCCCCAGGTTGTACTCGACATTCCGCGACTGGGCTGCATCAACAGCCATGCCTCATTGCTGCCACGCTGGCGCGGTGCGGCACCGATCCAACGCGCCATCGAAGCCGGCGACAGCGAGAGCGGTGTGACTGTCATGCGCATGGAGGCGGGCCTGGACACCGGCCCCATGCTGCTCAAGTCCGTGACCCCGATCAGCGCCGACGACACTGGCGGCAGTTTGCACGACCGTTTGGCCAAGCTCGGGCCACCGGCGGTGATCGAAGCGATTGCCGGTCTGGCTGCCGGTACGTTGCAAGGTGAGGTACAAGACGACAGTCTGGCCACCTATGCGCACAAACTGAACAAAGACGAAGCCCGTATCGACTGGAACCGTCCGGCCATTGAACTGGAGCGAGTGATTCGCGCCTTCAACCCATGGCCCATCTGCCACAGCACACTCAACGGGGAAGCTTTGAAAGTGTTGGCCGCCACGCTGGCAGATGCTCAAGGTGAACCGGGGCAGATTCTCGCCGCCAGCAAGGACGGCCTGATCGTGGGCTGTGGAGCAGGCGCATTGTGCCTGACCCGCCTGCAATTGCCCGGTGGCAAGGCGCTGAACTTCAGCGATTTTTTCAACAGCCGCCGTGAGAAATTCGCCGTCGGCACGGTGTTGGGTGCCGCACAATGAATCCGCGTCTGGCCGCAGCCAAAGCCCTGACCGCCGTCCTGAATGGCAAGGCATCACTCAACAGTTCGCTGCCGTTACAACTGGATAAAGTCGAGGTGCGTGATCGCGGCCTGACTCAGGATCTGGCCTTTGGCACAGCCCGCTGGCAGCCGCGCTTGTCGGCGCTGGCCAACAAGCAGCTGCAAAAGCCGTTCAAAGCGGCCGACGCAGACGTTGAAGCATTGTTGCTGGTGGGCTTGTATCAACTGCTCTACACGCGCATTCCGGCTCATGCCGCCATCGGTGAAACCGTCGGTTGCGCTGACAAATTGAAAAAACCGTGGGCCAAAGGCTTGCTCAATGCCGTCTTGCGCAACGCACAGCGCGAGAGCGAAGCCTTGCTCGCCGAACTGGAACACGATCCCGTGGTGCGCACTGCGCACCCACGCTGGCTGCAAAAATCGCTGAAAGCGTTCTGGCCACAACAGTGGGAAGCCATTTGCGCGGCCAATAACGCGCATCCACCGATGATTTTGCGGGTCAACCGCCGTCATCACAGCCGTAATGCCTATCTGCAATTGCTGATCGAGGCCGGTATCGAAGCCCAGCCTTGCGCCTTCAGCCAGGACGGTATTGTGCTTGCCGAAGCCTGCGATGTGCGCAACTTGCCGGGCTTTGCCGAGGGCTGGATCAGCGTCCAGGACGAAGCCGCGCAATTGGCCGCCGACTTGCTGGACCTGGCCCCCGGCCAGCGCGTGCTTGACGCCTGCTGTGCACCCGGTGGCAAGACCTGCCACATCCTCGAAGTCGAGCCCCAGCTGGCTGGCGTGGTCGCGGTGGATCTGGAAGCCAAGCGTCTGGTGCGGGTTCGCGAAAACCTTGAGCGGCTGGGCCTGAGTGCCGAGTTGATTGCCGCCGATGGCCGCGACACCGCCACCTGGTGGGACGGCAAACCGTTCCAGCGCATTTTGCTGGACGCGCCGTGCTCGGCAACCGGCGTGATCCGTCGCCACCCGGACATCAAGCTGACGCGCCAACCGGACGACATTCCCGCCCTCGCCGCCTTGCAAGGCGAGTTGCTCGACGCCATGTGGCCTACGCTGGAAGTGGGTGGCATTTTGCTCTATGCCACCTGCTCGACGCTGCCGACCGAAAACACCGAAGTGATCGAAGCCTTTTTGGCCCGCACACCGGGTGCGCGGGAGCTGGATATTGCCGGCGAGTTCGGCATCAAGCAGCCGCACGGTCGTCAATTGCTGGCCCAGGAAGGCGGGCACGACGGATTTTATTACGCCAAGTTGATCAAGATCGCTGCCGTACGCGGCTAACGAGGGACTGACGGCATGAAAATCATCATTCTTGGCGCAGGCCAGGTCGGCGGCACGCTGGCTGAGCATTTGGCCAGCGAGGCTAACGACATCACCGTGGTCGATACCGATGGCGACCGCCTGCGCGACCTCGGTGACCGTCTCGATATTCGTACCGTGCAAGGTCGCGCTTCGCTGCCCAATGTGCTGCGCCAAGCAGGTGCCGACGACGCCGACATGCTGGTGGCCGTGACCAACAGTGACGAGACCAATATGGTCGCGTGCCAAGTGGCGTACTCGCTGTTCCACACCCCGACCAAAATCGCGCGGGTGCGTGAATCGGCCTACCTGACTCGCGGTGAAGAGCTGTTCGACAACGACGCCATTCCGGTGGACGTGTTGATCAGCCCTGAGCAAGTGGTGACCAACTACATCAAACGTCTGATTGAACACCCCGGCGCCTTGCAGGTAATCGACTTTGCCGACGGCAAAGCCCAATTGGTGGCGGTCAAGGCGTACTACGGCGGGCCGCTGATTGGTCAGCAACTGCGCCAGCTACGCGAACATATGCCCAATGTCGACACCCGGGTTGCTGCCATTTTCCGCCGTGATCGCCCGATTACACCCCGTGGCGATACCGTGATCGAGGCGGACGACGAGGTGTTTTTCATCGCTGCCAGAGCCAACATCCGCGCAGTGATGAGTGAAATGCGCCGTCTGGACGAAAGCTATAAGCGCATCGTCATCGCGGGCGGCGGGCAGATTGGCGAGCGGCTGGCCGAAGCCATTGAAAGCCGCTATCAGGTCAAGATCATCGAGATGAGCCCTGCGCGTTGTCGCTACTTGTCTGACACGCTCGACAGCACCGTGGTGCTGCAAGGCAGCGCATCGGACCGCGATTTAATGCTCGAAGAAAACATCGCCGATGCCGACCTGTTTCTGGCCCTGACCAATGATGACGAAGCCAACATCATGTCCTCGTTGCTGGCCAAGCGTCTGGGCGCGAAAAAGGTCATGACCATCATCAACAACCCCGCCTACGTGGACTTGATTCAGGGCGGCGAGATCGACATCGCCATCAGCCCGCAGCTGGCCACCATCGGCACGCTGCTGGCTCACGTACGCCGTGGGGATATTGTCAGCGTTCACTCATTGCGTCGGGGGGCCGCCGAGGCCATTGAGGCCATTGCCCACGGCGACTCGAAGTCGAGCAAGGTGATTGGCCGTCGGATTGGGGAGATCCACTTGCCTCCAGGCACGACCATCGGCGCGATCATTCGCGACGAAGAAGTGTTGATTGCCCACGACGCTACCGTGGTCAATGCCGGCGACCATGTAATCCTGTTCCTTGTGGATAAAAAGCATATTCGCGACGTCGAGAAGCTGTTCCACGTGGGATTGAGTTTCTTCTAAGGAGTCTGGCGTGCTGGAATCACTGGAAAAGATGTTGGCCAAGGGTGTGGATAACGCGTTGCTGCGCTTTGGCCTGGGCAAGGGCTATCTCGACCTTGGGGATAACTTAAAGGCGGTTGAACACCTGCAGGCCTGTGTAGCGTTTGACCCCAAGTATTCCGCAGCCTGGAAGCTATTGGGTAAAGCCCAGCTAGCGGCAGGCGACAGGGGCGCTGCGCGTACGGCGTGGGAGCAGGGAATAGCGGCAGCGCAGGCCCACGGCGATAAGCAGGCCGAAAAAGAAATGACCGTATTCCTGAAGAAGCTGGCCAAGCCGCAAGCTTGAACAGGATGAGAATGTGGGCACGAAGGGTGCCCACCCCCAATCCTTCGATGTCACGCCTTGGGCTTTTTGCGCGGCTTCAGGTACTTGGTCAAGCCTTGAAACCAGATGACCAGCGCCGGGTTGCCTTTGATCTGAATCGACTTGTCTTGAATGCCGGTCATGAACGCCAATTGCTTGTTCTTGGCTTGCATCGTGGCAAACCCATACTCAGCGTCTTTGAAGGCAATGGCAAAAGCAGGCTCCGGGTACAGACCCGAATGGCTGGTGATGCGAAGGTTTTTGACTTTGAAGTGACGGGCCACTTTGCCATCGAGGGTTTGCAGCTGGAAAACCAGGTCTTTATCAACCAGTTGCTGCTGAAATGCAGGGTTTTTACGGCTGGCTCTGCCCATCAGGAAGCCCAGCATCCAGAGCAGAAAACGAAATTTCATGTGCGCGCCTCGGGAAGTAAATAACTAGCCGGCGCAGTGTAGCGATTTGAACAAGGAACACCACTTATCTGCTGAGTTAGACGCAGAATAAGCAGGTTTTGCCACTTATAGCCGCACAATCGGCTCAATCATTGTCAAAAATGGGCGCTGTCATCATCGCGCGCCCATTTCTTCAGCCACCTTCAAGCGCGGCAATTGTCCGACTTATGGGTTAACGCTGTCTTTAAGAAACTTGCCCGGTTTGAAAGCCACGGTGTTGCTGGCCTTGATTTTTACCGGCTCGCCGGTTTGCGGGTTTTTGCCGGTGCGAGCACCGCGATGACGCTGAATGAACGTACCGAAGCCGACCAGCGTGACGCTGTCTTTGCGGTGCAGGGCATTGGTGATTTCTTCAAGAACTGCATTGAGTACGCGGCTGGCTTGCTCTTTGGTGAGGTCAGCCTTTTCAGCGATAGCGGCGGCGAGATCTGGTTTACGCATGATGAAGCCTCTTTGACGGTTTTTTGTTGTTATGTCCGTGCTGCTCTCTAACGGAGCTGCGCTCAGGGCGCCGCAGGCTCTACTCTGCGGCAGACCGGTGTGAGAATGGCACGCGGCCAAATCCTGCGCCAGCCTCTGGCGAGGCTTTGTTGAGTCAAGGCAATGTCATAAGCGACTTTATAAGCGGCGTTTACGCCAAAAGCGCAGGTAGCTCTTTATTCAGTGCCAGTTTTTCGCGAACCGCCTCGCCCGTCAGCGCATAACCGAGCAACTTGCCTTCCCCATCGCGGCACAAGGCCTTGATGTCAGCGCCTTGGCCTTCCACGGTCCACACGCCTTCGTAACCACGGGGCACCGGCGACACCACCAGAGGGCAAACCGGCGTTTTCACCGTAATGGGCATTGCCCCATAGCTCACTGCTGTCGGGTTGCCTGCCAGTGTTTGCGCCAGTGCCCGTGCACAATTCATGAGGGGCATAACGTAGAGCAGGCTCAAGCCTTCCACTTCGGCGCAATCGCCCAGCGCGTAAATATTGGCATGGGATGTTTTGAGATGACGGTCCACCTCAATGCCGCGATTGACCTGTAGCCCGGCGGCCGCCGCCATATCAATCCGCGGACGCAAACCGATCGCCGAGACCACTACATCACAGGCGATCACGCTGGCGTCTGATAAATGGGCTTGCAGACCATCGTCGGTGCGTTGCAGGCGGGTCAATACCGGGCCCAGATGCAAACGCGCGCCGAGACTTTCCAGACCGGCTTGCACGGCAGCCGCGGCGGCAGGGTGCAACAGGGTGGGCATGACTTGCTCACACGGGGCCACCAGCTCGACTTCAAAGCCACCGGCAATCAGGTCATTGGCAAATTCACAGCCAATCAGTCCGGCCCCCAGAATCAACACCCGGCGCTTGCCCGCTGCCGCGGTGCGAAAACGCGCATAGTCTTCCAAATCGTTGATCGGGAAGATGGCGTCCTGCGCATCGCCTTCTACCGGCACCTGCACGGTCTGCGCACCCCACGCCAAAATCAGATCGCGGTAAGGCACCGCTTCTTCGCCAATCCACAATTGTTTATGGCCCGCATCAATACCGCTGATACGGGTGTGGGTGCGCACCTGGGCGTTGAGTTGGGCGGCCATCGCATCCGGCGTCGCCATGCTCAGGCCGTCGGCCTCTTTGTTCTTGCCAAAGCCGGTGGACAGCATGGGCTTGGAATAGGAGCGCCCATCATCTGCCGTGATCAACAGCAACGGGGTCTCGCTGTCCAGCTTGCGAAACTCTCGGGCCAGGTTATAGCCAGCCAGCCCAGTGCCCACGATCACGACAGGTGCGTTCATTCCATACTCCAGGGTTGAAACAGGTTGATAAGGGATCAATCAGTTGATTTCGATCATCTCGAAATCCATTTTGCCGACACCGCAGTCCGGGCACAGCCAGTCTTCAGGGACGTCCTGCCACAACGTACCGGGCGCAATGCCGTCATCCGGCCAGCCATCGGCTTCGTTGTAAATCAGTCCACATACGATGCATTGCCACTTTTTCATAAAGGTATTTCCCAGGGTTCAGGCCGCACGAGGCCACAGACTTATCGAGAGCTGCTGCGTTGCTCGTCATTTTCAGGGCGTTTTGTACTGATGACCACCCTGATATGCAAGCACGATTGCTGCCAATAACCGCTCAAGCGCTCATTCAATAAGCAGCGTGCTAAGCTCGCGGGCCTCAATGGCTGCCAATTATGACCTACCGTGTCGCACATGACGTCTCCACTGATCTCCCCTGTCTGGCTTGAACAAAGCCACCTACACACCCCGCCTGATGAACAAACACTCGACTGGTTGTTCGATCAGGGTTCATTGACTCGCCGGCTCACCGCGCTTTCAGACGGCGCCTTTAGCGTGTTGCCGCTGCTTGAAGGCTGGCAGACGCTGCGCAAGGACGAGTGCACAGCGCTCGACCTGCCTGAGGACAGCCGCGGCTGGGTGCGCGAAGTCTATTTGCGTGGGCACCAGCAACCGTGGGTGTTTGCCCGCAGCGTCGCGGCACACACCGCCCTGGAACCCGGCGGGCTGAACCTGGAAGCGCTGGGAACCCGTTCACTGGGCGAGCTGCTTTTTTGTGACCACGCCTTTGAGCGTGGCCCTTTACAGGTATGCCACTACCCCCGCGACTGGTTGCCGGAGGCTGATCGGGCCGACCACCTGTGGGCACGCCGGTCACGCTTTGTACGCGGCACATTAAGCGTACTGGTGGCCGAAGTTTTTTTACCCCCCTTGTGGGCCACCCTCAGTGCCCGGTCGGAGAACAGCTGATGTACGTACGCCTGCTCAAATCGCTCAACCGCCTGAACCCTCGGGCCTGGGACTTTATTCAACTGACCCGCATGGACAAACCCATCGGCATCTACCTGCTGCTGTGGCCAACGCTGTGGGCGCTGTGGGTGGCCGCCAAGGGCGTGCCGTCGCTGAGCAATCTGTTGATCTTTGTCTTGGGTGTGATCCTGACCCGAGCCGGTGGCTGTGTGATCAACGACTTTGCTGATCGCAAGGTGGACGGTCACGTCAAACGCACCGAACAACGCCCCTTGGTCAGCGGAAAAATCAGCAGCAAAGAAGCCCTGGTGTTTTTTGCCCTGCTCATGGGCGTCAGCTTCCTGCTGGTGCTGTGTACCAACACCCCGACAATCCTGCTCTCATTTGGCGGGTTGGCCTTGGCCGCCACCTACCCGTTCATGAAACGCTACACCTACTACCCGCAAGTGGTACTGGGCGCGGCCTTTTCGTGGGGCATGCCGATGGCTTTTACGGCCGAAACCGGGAGCGTGCCCGCTGCTGCGTGGCTGCTTTACATCGCCAACTTGCTGTGGACGGTGGGGTATGACACTTACTACGCCATGACCGACCGCGAAGATGACCTGAAAGTCGGGGTTAAATCCACGGCTATCCTGTTTGGCGATGCAGACCGCGTAATCATCCTTACCCTGCAATGTTTAGCCTTGGGTTGCCTGCTGTTGGCGGGTTCGCACTTCGAGTTGGGCGGCTGGTTTCACTTGGGCTTATTGGCTGCGGCGGCATGCTTTGTGTGGGAGTTCTGGTACACCCGCAACCGCGACCCCCAACGATGCTTCAAAGCCTTCTTGCACAACCATTGGGCGGGGCTGGCGATCTTTATCGGCATCGTGCTCAATTACGCGCTGAAGTAACCCTGCGCAGTGTGGGCCAGCAGCTCTGTGGTCCTCGCCACACGATGCTGCTGCACTCACGGTGTTCACTACTTCATGACAGGATATGAAGGTAATTACACTGCCTTGATGTCAGTAGAACTCACTATTAAATTATTTGTAGGTTAATTCATACAACATTAATTCCGAATTCCTACTCAATAAAACATTGTAGCCGGCAGTTAGTGTGAACTATAACTGGGCGGTTGCAGGAGCTGAGTGCAACACGGTTATTGAATTGACGCAGGAGCATCATATTGCATAGCCAAGGCTTTC
>NZ_WIWC01000034.1 GCF_009600315.1 Pseudomonas helleri | reverse complement strand
GCCAATCGTGCCCGTGGCGCCTACGATTTATTGAAGGCGTACCTGATGATGGCGCGCCCCGAAAAGGCCGACGCGGCCTTTTTGGCCAATGTATTAGGCAATGCCGAGCCGCTGCGGGCGGGTTTCTCGCCGGGGCTCTGGCAGGGGTTGTCGCCTAACTTATGGCAATTTTATGGGGAGCAACTGGCCGCTCATCCCGAGTGGCGCATCGAGGCCGACCCAGTCTTGGTGGCTCAGGCCCGTCAGGTGCTGCTGGGTCAGTTGGGCCAGCGCAACGCCGAGGCCAATCTGTACCAAAAAGTACTCGACGCAGCGGCTATTCACTACCCCGCAATGAGCTTGCAGCAGATGGTGGGTGACACCGAGGCGCACGCCTTGTTCACCACTGACTATGGCGTGGCGGGCGTCTTTACTCGTCAGGCCTGGGAAGGTCATGTGCGAGAGGCCATCGACGAAATTGCCGAGGCGCGCCGCGAAGAAATCGATTGGGTGCTGAGCGACAAACCCGGCGACATAGAAGCCGATTTGACCCCTGACGTGCTGCGCGAGCGCCTCACCGAGCGCTACTTTCAGGACTACAGCAACGCCTGGCTGGAGTTTCTCAACAGCCTGCGCTGGCAACAGGCTAACAGCCTGGCCGACGTGATCGATCAACTGACCATGATGAGCGATGTGCGTCAGTCCCCGCTGATTGCGCTGATGAACACCTTGGCCTATCAGGGGCAAGCGGGAACGCGTAATCAGGCGTTGGCTGACTCGTTGGTGAAGTCGGCGCAGAAGCTTATGGCTAAAGATAAAGTGCCGCAGATCGAGCAACCCTTGCCAGGGTCGAGCAGTCCGCTGGACAAGACCTTTGGGCCGTTATTGGCGTTGCTGGGCAAAGACCCCGAAGGCAAAGGCGACAATGACGGCTTGAGCCTGCAGGCTTTCCTCAATCGCGTGACACGTGTGCGCCTGAAACTGCAGCACGTGAGCAACGCACCTGACCCGCAGGAAATGACCCAAGCGCTGGCGCAAACCGTGTTTCAGGGCAAAAGCATCGACCTGACCGACACCCAGTCCTATGGCAGCTTGCTCGCCGCGAGCTTGGGCGCCGAATGGGGCGTCGTCGGCCAGACCCTCTTCGTGCAGCCGCTGGAACAGGCTTGGCAGCGGGTGCTGCAACCCTCGGCGGCGGGGCTGAACAAACAGTGGCAGCGCGCAATCGTCAGCGATTGGCAACAGGCATTTGCCAGCCGCTATCCCTTTGCGATCACCGCCAGCGACGCCTCGTTGCCGATGCTGGGGCAGATGATCCGCTCCGACTCGGGGCGCATCGAGCAGTTTTTGCAACGCCAGTTGAGCGGTGTATTGCGTAAGGAAGGCAGCCGTTGGGTGGCCGATCCTCGGTATGGTCAGGGCCTGCGCCTCAACCCGCAATTTCTCGACGCCATCAATCAGCTCAGCCATTTGGCCGATGTGCTCTACACCGATGGCGGCATGGGCCTGAGTTTTGAACTGCAAGGCAAAGCCGCCAGTAATGTGGTGCAGACCACCTTCATCCTTAATGGCGAGAGGCATCACTACTTCAACCAACGAGAAAAGTGGCAACGTTTCAATTGGCCGGGGCGCAGCAACCACCCGGGCGCCAGCTTGAGCTGGACCAGCATCCACACGGGGGAGCGTTTATTCGGGGACTTTCAGGGCACCTGGGGGCTGATCCGCCTGCTGGAAAAATCCCAAATCACCCCGCTGGACGATGCTGACAGCCGCTACCGCATGATTATCAAAGCGCCCGATGGCCTGGACCTGACCTGGTATTTGCGCACCGAACTGGGGGCAGGGCCGATGGCCTTGCTCAAACTGCGGAACTTCACGTTGCCGTCGCAGATATTTCTCTCGAAAGGCATGTAGCTCGAGTCGTCAACGGCCAGATCGAAGGATGAACATCATAATTTATAGGCGGGGCGGCATTGGTGCCTTGTAAAGGGCGCTGTGCTTACCCCGCCAAAATCAGCTGTATCGCCACCGCATACATCATCACGGCGACCAGCATATCCAGAATGCGCCATGTCGAAGGCCTTGCCAGCCAGGGCGCTAACCACGCGGCTCCAATCGCCAGCGTAAAAAACCACAGCAATGACGCACTGGCTGCCCCCACCACATAGGCGCCTGGCACACTTTGTTGTGCGCCCAGCGAGCCAATCAGCAATACCGTATCCAGGTAAACATGGGGGTTGAGCAGTGTGACTGCCAAGGCACTTAACATGACGGCCTTGAGTGAGCGCGCAGTCTGCCCGGCCGACTGTTCAAGGCTCGAACTGGAAAACGCCCGACGCAGGGCCTGCGTGCCGTACCACAGTAAAAAAACCGCTCCCCCCCAGCGCGCGACACTGAGCAAAAGTGGGTTTTGCGCCAGCACGGTGGCAAGGCCAAACACCCCGGCAGCGACCAGCAGGGCATCGCACACCACGCAAAAGGCTGCCACCGGGAGGTGATGTTCCCGACGCAGGCTTTGCGCCAGCACGAATGCATTCTGGGTGCCGATGGCCATGATCAAGCCGAACGCGACCAACAGGCCATTGAGGTAGCTTTGCCACATAACATTTACTCGTCGTACTACAGGTGGGAAGAAGTTTGCTGCTGGCTATTCTCCTGCCCTTGGCTGTATAAGAAAAACCAATACTGCTGATCGCTCATTAGGAAAACTGATGTTCGACTATAAATTGCTTTCTGCGTTGGCCGCTGTTGTAGAACAGGCCGGTTTTGAGCGTGCGGCACAGGTGCTTGGGCTGTCACAATCGGCCGTTTCCCAGCGCATTAAATTGCTTGAAGCCCGGATTGGCCAACCGGTGCTGATTCGCGCAACGCCGCCCAGCCCGACTGAAATAGGGCGACGTTTGCTGAACCATGTTCAGCAAGTGCGTTTGCTTGAGCGCGATTTGCAAAGTGCCGTACCGGCGCTGGATGACGAGGGGTTGCCCGAGCGTCTGCGCATTGCCTTGAATGCGGACAGCCTGGCCACGTGGTGGGCGCCTGCGGTCAGTGATTTTTGTGCCGACCAGCACCTGCTATTGGACTTGGTGGTAGAGGACCAGACGGTGGGGCTAAAACGCATGCGGGCAGGGGAAGTCGCCGCGTGCTTATGTGCCAGCGAACGGCCGGTGGCGGGCGCACGCAGTGTGTTGCTGGGGGCCATGCGTTACCGGGCACTGGCCAGTCCTGCGTTTGTTGCACGGCATTTTCCTGATGGAGTGCGCGCCGATTTACTGCCTAAAACCCCGGCGCTGGTGTTCGGCCCGGATGATTTTCTGCAACACCGCTATTTGGCCGCCCTGGGGGTCGATGGCAGCTTTGAGCATCATTTGTGCCCGTCTTCCGAAGGCTTTATCCGCCTGGCCGAAGCTGGTCTTGGATGGGGGCTTGTGCCGGAATTGCAGGTGCGTGAGCAGCTGGCGAATGGCGTGTTAGTCGAGTTGCTGCCAGATAAACCGATCGACGTGCCACTGTACTGGCATCATTGGCGTAATGGTGGACAATTGCTGGGCCAACTGACCGAACATCTAACGCGTTCGGCGCAGCGCTGGTTAGTGCCTTTGTTGTGAAAAATAGCGTTTAAACAGCAAGCAACAAGAATTACAGCATTGGAGTGATTCATGAAGATTCTGGTCACCGGCGCGAGCGGCTTCATAGGCGGACGCTTTGCGCGCTTTGCCCTGGAGCAGGGCTTTGACGTGCGGGTCAGCGGGCGACGGGCCGAGGGTGTTGAACACCTGGTACGCCGTGGTGCTGAATTTATCCCGGGTGATTTGACCGATGGCCTGTTGGTGCGCGACTTGTGCGTCGATATCGATGCCGTGGTGCACTGTGCGGGCCACCGGGGTGCTTGGGGGCGTTATCAGGACTTCCAGCGCGACAATGTACTGGTCACCGAAAACGTGGTCGAAGCCTGCTTGAAACAGCGCGTGCGGCGGTTGGTGCATCTGTCATCAGCGTCCATGTACTTCGATGGGCGCTCGCATACCGGCTTGACCGAGGATCAGTTGCCGAAACGATTTCGGCACTCCTATGCGGCGACCAAAAATCAGGCGGAACAAAAGGTATTTGGTGCCCAGGAATTCGGTCTCGAAGTGATTGCCTTGCGTGCGCGGTGTGTGACGGGGGCGGGGGATATGAGCTTGTTCCCGCGTTTGTTGACGATGCAGCGCAAAGGCCGCTTGGCAATTGTTGGCAACGGCCTGAACAAGGTGGATTTCACCAGTGTGCAAAACCTCAGTGAAGCGCTGCTGAGCAGCCTGCTGGCGAGCGGGTCAGCTTTGGGCAAAGCCTACAACATCAGCAATGGGGCGCCGGTACCGCTGTGGGATGTGATCAATTACGTGATGCGCCAAATGAACGTGCCGCAGGTCACGCGCTATCGCAGCTTTGGCCTTGCCTACAGCAAGGCGGCATTGAATGAGTTGGCCTGTAAGTTGTGGCCGGGCCAGCCAGAGCCATCGCTGACACGTTTAGGTGTACAGCATATGGACAAGGACTTTACCCTCGACATCAGCCGCGCCCGTCATTATCTCGACTACGACCCAAAAGTGACCTTATGGGCCGCGCTGGATGAGTTCTGCGGTTGGTGGAAAGCCCAGCAATCGCCTTATCGTTAACTGTTTCAAACTATCTTTCAGGATTTAAGGTTTTTAAATGCGCAATGATGCCCGTGATGATTTCGACTCTGTTCCGACCCTGCATGCCATTGAGGAGGATGACGGCGTGCAACCTGCCGGTGCCCGTGAACGCACCACGGTGTACTCGCGCACTGCACCTGTGATTAAGGTGAAAGCTCCGGGTACTGGGCTTTTGTGGGCATTTATCGGCGCGCTGCTGTTGGCTATTGCGGGGTTGGCGTGGTGGAGCTTTCAGCAGATTTCATTGATGGAGCAGCAGTTAGTAGCGACGCAAGAAAGCTTTGCGCGCATCAGTGAAGAAGCCGCAGGGCGATTGCAGGCGATCTCCGGCAAGGTAGTGGCCAGCGAGTCGAGCCTTAACACTGGCAGTGAAGCCTTGAAGCTTCAGATCAAACAGCTTGAAGAGCAATTGCTTGAACAGAGCAAGCGTCAGCAGGTTGCTGTTGAAGGGCAGAAAGTCGAACTGGACGCCCGGTTCGAGAAAATCAATGCGGCGCTGCTGGCGCAGGTGACGGCTGACCAGGAAGCTCAAGTCAAAATTGACGCGCAGATAAAAGGTTTAACGGCCGAGGTTGCGGCCCTTAAAGGCAGCCTTGACCAACAGGCAGTGGATGTCGCGGCCTTGAAGAAGCAAGGTAATCCTGGCGCTGCCATTGAGCGTCTGGAGCAGGATTTGATGGTGCTTAAAAGCGAACTGGAAAACCGTCCGGTACCTGCCAAAGGTGCCAATGCTGCTGAATTTGACGTGTTCCGCGCCCAAGTGACGCGCAACATCAATACCTTGCAAAGTCAGATTCAAAACCTGCAAAAGCAGATTAGTGCCAGGCCTTGACGTCTGCGGTGAGGCTGGCCCTCACCCCAACCCTCTCCCAGAGGGAGAGGGGGCTGATGGGTGGTAGCTTCTGCTTTTAATCCCCTCTCCCTCCGGGAGAGGGTTAGGGTGAGGGGCTTTTGACCTTGTCCCCCCGCCCGCGAAGCACGTGATTGGGCATGGCAATCGCCGCACTCAACCCCAGCAGTGAAACCACCGCACTGACCGTCAACAAATGGCGGAATGTCTGCAACAACTCTAACCGCAAGTCATCCAGCGCTGGACCTTGCACGGCGTTCAATCCGTCCAGCAGCACATTGCCCGAACTGCCTTCCCCCAGCAGTGGCTGACCCGCAACAGGGGCCAGCAATGAGTCATGCAACAGCGCGAGCAACAGGGCCGACATCAACGCCACACCCATAGCGCCACCCAGTGAGCGAAACAGGTTGGTGGTGCTGGTGGCCACGCCAATATCATGCTGTTGCACCGAATTCTGCGCGCCCACCAATGACGTCGGAAACTGCATCCCCGCCGCAATCCCGCTTAACAACATAAACACACCGCTCAACACCTCGGCACTCGGCGGGCTGAAGGCCATACCGGTGATGGCCAAAGGCATCAGTGCCGCACCCGTCAGAATCATCGGTTTATAACGCCCGGTCACTGATGTCATGCGCCCGGCAAAGTAAGCGCCCATCGGTAACCCCATCGCCAGTGGCAGCAGGTGCAAGGCCGCACTGTCCGCCCCGGCCCCGGTGATGCTTTGATAGCGCAAGGGCATCAGCACAATCAGCGATATCGCCTGGAAACTGGTGAAGAACACCGTGCACCAGCACAACACGGCATTGCGATTGGCAAACAGGTGCATGGGCAGCAAAGGCTCGATTGAGCGACGCTCGTGCCACACGAACAGTGCCAGTGCGATTAGCGCTGCCGCCAATAGCCCCAGCACTTGATCGCCGTGCCAGCTATACCCTTGGCCGATAAAGGTAATACCCAGCAGCAATGAGGTCAGGCCGATAATCATCAGCACAGTGCCCAGATAATCAATGATGGGTTTGCGTTGGGGGACGGGTAGCCCGATCAATGTGCGATGGGAAATCCACAACGCCGCCAATCCCAGAGGCAGGTTGATTAAAAAAACCCAGCGCCAGGACAAGAACTCGGTCATGTAGCCGCCCAGTACGGGGCCGGCAACGCTGGCCACGGCGTACATGCTGCTGAAATAGCCCTGATAGCGACCGCGTTCACGGGGCGGCATGATGTCGCCGATAATCGCCTGACTGACAGAGATCATCCCGCCAGCGCCAATGCCTTGAATAATCCTGGCCAGCACCAGCTGTTCCATATTTTGCGCAAGCCCACAAAACAGCGAGGCCAGGGTAAACACGCTCATACCAAACAGCATCAAGCGCCTGCGTCCGTATAAATCTCCCAGCTTGCCGTAAATCGGCACGGCCACTGTCATGGCCACCATGTAGCCGGAAATCACCCACGCCAATTGGCTGACGTCCTTGAATTGAGAGGAAATGGCGGGTATCGAAACGGCGACAATGGTCTGGTCGAGGGCACCCAGAAAAATCGCCAGCATCAGGGCAACCAGAATGCTGCGAATGGCGGGTTTTGGAGAGACGGGCTGGTTCAGGCTGGTCACGAAGAATCCCTGGGGCGCAAATCTGATCAGTCTACTGGATAGACGTGCGTGCGAAAGCCCGGGAGTTTGCGTGGTTCGGGGTTAACTCAAACAGACCAGACTGAGATGATCAGTCCGGCCTGTAGGTATTACCTCAATGCGCTGAACATTGAGTTACAGTGCCCGCCATTGCAACTGACGGTAAATCCGGCTGCTTGACGCGTTTGTTCGGCGCGATAGCACGCGCTGGCAAACAGTGCTGCGGCAGCAAAAACGATAAACAGAGTCATGCATCTGGTTCTTGTTTTAGTGGTCATGGCGTTATCTCTCCTGCTTCAATCGGAGTCAGACCTAGACATCACACCTTTGAGGCTAGCTCAGACCCTGGTTCCTGCCATGTCAGTTGTACGAGTGGTCACGGGCTTGTTCATCCCTCAAATGGACTATATGCAGCAGCTTGCAGGAAGTCGCTGACGAGAGGCGATGCTGCCATTAAGCTGACTCGGTTGTTTACATCGGTCTTCGCCAAGGAATGAGCCATGACACTATTTCACGCCCTCCGCCGTTTCCTCATCAGCGCTGTGATGCTGGGCTTTGCCTCCAACGTCGTCGCCGCGCCACCCCTGACGCTGGATGTTTACAACCCTGGCGCTGCGGCTTCTTTCCCCGTGTCATCGGTGTTGGTCAGCGGCGAAAAGGACGCGATTCTGATTGATGCCCAGTTCGCCAAGGCCCAAGCCAATCAGTTGGTAGAGAAAATCCGCCGCAGCGGCAAGCACCTGACGACGATCTATATCAGTCACGGCGACCCGGATTACTACTTTGGCCTTGAAACGCTGACTCAGGCCTTTCCGGACGCCAAGGTGGTTGCTTCGGGGCCGACCGTCGCGCATATCAATGAAACCAAAGACGCCAAACTGGCTTTTTGGGGGCCACAGATGGGCGCAGATGTGCCGAGTCAGTTAATCGTGCCCGAGGTCATGCAGGGCAATACCTTGAGCCTTGAGGGGCGGGAGCTCGACGTCATGGGGCTCTCCGGCAGGCAGCCGCAGCGCAGCTACGTGTGGATTCCGTCGCTCAAGGCGGTAGTCGGTGGCGTCGTGGTGGCAGATAACCTGCATGTCTGGATGGCCGATACTCAAACGCCACAGTCACATCGGCAGTGGCTGGCGACCCTTAAGCGCATCGAGAGTTTACAGCCCGACATTGTTGTACCCGGCCATTATCTGGGTGAAAACGACCGTTCATTGAAGGCGGTTCACTTCACCCGTGACTACATCAAAGCGTTTGACGAAGAAACCCCCAAAGCCAGAAATTCAGCCGAACTGATTGCAGCAATGAAAAAACGCTATCCGAATCTGGGCGAAGAATCGTCGCTGGAATTGAGCGCCAAAGTCGCCAAAGGCGAAGTGCAGTGGTGAGTCAGCTTGGCCTTTAACGCACAGGTTCCAGTGTTGAGTGAGCCTGATTCAGCAGCCACGTCATCAACGCTTGCAAGGGCGCAGACGGTTCAACACGGGGCGGGCACACCAGGTAATAGCCCGCGCCGGTAGGCACCTTGAAATTAAAGGGCATCGCCAGATGTCCAGCCTTCAGATCGTCACCGATCAATGACCAGTCGCCGATTGCCACGCCATTGCCTTGTGCCGCGACGGTCATGGCAAGGTCCAGCGTGTCGAAATACTGGCTATGTCGGATCACCGACAGATCGCCTCCCGCAGCGTTAAGCCAGTTGTTCCAGTCGCGTTGATCGCGGCTGGGATGCAACAGTGTGTGATGTTCCAGGTCGAGAAGGCTGTTGATCGCAGCGCTGCCTTGCAGCAGGTGCGGTGCGCATACAGGGGTGAGTTGTTCGTCAAACAGGTGCTGGCCTTCGCGTTTTGGGCCCGGTGCCGGGCTGTAAACCACTGCAGCATCAAATGTTTCCCGACGAAAATCGACACCGTGTTGCACGCTACTGGTCAACTCCACGGGCACATCAGGGCGCAATGTTTGCCATTGCATCAGTTTGGGCAGCAGCCAGCGCTGCATGCAGGTAGGCGCCTTGATTTGCAAGGGCGTACGACGGGTGCTGACCTGCTCAATGGCATCGCCAATCAAGTCGAACGCCTGTTCGATACGCGGGTACAACGCCTGCCCTTGCTCGGTGAGGCTCAATCCCCTTGCCTGACGGTGAAACAGCGAATACCCAAGATGCTCTTCAAGCCCGGCAATCTGACGGCTCACTGCCCCTTGAGTGATATGTAACTGCTCACCCGCGCGGGTGAAGTTGCAGCACCGGGCTGTGATCAGAAAAGTGTGCAGCGCGGGGAGCGGCGGTAAGCGTTTCATTGATCGGCAGCCATGAGTTCAGGACATGGCGAGTATGAGCAGGTTTGCGTTGTGCCCGCTACACGCGCTCGCTTCAATATCCGCTTAAATGCAAATAAAAAGGGCAGGACACATGGCGACGTGCGGCGAAGTATTGGTCAAGTTGCTTGAGGCGTATGGGGTTGAACAGGTGTTTGGTATTCCCGGTGTACACACCGTTGAGCTCTATCGCGGGCTTGCCGGCTCGTCAATCAATCACGTTACCCCGCGCCATGAGCAAGGCGCCGGGTTTATGGCCGATGGTTATGCGCGCACCAGCGGTAAACCGGGGGTGTGTTTCATCATCACCGGGCCGGGCATGACCAATATCACCACGGCCATGGGGCAAGCCTACGGCGACTCAATCCCGATGCTGGCGATTTCCAGTGTTCAGTCGCGCAGTCAGCTGGGCGGCGGGCGCGGCAATCTGCATGAGTTGCCCAATCAGAGCGCAATGATGGCGGGCGTTGCCGCGTTTTCCCATACGCTGATGTCTGCGGCAGAATTGCCGAGTGTGCTGGCGCGGGCGTTTGCCCTGTTTCAGGCGGGGCGACCGCGTCCGGTGCACATTGAAATCCCTCTGGACGTGCTGGTGGAAAACGCCGATGCGCTGCTGGCCAGTCAGCCCGTCAATATTGCTCGCCCGGGCGCTGCGCCAGATGCCATCAAGCAGATGAGCCAATGTTTGGCCTCGGCCCGGCGTCCACTGATTCTGGCTGGCGGCGGCGCCATTGAGGCCGCCCCGGCATTGACGCGGTTGGCTGAGCGCCTCGGCGCGCCGGTGGCGCTGACCATCAATGCCAAAGGCATGCTGCCTTCACATCACCCCCTGTTGATCGGCTCGACCCAGTCGTTGGTGGCGACCCGCGCGCTGGTGGCCGAAGCTGACGTGGTACTGGCCATTGGCACCGAACTGGCAGAGACCGACTACGATGTGACCTTTGCGGGTGGCTTCGAGATCCCCGGCACCTTGCTGCGTATCGACATCGACCCCGATCAAACCGTGAGAAATTACCCGCCAACCTTGGCGTTGGTGGCAGACGCCAGGTTGGCGACCGAGGCTTTGCTCGATAACCTCGAACACCTGTCCCCACGCACTGTCGGTTGGGGCGCCTCACGGGCCGAGCAATTGCGCCATGAGCTGGCCAACACCTGGGACGCGCCGACTCGCGCACAGACGTTTTTTTTGCAGACGGTGTTTGAGGTGCTGCCGGACGCGGTGTGTGTCGGCGATTCAACCCAGCCGGTGTACACCGGTAATCTGACCTACAACCCCGAGCAGCCGCGCCGTTGGTTCAACTCATCTACCGGCTACGGCACCCTCGGTTATGCCTTGCCGGCGGCCATCGGTGCCTGGCTGGGGCGCCAAGTGGATCGTCAATCGGGCGGCCCTGTGCTCTGCCTGATCGGTGACGGAGGCCTGCAATTTACTCTGGCTGAATTGGCCAGCGCCGTCGAAGCGCGCACACCGATCATCGTGCTGCTGTGGAACAACCAAGGCTACGGCGAAATCAAAAAATACATGCTTAACCGGGCCATTGAACCGGTAGGCGTTGATATCTATACCCCGGACTTCATTGGCGTCGCCAAAGCCTTGGGGTGTGCGGCGCTGTCGGTTGAAAGCCCTGCGCAGTTGCGAGCTGCGCTGGCTCATGCTGCGCACCTGTGCGGGCCAACACTGATTGAAATCGATGAGCAGCGCTGGCAGCAAGCGCTGGCGCTATAAACTCAGGCGCAGGCGCGCCAGATCCCGCACCGGCGGTGCGCCAAACTGACGGCTGTACTCGCGGCTGAACTGCGAGGGGCTTTCATAACCCACGCGGTAGCCCGCTGCCGAAGCATCAAGCCCTTCACTGAGCATCAGTCGGCGTGCTTCATTGAGGCGTAACTGTTTTTGATACTGCAATGGGCTCATGGCGGTTACGGATTTGAACCGGTGGTGCAGGGTCGACACGCTCAGGTTGGCTTCACGGGCCAGATTGTCGATGCGCAAGGGTTGTTCAAAGTTGCCGTTGAGCCAGGTAATAGCCTGAGTGATGCGGTGTGCCTGGCTGTTTTCGCTGGCGATTTCATACAGGCGATAACCCTGCGGGCTGCGCAATAGCCGGTACAGAATTTCGCGGCGGATCAAGGGGGCCAGCATGGCGATGTCTTTGGGCGTGTCGAGCAAGCGCGTCAGCCGCAACAAGGCATCCAGCATCGGCTGGTCGATGGGCTCAACATACAATCCGCGCCCGGCCGGTTTGGACGGTACGCCCATCGGGCCTGCATCGCTGATCAGTGTGGTTATTTCCATTGGGTCAATGTCCAGACGCAATGCCAGAACGGGGCGCTCAGGGGACACATCCAGCACGCGGCCGCTGATCGGCATCGACACCGAGACCACCAGATAATTAAGCGGGTCATAGGCGAAGTGCTCGTCGGCCAGTCTGACCTCTTTACGGCCTTGAGCCATGATGCACAACGCTGGCTTCGGCAAGCTGGGAGCAAAATCGCTGGTCGCGCTATAGCGCGACACGAATAAGGCTTCGATGTCCGTTGTGAACGAACCATCCTGTGCCGTGTGACGGTGGATCAGGTCGGCCAGTTCCACACGCTGTTTTTCAAGCGCAGGATCGAGCGCGGGGCGCGGCGGTTCCAGCAATGACATACAAAACTTCCTCCTTAGGGTAGGCACAGCTTATGTTTGTGCAAGGAGCAGGGGTAGACGATTTCTGCTGTTGTCTTGCCTGATCCTGTCGGGATCCGTGGTTATTGCTCCGATACAACTGCCGTGAGCACCGAGTATTGCTCGAAATAGGGGAATGCGCTGCTGCCATTGAAGCGGAGCATGTCGATCACCGGCAGCGTGCTTTTGCAGAATTGTGCAAGCCTTGGGCAGGAATTGACTAACGGCGCAGGGGGCTGGGCTTTAAGCTTTGAACCTTGCCACGGTCACTTACAGTGTGGAGGCCACCATGCCCCAGTCCCATTGCGTCAGTCATACCACTCGGGTGCATGCCCGCGCCGGGTACTCGGCTCAAGTACAGGCGTGCCTCAGGCACGTGATTGAACCCACGTTGAAGACGCCCGGCTGCCTGCACTTTGCCTTGCAACAATGCGACAGCGACCCTTTGATGTGGCAAGTCGCAGGCTTTTGGCGGGACGAATGCGCCATGCAGGCCTACTTCAACTCCTCGGTGATGGAGGTTTACAGCGTGCTGCTCAACGAGCAGATGATTGAACGCCTGGACTTCCAGACGTTTACCGAAGAGGTTGCGGTCCCCATGCAGAAACACGCAGGTTAAGCGGGTAGAATGCCGCCTTTAAATGGCCGGAATGTAAACCATGGCACGTAAAGAATTTGCACAGTTTGAAGCGGTAGCGGCGGTTGTCCCGGTTGAACCCGGTGTTTACCACGCCGCCATTGCAGTCAAAGCCCTGTACGAGGGCGGTGCACCGCGCTTTCATAAAATACTGCCTGAGCAGACCTTCAAAACCGCCACTGCTGCTGATGCCGCCGCCACGCAACAGCTTGAAGCTCTGCAAGGCGTCAATGAAGACGCCGAGCTGGTCTGGTAATTAACGCGGGCGGTGCATTTTGAACAATGCCTCGGGGCCGAGCTGGAAATAATCCGCCGGGCCGCCGCCCCGCAAAATAGGCTCGGCCGCTGCCGTGTCGTAAATCCCGTCTTTCAGTAAATGTTTGGCGATATGCACCGCCACCACCTCCCCCAGAATCAGCCAGCTGGGCACGAGCGCTTTGTCTGCCCGTTGCAGCTGAATAATCTGTGTCACCTTGCATTCAAACGACACCGGCGTCTCGGCGACGCGGGGCACACTCACAACGCGTGAGGCAACAGTGGTCAGTCCGGCCAGCTCAAACTCGTTAACCTCGGGTGCCACCATTGCGCAACTTTGGTTCATCGCTTCGGCCAGCGGCCGTGTGGCCAGGTTCCAGACGAATTCGCCGGTCTGCTCGATGTTATTGAGACTGTCTTTGCGGCCCACGCTGCAAAACCCGATGATCGGCGGAATGTAATTGAACGCGTTGAAAAAGCTATAGGGCGCCAGGTTGAGTCGGCCTTGAGCATCCTGCGACGAAATCCAGCCAATGGGGCGCGGCCCGACAATGGCATTGAACGGATCATGGGGCAGGCCGTGGCCCTGAGAAGGTTCGTAGAAATGGATATCGTCAGGCATGGGCTAAGTCCGCAAACGGCGAGATAGAAGGGTGCCTATAGTGCGTGGCAACACGCTGGGTGCCAATACTCTTTGTTGCGGTTTCGTTGCCCCAGAAACAACTAAGCCCGGCCGAGGCCGGGCTACTGAGTCAGCAATAGGGGTTAGCTGAAACGTGCGCCTTGGGTGTTGTCGTAGCCGTCTTCTGCAAAAGCAGCTGAATGGGTGTGATCGTAGCCATCTTCAGCAAACGTCGCGGAGTGAGTACGGTCATAACCGTCAGCAGCAACTGCAGCAGAACCGGTGCGGCTGTAGCCGTCTTCAGCAAAGCTTGAGGAATGGGTGCGATCGTAGCCATCGGCGGCAAAGGTATTGAAGGCCAGAACCGACAGGGCAGCTGCGAGGATCAATTGAGTTTTCATGGTGAGGCTCCTTGTTTCGTGTGGGTGGTATGCAGTGGGTATGGGTTTAAGAGTACGCCGAATAAATTGATTAAAAAGCGCAAAAGATCGCAGATATTAATCAGTTAATTCGATGTGTATGGCCGCTGCTCATCACATCCTGACTGCCTGTGAATCCCTTGGCGGGACATACCCAAATCAGTCGTGAACGGGGAGTGGGTTGAGATTGATAGTGGGCTAATAGTATTAACGGGCCATTAATTTTGAGCATGACCCAAAAGAAAAAACCCGGCCGGAGCCGGGTTATCGAGTCGATGAAACATCCAGTTGCTTAGTCTGTCTCGATGCGCGAGTGCTTGCGGGTGTCTTTCATGGTCGCGTAGACCATCAACGAACAGGCAATGCAGCCAGTGACGTACCAGTAGTAACCGGTTTCCATGCCAGCACTTTTAAACCACAAGGCGATGTATTCCGCTGTGCCGCCGAAGATCGACACCGTCAATGCGTAGGGCAGACCTACACCCAGTGCACGAATTTCGGTAGGGAACAGTTCAGCTTTCACCACCGCGTTGATCGAGGTGTAACCACTGACAATGATCAGTGCCGCCATGATCAGGAAGAACGCGCCCCACCAGGTGGTGATGGTGTGCAGCGTGGTCAGGATCGGATAAGTGAACAGGGTGCCCAAGACCCCAAAGGCAATCAAAATCGGGCGTCGACCAATCTTGTCCGAGAGCCCGCCCACCAGCGGCTGAATGCACATGAACAGGAACAGCGTGGCGGCCGAGATGGTGGTGGAGTCAGAGATGCTCATGCCCACCGTGTTCACCAGGTACTTTTGCATGTACGTGGTGTAGGTGTAGAACGCCAGCGTACCGCCCATGGTCAGGCCAACGACGGTCAACAGTTCTTTTGGATGACGCATCAGGGTGCGCATGGCGCTTTCTTTAGGTTTGGTTTTGACCTTTTTGAAGGATTCGGTCTCTTCCATGCCCCGTCGCAAGTACAAGGCCACCACAGCGCACAGCGCGCCGATCACAAACGGAATACGCCAGCCCCAGCTGTAGAGCTGCTCTTCAGTCAGGGTTTGTTGCAGCACGATCAACACACCCAGCGCGATGAGCTGGCCGGAGATGAGGGTCACGTACTGGAAGCTTGAGAAGAAGCCGCGACGTTCCTTGGTGGCCATCTCGCTGAGGTAAGTGGCCGAGGTGCCGTATTCACCGCCGACGGACAAACCTTGCAGCAAACGGGCGAATACCAGCAGCACCGGCGCCCAGACACCGATGGTTTCGTAACCGGGAGACAGTGCAATCAGCAGCGAGCCGAAGCACATCAGCAGCACCGAAGCCATCAATGCCGCTTTGCGGCCTTTGCGGTCTGCATACAGGCCCATCAACCAGCCGCCAATTGGGCGCATCAAAAAGCCGACGGCGAAGATCGCAGCGGTATTGAGCAATTGGGCGGTGGTGTCGCCTTTGGGGAAAAAGGCCTTGGCGAAGTAAAGCGAGAAAGCGGCGTAGACGTACCAGTCGTACCACTCGACCATGTTGCCAACGGAGCCACTGAAGATGGATTTAATGCGACTGGAGGTGGTTCTTTCTTTCGGGGTTGCAGCGGTAGACCCGGCAGGCAGGGTGCTGGCGTTATCCATTAAATGGATCCTTCTTTTATTTGTTTTGTTATAGCGCGTCGAAACGCGTGCTTGCTGGTCTATAGCAGGAGTTGTGCCAAGGCTCAAAGGCACGGTTTATTGGGGGAATGGTCGATAGATGAGCGGGAATCCGCTGGTTTTGAGGTGGGTGATGAGCGGAAATCCGCCGAGAATCACAACTCCCACCCCAACCCTCTCCCAGAGGGAGAGGGGGCTGATCTGCGGAGTCTGCTGTTGATTTAGTCTCCTCTCCCTCTGAGAGAGGGGGCTGATTCGCGGAGTCTGCTGTTGATTTAGTCCCCTCTCCCTCTGGGAGAGGGCTAGGGTGAGGGTTCTCGTGGCCTACTGGATACTTAAGAACGCCTCACGCACCAACCCATGGCGTTGCATTTTCTCATTCAGGGTGCGACGCGGCAGTTGCAGCTCGTTAAGCACCGCTTTGATGTCACCCTTATGCCGCGTGAGCGCGGCGCGCAGGCACTGCGCTTCAAAAGCTTCCTGCTGGGCGACCAGCGATTGCCCCACGCTGATGCCTTCCTCAATAGGCTCACCCAAGCCCAGCACATCACGCTCTGCAACATTGGCCAGCTCGCGCACGTTGCCCGGCCAATCGTGACTCAACAAACGTGATAACTGCGGCCCGCTTAAAGGCTCCAGGTTTCGGTTCAGCCGTGTGGCGGCGTTACGGGCAAAAAACGCATACAACACGGCAATATCTTCACGGCGCTCACGCAGCGGTGCCAAGCGTAACTCTGCCACTGTCAGGCGGTAGGCCAAATCCTCTCGAAAGCGCCCGGCGCGCGCCTCTTCGAGCAAATCAGGCTTGGTCGCGGCAATCACTCGCAAGTCCACCGTGATGCTCTGGTTCGAACCGAGTCGCTCCAGCTTTTGCTCCTGAAGGACCCGCAGCAATTTGGCTTGTTGAGCCAGCGGCATACTTTCAATTTCGTCCAGAAACAACGTCCCGCCGTCGGCATACTCCAGCTTGCCGATGCGCTTGCCCTGAGCGCCAGTAAACGCACCGCTTTCATGGCCAAACAACTCGGCCTCAAATAGCTGCTCGGGTATGGCGGCACAGTTCAATGCCACAAAAGGTTTGTCGGCCCGCGGACCAAAATCATGCAGGCAACGGGCGACTAGCTCTTTGCCGCTGCCGGTTTCGCCACGAATCAACACATTGACCGGCAAGGGTGCCAAATCCAGCACTTGGCGGCGTAAGGTATGCAAGCTTTGCGAAGCCCCCAACAAGCGCCCATCGATGTGTTCGCGCAACTCAGCCTGTTCTTGCAACCGGCGGTTTTGCAGCACCAAGTGGCGCTTTTCCAGTGCCCGACCCAAGCTGCTCAGCAGCGCATCCGGGCTGAAAGGTTTTTCGAGAAAGTCGTAGGCGCCCTCGCGCATGGCTTCAACCGCCATCGGAACATCGCCGTGCCCGGTCAGCACAATCACCGGTAAATCTGCATCCAGCCCCTGCAAGCGCGCCAGCAGGGCAAGGCCACCCATCCCCGGCATACGCACATCGGTCACCACCACGCCAGGGAAATGCTCCGCAAATTGTTCCAGACACGCTTCGGCACACGTGTACACCTGCACGTTAAAGCCGCTTAGGCTCAGCCATTGTTCAACGGCCGTGCGAATACTGGCTTCATCATCGACCACGATCACGGAGTTGAGCATTTTCAAATGTCCTGTGCGATGGGCAGCGTCAGGGTAAACATCGCACCCTGGGCGTAATTGCTGACGGTCAGTCGACCGCCAAGTTCATGGACGATGGCGTAAGACACCGCGAGCCCAAGCCCCAATCCCGCGCCTACCGGTTTGGTGGTGAAAAACGGGTCAAATACTTTGCCCAGATGTTCTTCACTGATTCCGCCGCCACTGTCGGCAACGGTCAAGTGCCACAATTGCTGGTCCGCCCTGATGCCGATGTCGAGGCGCTTGCAGGGTTTATCGTGCAAGGCGTCCAGCGCATTGCGCAGCACGTTGATCAAGACCTGCTCCAGACGGATCGCATCGCCGCGCACCCACGCCGGACGGGTCAGGTTCAAGTGAAGGTCGATGGGCTGCTCTTTCAAACGCGGCTCCAGCAGTTCCAGTGCATGGTCCACGACACTCGCCAGATCAAGGAGCTCGCGCAACCCGCTGGGGCTCTGTCGAGCGTAGGTTTTAAGGTGGCCGGTGAGGGCGGCCATGCGGGTGAGCATCTGTTCCAGTGGAATCAGCGCTTTATAAGCGTCGTCAACCCGGCCGTGATCCAGCAACAGGCGCAAGGTCGCCAGCTGCATGCGCTGGGCCGTCAGTGGCTGATTGATTTCATGGGCCAATGCTGCGGACATTTGCCCTAACGCGGCGAGCTTGGCGGACTGCACCAGGCCGTCCTGAGCCGTGCGCAAATCACGGGTACGGGCTTCGACCAGTTGCTCAAGTTCTTCACGATTGCGCTGGCGCAATTTTGCCAACCGCCAGCGCTGCAGTAAAAACAGGCCCAGAAACACCAGCGTTAGCCACAGGCCAATCGCCGCTAGCGCGGCATTGCGGGTGTCTTCGGCCGATATGGCGGGGCGGCGCAACAAGTGCAGGGTCCAGCCCTCGGGGTTCAACGCTTGGGTGCCCCACAAATAATCGACCGGGCCATCAGGGCCGTTGACCCGGGTCAAAAAGCTGTTGTCAGCAAAACTCTGCAGGGTGTGTGAAGTCATCAGCGTCAGGGGCTGCTTGTCGTATTGGCGTGTATCGGTAATGTCGTTGCGATCGCTGTCATTCAATTCACGCAGATGGCGATAGCGCCAGCCCGGTTGATTGGCGATAAACACAATGCCGCGCTTATCGCTGACCAGCAGGGTGTCATTGCCCTGGCTCCACTCACGTTCCAGCTCAGGAAACTCCAGCTTCACCACCATGGCCCCGAGGAACCTGCCATCGTCGGCGTGCACCGCGCTGGACATAAAGTAGCCCGGAATTCCACTGGTCACGCCCACCGCATAAAAGCTGCCGGTGCCTTGACTGCGGGTTTGCCTGAAGTAAGGACGAAACCCGTAGTTGTGGCCCACATAACTGTTGGAGGTGTTCCAGTTACTGGCCGCGACGGCCAGGCCTGTGCTGTCGAGTAACTCCAGGGTCGAGGATTGCGCGGCGCCGTTGATGCGTTCCAGTTTGCGATTGAGCTGCGCCTGCACCTGCGCGGTGATGGGCTGCGTCAGTGCGCTAATCAGTTCGGGGTCCAGGGCAAGCACTGCGGGCAATGCGCGATAGCGTTCGATCACCGTGTGCAGCGAATTGGCATACAGGCTCAGTTGCTCAGGACCTCGGCGGGCACTGTCTTCCAGCGCATGCCGGGTCGCCTGGCGCATGGCCCAGTTACCCGCGACAGCCGCACCGATCAGTATCAACACGGTATACAGCGCCAGACGCAATATTCGGGATGTTATCGGCATTGGGTGTAGCGCGCTTGAAAGGGGCGCAAACCATAACATGACATGCTTGAACGGTGGATACGAGGCGCACCTACAGTCTCTACTCGTGTATCACCTGTAATAAGTTTTAGAGACGAGTATTTATCTACGCCATCCCGAGCAGTGTTCCTGATTACCGTGGGTCAATTATCAAGCGGAATCCTGTATATGACGTCAAAATTTTCCCCCGTGCGTCAGCGCGCGCCCTTGCTCTTGTCCAGCACGCAGTGGGCAGCAAAAGAAGCTCTCTCTCACCTTCTGTCTATTGTCAACGACAACTTCTCTGTGCTGACGGATGCGCAAAGAAGACGCTACCCCCAACTTAATCGTGACGCTCAGGCGGCCATCAAGGCTGTGGATGACGAAATCAAGCGAATCAAGGACGCGTTCAAGGCCACTCATATTGCAGAACTGAAACGTGAGTTAAAAGCGATGTTGGGCCGTGAAATCGACCCTGAGCAAGCGCGAATCTATACGCACTATCGTGAACAGGTGGATTCGGATTTTATTGAATATCTGACACGCATCAGTCGTGGCGACAGCGCTCCGAGTGATGAAAGCTTCACCTTTATCCCTGCGCGCGTGTCCCGTGCAGCGGACGAGTCCAGGTTCAAGGAACACATTCGCTCAGTATCGTTGTGGGAAGCTGCCTGCGAGAATTTCAGTTATCGAACGGATTCTGTGTTGCTCAAGCCTTACAGTTACGAGCAAGCCAGTTACATCGATTACAAAACAGACTTGCCGAGGCACCCGGCAGGCCCGTTTATCAAACTTGTGCGCAAACTGGATTTTGGCACTAAGTTGAAAGCACAGCTGGATACGGTTGCCGGCACTCATGGCAGCTTGAGGCAACGTGTGGTCGCATCGGCTAATGCAACGTTTGAATTCGATTTGATGGAGGCTTTTCGAAACAGCTTCAGTACTAAAGTGCTGCGTGATGATTATGATCAACTGCTTCGTATGTTGAAGGGGGAAAGTGTTCCGCACATCTGGCCGTGCTCAATGGGGCTGTACAAGAGGACAATTCTTATCAATCCACTAGTGCCAATGGGTGATAACGGAAGGTTGCTCTTCGAATCTGATGTTGGCGTTGATTTTCATATTAACGAGGTCGGCACAAATGATTTTGCGCTGCCTCTGTTCATTATCAAGGTTGAGAACATCACGGGTGTTTACAGCTATTTTCCTCAACGCTTGGGCGGTGCGCTTTTATGGCACAAAGATGTGACGCACGCGTTTAAACAGTTTACCCAACAAATAAAACGTGATTCGTCTAGCGGGCAACTCGGTTGGTTGCTCAGGCATTTGGCGTTGAAAGACATTGGTCCCTTTACCAAGCTGCTGAACAATGAGCCCAGGCCCCAAGGTATGACATGGCTGGCGGGTGTTTTATATGACGGCTTTCGCGAGGTGTTTCCGGAACCCGATCTCGACAACTTGTACGTCAACGTTGATGTGACGGATAAACCCTCACTTTCCATTGCTCAGACCATCGCCAATCAGCAGCTTAAGCGTTATCGCGCCAATTTGAATATGTTGGCCTCCACCCATTCTGAACTTGACTGGAAGGCCTTCAAGGAAGCTTTGTCCGACCTGGCCAGTGAGGTGTTGGGCTTATTGACCACCCCTTTACCGGGGGGCGTGTTGGGGCTTAATGCCATAATGCAGGCTGCGGTATTTGGCTCTTTGACCTACAGCGCTTTGCAAGGCCTGAGGGAGGCGATTAAAGGCGAGAGCAATACCTTCGCCAGTGCGCTGGCGGATGGCATTGACATGATCATCAGTGCACGGCTGATCGGCGTTGCCGCTCAGTCTCACCGCCAGCGCATGCGCGCCCTGTGGAATACGTTGGGTCAGCCCCGTAAAGTCAACTTGCCAGACGGTACAGTTGAATTGTGGCGCCCGGATCTGAGCGCCTATTCGCACCTCGATATCAGCGTTTTGCAGCGCCTGACACCCACGGCAGAGGGGCTGTATCAGATCAAAGAGAAGGTCTACGCCAAGGTTCAAGAGGGTGATCAAACCCTCGCGGTCGAGGTCATTCTCGACAGGGAGTCTGGCCATTACCTGTTGAAATCGAAGCATGCGCAAACGGTTAATGCGCCTGTAAGGTTCGACCCGGACCGGCAAGTGTGGAGCCTGGCGCTGGATGATATTCAGACTCTGGACGATACGCAGTTGTTTCAGCGGATGTTGCCCACAGTCACGTCTGATGACGCGCATGCGGATATTGCACGGGTACTTCGCATTACCGGCACCACGCGTGAGCAACTGCAACGGGTTTGGCAAGGAGAGCCTGTTACGGGGCCGCTGGCTGATGGTGTCAGGCGGTTCCAGACGGACCAGTTGATTGACCAGATAATCAGTGATTTACCGTTACGCGGTGAAATGCCTGTTAATGCGGACAGTGCGGTGTTTGCAGTGTTAACCCAACTGCCGAATTGGCCGAGCGAAACCTTGCTGGAGGTATTCAATCAACAAGGGCAGTTAATCGAAACCTATGGTAAGGACTACCTGCCGGGTGCATCACTGAGCCGCGTCCAGCTCAAGCGCCGGGATCATGGCGTCTATGTTGCCCGTAACGATGTTTCCCATGGCAGTGCCGAAGTTGAGCAACTTTTCACCTTGATCCTTGATCAACTCCCGGCGGGATCAACACTGGGGCTTGAAGATAATTCCGGCATCAGCAAAACCGGAAGAATTGCAAAACTGCGAGACCAAATTGCCAATCAGGCACGAGAGGACAAGCCACTGCTGTTCAAGGCCCTTACAGGGCTTGAGGGGCATAAACGCAGCGATCCTGTTGCCAGTGCAGATCCGGCCAAAAAGTATTTGCCGCTGCTCTATCCCCCGATCTTGGATACCACAACACCCTTGCTGGCCAAGCTGCATGAACTCAACCCTTCGTTATCAATTGAGTGCCTTGAACAGTTGTTGATCGCTCATCCGTTCACCGCTCACCAGACAGTTCGTGCGCTGGAGCAGAATACGCAGCCGTTGCCGTTCTCCCAGGCTGCTGATCGGCTGAAGATCAAGTTGCGTGTCGATCTGGCGCTGGACGCTATTTATCATCGCAGGGCGTTCAACCCCGACAGTGATCGCTGGGTACGCGAGTTTGCCCGGGGTGTATTGCAAGACACCCTAGACCGAAAGCTGGTCGTCAAGGATGCGGGCAGCCCCGCGCCGGGCGAGGATTCCACGATTACAAAGCCTGACGAAAAGGACGTCATCCTCATACACCACGGTCAGGATACGTATCAGACCATTAGCTCGCGTAGCGGTAATAGCACCACGTTCAGTTTGACTCCCGATAGCTTCTTCATGGCCCTGAGCTGGTATCTCAATTATGAGGAGCGGTCAGCGTTGGGCATGGTAGGAGGCTCTAGCGCTAGCGATACCGCTACCGCCATACGCAAGACGTTGGGCGATGCCATGTTGAGAAACCGTGAATCCAGCGGTTTTGTGAACCTCTGGGATAGGACCACGGCTCAATATGAACGCAAGCTCGCACTCCCCAGTGATGGGCCGCAACGTGAGTTGGGGCTATACGAGATACAAGGTAAACACTACGTGTCGCTGTATGGCGCGGTCTATCAGGTTGAGTTTGATACCACACTCTTTAAATGGCGCATGGTTCATCCGGATAAGGTAGGCGTTAACACGCCCATTCTGGAGCACAACTACGATGGCGCCTGGCGCCAGAAAACCGAGAATCCGCAGCACTGGACCACACTTCAGCTGTTGCGCCGACTGCGTGCAGAGCCGACTTCCTTCAGGGATGAAGTGGGCCAACACATCATGGCGGTAAGCAATACCCGCGAAGGGGTGCTGCTGAACGTTCACATCAACAACCTCACGCCCCCGCCTTTATTAATAGACACCTGGAAGCGTTTCAAGATTCAGGACAGCATTAGCACCTTCGTCAAAAAAATGCAGGCGCACCATACCCTGACTGACGCGCGCACTGATTTTCAATTGTTGCTGATTCAAAGCTTGCCGGGCTGGCCACCCAACAAAGTTTTGAGAGTGGTCGACGCTCTAGGCAATACCTTGAAAGAGTATGGGCGTGACCTGAGCAGTGACTTGGCACGTATTCAGGTTGCTGCCGGTGAAATGGATAAAGGCCGCCTGATACGTACGATTGTGCTGAGTTTGGACGAGGCCGAAACCCGGGTTTTACTGGGCGAATACGACCCGATAGTCGAATCGCGCATGCTGAGCCTAAGCAAAAAGATTGCTGGCCATGCACTCAAGCGGGAATCCAACTTCTTCAAATCGATTTATGAAAGCCTGGAGCGCAGTGTTGAACCGCACGTTCAGTTGGTTCAAGGGTATTACCCCGACTTGCCAAAAAGTGTCATAGAACACCTGCTGGCTCATACGACCGCTCTTGAGCGTGTCAACTTTCTCGATAACAACTTGATTCCTCCACGGCTGGCTGAGCAGATTGGCTGGACGTCTCGGGAAGTGCAGCTGACCCGTGCCTATGAAGGTTTGTATTTGGGCGGTACTGCGAACCCCGACAGCGAAAAGCTTTCGCTGCATATGTTGCAATCACTGCCCGGATGGCCGGCCGCAATACGACTTGAAGTACGGCTCAATGAACCGGGTGGCGAACTGCTCGACAGCATTGGCTCTGCAGACGGTAGTGCGCGGGTCATGGTTAAGCGCGATGACCGTTATCAGGCGTATACGCCAGAGGGGCAGCCTATCAATGGGGCGTCTGTTATAGACAACAATTTGTTGTCTTCCATCTTGCACATGCTGGCACCGAACGAGCATCTGGCCATTGGGGTCAAGGATGACAAGGACACTCAGGTGCTGAGCGAGAAAATAAGAGAGCAGGCGCAAAAGCAGCGCAGCAACGTTAAAAAACTGCTGGGGCTGGAGCCGCCCCTGCCTCCGCGCATTCCCCCGATGAATGTCGATCGATCGTTTATAGCCTATCCGCTGACCGTAAGCCTTGGAGGTTCCAGTCATTCCATTGCCGTGCTCCGTCAAGTTCGGGCGCTCTACCCAGGCTTGAACTACGAAGGGGCGGTTCGATTTCTGGACGATTTGGGGGGGACAGAGGCCACGCAATTAGGTGTGCTGGCGCAAAATGTCATCCAGTTCGATGCAATGGAGGCACAACTTAATGCTTGGGAACAAATCCAGTTGTACCCCACTGGAACCAGCCATATGGGCATGGCATTGCCTGGTCACAGGCGTCGGGTACATGAGCTGATTGTTCGCGCTTGGCGCAGGGAATTGCCGCTCGAACTATCGCCTGATAACAGAGTGGTTGGGCCGACTCTCGATCTTCATGGTCTGGATGTGGGGGATTTGCCAGCCATCGTCGGCGATTTCAGACATGTCCGTGTGCTGAGAATGGATGGCATGAACTTACGTTCCGGGTCCAATGAATTTCTGAGCCAATTTCCCGACATACACATCCTTAGCATGTCGAATAACCGCATGTTCAGGGTTCCCCCCGCGCTTGCGAATATGCCGCATCTGAGATCAATTGAGCTGTCTAATAATCATATTGTGCTGTCAGCCGAAACGGCTGAGCTACTAACCAATAGGCCGCTGCTTGAAGGGCTTTCTTTGGACAATAACTCGATCAGCTTTCCTCTGGATGTCAGTCGAATGGTTGCTTTACGGAATTTGAGTCTGGAACATGCCGACCTGAGAACATTGCCGGTTGGGTTGTGGTCCTTGCCTCATCTTATATTGGCCAATCTGCGAAATAACGAAATTACCACTGTCCCGACAGCGGTTTTTGAAGTGCCAGCGCCCGCCAATGCCAATCGTGCTATCAGGCTTGCGGGTAACGCGATCGCCGATGATAGCCGTGACCGGATTATTGCTTACTGGCGAGAAACCGGAATCAATTTGGGCTATATCCCGGCAGTCGCCCATGCGATTGATCTGGCGCGGGTTTTACGTGGAGCAAAGGATATATCCCCCTGGATACTGACGAATTTGAGCGCCGTACAACAACAGGAAAAATCGCGGAAGTGGGCTTTGTTGGAAGGGTTTGGTGACCAGTCTGAAAAATTCTTCAACATGCTGGGTTTTTTTGTAGCTGATAAATCGAAAGTGACGCAAAAAGCGTGGGAGTTAATAACAGGTCGAGTGTGGGTGCTGATTGATCAAGTACTCGCAGACACCGTGTTGCGCGATTTGTTGTTGAAGTCGGTTTATTACGATCTTCGTACCTGCGGTGATGGGGCGATGATGATATTGGAGAACCTGGAAATTCAGGTGTTAATTCGTCAAGCCGAAATGAGCGTGGGTGAAGAGCAGGTTGAAGGAAGCTTGTTCAAACTGGCCAAGCAACTGTTTCGCCTCAGGCAAGTTGATGACATGGCTAACGCGTTGGTGCGAGAGCAGTTGCAAGCCGGGCACGATCGAGATGTGGCTGAGGTGCAACTGCTGTTTCGTGTAGAGCTGGTTAAGGTGCTTGATTTACCGACGCAGACCCACGAGATGATTTACAGCCCTGTTGTGTCCGATTTAAAACCGAGCACGCTCCAGGCGGGTGTCAGGGTGTTGGCCCTGGACGGTACGCCGACTTTTATGCACAGCATCATGCAAGAAAAGTTTTGGCGTGATTATCTGCAAAATCATTACGCCGAGCGCTTCGCTGCCATCGAAGCCGAGTTTCAGCGCGATTATTTGAAACTCTCTGAAGAAGAGGGTCTTTCGGACGAATTGGAACTGCAGCGCGGTCAAGAGCTCACAGTGAGCCGGGACCAGAAAATCGAAAGCCTCATTGAAACCTTGACGTTACTGGCCTACCAAGCCTCTCAAGCCACGAGTGTGTCGTAGTCTCTTTTAGGTGAGTCAGGCGACAGAGGGCGCAGGCCCTCTGATCGCCACCACACTTAGCAGCTGTTCTTCATACAGGCAAAACTGGGCGTCAAGCAAGCTGCCACAAGGCCACTCCGGGGAAAGATCAGTCAGTAGCCGCAGCTGTACTGACCCTGCCCGCGACCAGCTCAGCACTTCGGCGTGTTCAAAGTAAAAGCGCTTTTGTACCAGCGGGAAAAGCGCCTTGAACAGGCTTTCCTTGACCGAAAACGTCAGCGTTACCAGCAATCCAATGTCTTCAACCGGGCCTGCTGCCATTCGTTGTAACTCATCCGGCGTGAGGATCTCTTTGGCCAGTCGCTGGGCGCGTTCGGCGCTGAGCAAGTTCTCCAGATCCATGCCCACGCCTTGCCATTCACGCTTGAGAGCCACCAACGCGGCGGCCCGGCCATTGCTGTGGGTAATGGCTCCACTGATGTGCTCAGGCCAAACCGGTGCGCGGTCTTGCCCTATGGCAAGGGATGCGCAGGTGCCATCCAATTGCAGCAATGCCGCGCGCGCGCACAGACGTCCGGCCAGAAATTCGGCTTGGCGTTTGGCGACCGAGCGTTGAATACTGGCAGGCATGTCCAGAGCGCTGTTGGCGAAATCTTCAGCCTTCAGTTCGGTTGGGTTGAATTCGGTACTGAGCCACACGCTGCCCGGTAACGCTTGCGGCAAGGGCCAGTCAGCGCGAAATGTCGAGCAGCAGGCAGGTAAGGCAGGAAGTCGTTTCATGCCGGGCATTTTGCAGGGGATGAGCCATGCTATGCAATTGTTCAGAGTCCGTTCAGGGCTCAGCCCTTAAGGTATGACACTGGTTCGCATGGGAGAGCGCAATGAAACTGCTGGTGGTAGAGGATGAGGCGTTGTTGCGCCATCACTTGCAAACCCGTCTAAGCGAACGTGGACATGTCGTTGAGTCGGTGGCCAATGCCGAAGAGGCGTTGTATCAAAGCGAACAGTTCAATCACGATTTGGCCATGATCGACCTCGGTTTGCCCGGTATGGGCGGGCTGGACCTGATTCGCCAACTTCGTGCCCGGGGCAAGACCTTTCCGATTCTGATTCTTACAGCTCGTGGTAACTGGCAGGACAAAGTTGAAGGGCTCGCCGCCGGCGCTGACGATTACGTGGTCAAACCGTTTCAGTTTGAAGAACTCGAAGCGCGGCTCAACGCCTTGCTGCGTCGCTCCAGCGGCTTTACTCAGTCGACCATTGTGGCGGGTGAGCTGGTGCTGGACATCAACCGCAAGCAAGCGGTGCTGGAAGGCGAACCGCTGGCGCTGACGGCCTATGAGTACAGAATTCTTGAATACCTGATGCGCCATCATCAGCAAGTGGTGGCCAAGGACCGACTGATGGAACAGCTCTACCCGGATGACGAGGAACGTGATCCGAATGTGATCGAGGTGCTGGTCGGGCGCCTGCGACGCAAGCTTGAGGGGGCAAACGGCTTTAAGCCAATCGACACCGTGCGGGGTTTGGGCTACCTGTTCACTGAGCGCTGCCGGTGATTCGTTCGCTTCGCGTTCGATTGATGCTGGCAGCCACCTTGTTGGCGGTGCTGTTTATGCTGGCCTTATTACCGGCCATGCAAGGGGCGTTCAGTCTGGCGCTCAAGGATGCCATCGAGCAGCGACTGGCATCGGACGTGACCACGCTGATTTCAGCGGCGCGGGTCGAGAAAAACAAATTGAAGATGCCGGCGCTGCTGCCGGATGAACAATTTAACCTGCCGGACAGCCGCCTGCTCGGCTATATCTATGACCGCGAAGGTCATCTGGTGTGGCGCTCACGGGCCACTCAGGAAGAAACCATCAACTACACGCCGCGCTACGACGGGCGCGGCAATGAGTTTGCGAGCATCCGCGAAGGCAACGGGCAGGAATTTTTCGTCTATGACGTGGAGGTCAAGCTGCTGGGCGGCAAAAGCGCGGCCTTCAGCTTTGTCGCGTTGCAACCGATGCGCGAATACAACATGACCCTGGCCGGGCTGCGTGAAAACCTCTACCTGGGGTTTGGCGCCGCTTTGGTTGTTTTGCTGGCACTGTTGTGGATTGGTTTGACCTGGGGGTTACGTGCCTTGCGACGTTTGAGTCAGGAGCTGGACCAGATTGAAAGCGGCGAGCGCGAAAGCCTCAGCGAACAGCATCCGCGCGAGTTATTGCGCCTTACCGGCTCCTTGAACCGTCTGCTGCAAAGCGAGCGTGAGCAGCGCACCCGTTATCGGGACTCACTGGATGATCTGGCCCACAGCTTGAAAACCCCACTGGCAGTGTTGCAAGGGGTCAGCGAAAGCATGGCCCAGCGCCCGCAAGATCGTGAACAAGCATGGGTGCTGCAAACCCAGATTGAACGCATGAACCAGCAAATAAGCTATCAACTGCAACGGGCCAGTTTGCGCAAAAGCGGTTTGGTGCGCCATCAGGTTGAGCTACTGCCGGTGGTTAAAAGCCTGTGCGACACGCTGGGTAAGGTGTACCGCGACAAGCAGGTGAAGGTCAGTTACGACATACCGGAGTTGAGCCACGTCCCGATTGAACAGAATGCGTTGCTGGAGTTGCTCGGCAATTTGCTCGAAAACGCGTATCGCTTGTGCCTTGGCCAAGTGCGCATCAGCTTGCATCGAAATGCCCATGGTATAGAAGTCTGCGTTGAAGACGACGGGCCGGGCGTACCTGCAGATCAGCGGGCGCGTATTCTGCAGCGTGGCGAACGTCTTGATCGCCAGCACGCAGGGCAGGGGATTGGTCTGGCGGTGGTTAAAGACATTATTGAAAGCTACGACGCACAATTGACTCTGGATGACTCCTCATTGGGCGGGGCTGCGTTCCGGATTCATTTTCCTGCTGCGAACTGATACTACAAATCCCCAACCCGTAGTCGCTGCCTAGGTACGAAGGCTGCGATCGTGTGCGCAGCGCTCGCAAATCAAAGCCCCCTCGAGCTATCAGCATGAGTGTGTGATCAGATTTTACAGTCGCTTCGTCCCTCCCTATCGCAGCCTTCGTTCCTCGTCAGCGACTACAAATACCCAGCCGTCAAGGCGGAAACCCGCCATATCATTCTCGCTTCACCCCTCAAAGGGCGGAAACCCGCCAACTTAGGCTTGGGGTATTGTGGTTTTTTTCCTACAAGCCTAGCCGTATCAGCCTTTTGCCCATCTTGGCCCGTCGCTTGCAATAAGCGTGAGAGGTCTGCCGTTAGAGCAGCTCGACACAACAAATCCCTCCAAGTACAGGAGGGTTCGCGCTTTAGGTATCGCCCGTCTCAGATGGAATGATGATGGAGTGATGCACTTGAGGAACTTTGCAATGACGACTCGTCAGCCACTGTACAAATCCCTGTATGTGCAAGTGATCGTAGCTATCGCTATCGGCATTTTGCTCGGCCATTACTACCCGGAAACCGGTGTAGCGCTCAAACCCTTGGGTGATGGCTTTATCAAATTGATCAAAATGGTCATCGCGCCGATCATTTTCTGTACGGTGGTGAGCGGTATCGCCGGTATGCAGAGCATGAAGTCGGTCGGCAAGACCGGTGGTTATGCCTTGCTCTACTTCGAAGTGGTATCGACCATAGCGCTGCTGATCGGCCTGGTGGTCGTCAACGTGGTTCAGCCTGGCGCTGGCATGCACATTGATGTGTCTACCCTGGACGCGAGCAAGATTGCCGGCTACGTGACCGCTGGTGCTGATCAAAGCATTGTCGGCTTTATCCTCAACGTCATTCCGTCGACCATCGTGGGCGCCTTCGCCAATGGCGACATTCTGCAAGTGCTGATGTTCTCGGTGATGTTCGGTTTCGCCCTGCACCGCCTGGGTGCCTACGGCAAGCCGGTACTCGATTTTATCGATCGCTTCGCCCATGTCATGTTCAACATCATCAACATGATCATGAAGCTGGCGCCACTCGGCGCGCTGGGTGCCATGGCCTTTACCATCGGTGCCTACGGTGTGGGTTCGCTGGTGCAGTTGGGCCAGTTGATGATCTGCTTCTACATCACCTGCGTGCTGTTCGTGCTGATCGTGCTGGGCGGTATTGCCCGCGCTCACGGTTTCAGCGTGATCAAGCTGATTCGCTACATCCGTGAAGAACTGCTGATCGTACTGGGCACCTCCTCGTCCGAATCGGCACTGCCGCGCATGCTGGTGAAGATGGAGCGTCTGGGCGCGCAGAAGTCGGTGGTGGGGCTGGTGATTCCAACCGGCTACTCGTTCAACCTCGACGGCACCTCGATCTACCTGACCATGGCGGCTGTGTTTATCGCTCAGGCGACTGACACGCACATGGACATCACCCATCAGATCACCTTGCTGCTGGTGCTGTTGTTGTCGTCCAAAGGCGCTGCAGGCGTGACTGGCAGCGGCTTTATCGTACTGGCTGCAACCCTGTCGGCTGTAGGCCACCTGCCGGTTGCCGGTCTGGCGCTGATTCTGGGTATCGACCGCTTTATGTCTGAAGCCCGCGCCCTGACCAACCTGATCGGTAACGCGGTGGCCACATTGGTGGTTGCCAAGTGGGTCAACGAGCTGGACGAAGATAAGCTGCAAGTCGAGCTGGCCTCCGGTGGCAGCCCGCTGAATGACATGCGTCCGGTGGACGATCTGCAAGTGGCTGAAGGCCCGGCACCGTCGTTGCTCAAGTAAGTCTGGCGCGATAAAAAAACCCATCTTCGGATGGGTTTTTTTTTGCTTGTTTATTCGACCCGGGTTTCGCCGCTGAACACCAGCGTGCTGCGGCAGCGCCGGCACAAATAGCCGCGCCCCTGCCTGACCAGACCGTGACGCTGGGCAGAGAAGGCGAAGTCGCTGTCCGGGCAAGGGCAGCGATAGATATAGCGCGTTGCCGTGCGTCGCTTGATGGCGTAGGTGTGGCAACGATTGGGCGGCAGCTCGTACACCCCGCGCATAATCAACTGCCATTCCTCGCCGTGGGCGCTGATGCGCTCCCCAAAGAGTTGGTGGGCGATCAAGTGGGCGACTTCATGGGCCACCGTCTGCTTGAGGAAATCTTCGCTGTTTTCGCGGTACAGCTGCGGGTTGAAACGCAGCAGGTTTTCGTGCAAGTGGGCGACGCCCGCTTTTTGCCCACGCAGCTTGAAGCTGACCACGGGGCGTTTGAAAGGCCGTTTGAAAAACACTTCAGCCTGTTGAAAGCACTCTTCGACGCGGGTATTTAGCAACTCGGGCATGCGGTTCGGTTCTCCAGAGGCGACGATTATGCCGCAAGCCGCCGGGGTTCCGAACCTGCAAAGTGCCGAGCGGTCAGTTGGTGTACACCGGGCCTACGCCCAATCCCCAGACAATCACGGTTGACGCCATGATCGCGACCAACACCACCAAGCCCACGGCCAGTACAGAGCTGGAGAATAAAAAGCCTTCATCCGGGTCAATGCTCATAAATGTGGGCAGGCCCACGTAGAGTAAATACACGGTATAGCAAATGGCTGCGGTGCCTACGACCATGCCCAGCCATAGATGCGGGTAAAGGGCCGCCACCCCGCCTATGAACAGTGGCGTCGCCGTGTAGGTGGCGAACGCCACGCAGCGTGCCATGCTCGGCTGTGCGTCGTAGGTGCGGGCCATCCAGTGAATAAATGCGGCCATGATGGCGACGCCCGCGAGCATGCAGAGATAGGACATCAGCGTCATCCACAGCGCACTGTCGACGGTGAGCATCACCGGGGCGCGATTGGCAATCACCCAGCCCACCTGAGTAGTTCCGATAAAGGCCGAAACAGGCGGTATGGCGGCAAGAATCAAGGTGTGAGTGAGGTACATATGGCCAATGCTTTCTTCCGCATCGCTGCGTATGTCGCGCCATTCTTGATCTGGATGGGTAAAAAGGCCCACAACATGATGGATCATGGCTATCACTCCTGCAGGGGGCGCATCGTCCCCCGTGGGACGTGCCGGTCGCTTGGCCTGTGATGTGATCAAGGAAGGACATGCGGCCTTGCATTGCAGTATAGAAAAGGTCGTGGCCCGTAAAATCGGTCCTTTAGAGCCAATTGCGCTTTCAGCGCCGGACTTAATTGCGTTGGGCTCTTTAGTCAGTTGCAAGGGGTTCGTGCGTCGCGCAATTTTGGGTAAAATCCCCGGCTTTTGGTCTTAACTCGCGGAATTGAAGCGCTATGGGCAGTCTTTCGGTCTCTCAAATCAAACTCCAGAAACGCCTGCGTCGATTGACCGGTGAGGCGGTGGCTGACTTCAACATGATTGAAGACGGCGATAAGGTGATGGTCTGCCTGTCGGGCGGCAAGATATAAGCGACAAATTTTTTGTAAAGTAAAAAAAGTTAGAAGCCGTCTCTTTAATGCCCGCTGTGTAACATTCATATATTCTTTTCGTTTGACAAAGCTCGTTTCCAGACTAGCCTTTTCTGAACTAGTTATTGGACTAACTATTTTGTCAATCATGAAACTCAGGCGATATCAATTCAATTCGTTACCATTCGTGACCCTAGTGGATGACGCGGATTGCCCTATTGATCCATATGTTTCGTGCTACCTCAATGGTCCGTTGTCCTCTAAGTCGGCTAATACGAGATTTAGATACGCAAATGAACTGTTGTTCGTGCTGCAGTACTTTTCAGAAAAGAGTATCGATTTGCCAGCACAGGTTGCATCGGGAAAGTTTATTTCGCTGAAAGAGTATATGCAGTTTTACGATAGTTGTTGTTTGCACAAAGGCGCATTTGATGCGGCTTCTAATGTGAAGCACTTTATAGTTAATGATAAACATCTAAGAAATATCATAGTCGCCAATCAGAAAGGTATGGCAAAGGTATCTAGCGAGACATTGCAAGGTCGCGTCAGGCGTCTTAGGTGTTTTCTTGATTGGCTATTTGAACAGTTTCACGAAGTGCACGAGGTTGACAAGGTAATAAGTGAGCGATTTGCTAAGCTGATTGCTAAAATTAAACTGGATGAAGAAGGACTTCAAAGAAATGGAAGTCAACAAGTAAGTGGCGCTGAGGAGTCGGTCCTTCCGGATGAGATTTTCCTGAAGTTACTCGAATTGATAATGCCTTCTTCTCCTAATAATCCATTCAAAGCATCAAGGGTCAGAAATTATCTGATCGTCAATTTGCTAGCACAAAGCGGCATCAGAAGAGGTGCGCTGGGAAAGCTAAAAATTTCAGATTTCAATTTCTATGGTACTTACGATCAGATATCTATCTATAGGTCTGGAAACGATTCAACAGATCCACGTGCTGAAAAACCCAATCAAAAAACAAAACCGCACTTGGCTACGGTTGATAAAAATTTAATGCATGAAGTTGAGTTTTATATTGATCACCTTCGCAAGGTATTTCCTCGCGCTAAATATCATGACTTTTTGTTTGTCAGCGAAAATGATTCAAAAGGTACCGCGGGTCAACCGCTTTCTCTGAAATCAATCAATTCAATCTTTCAGAAAATTTCTACAGCATTGGGGATTCATGTGCATCCTCATATGCTGCGTCACAAATGGAATGAAATATTCGATGAAAAGGGGGAGCGGTGTGGTATTGATCCTACTCTTCTTGAGGATATTAGGAAGTATGCTATGGGTTGGTCGCAAAATACAACCATGAATAATGTTTATAATGACAGGCGACTTGCATTGAAAGCGAGGGAGTTATCAATAGCGCACCAGCATAAAGTAGATCAAAAAAAATGATTCGATACAAGAAACAGGAAGGAGTAAAAGCTAGCAAACAAAAAGCTTCTTTGGTTACGGCTAAATCTAGCCTAGTGATAAATACTGCAGATGACGTATGGGTAGTGCTCCCACACAATGGAAAAGGACATAGCCTTTACGTAGGATGGGTACACTCATCGGCTATGCCGGATGATGAAAAGAATTTAATTTTGGATGTTTTTGTATATTACGTCCGAACCAAGGCTGCCAGCACAGCGTCCAGTATAAATACTAATGTTAAGCCATTTATGTCAGGGGGGATTCCTTCGTTAGACAGAATAAAAGCACTTTGGAGTGGGCTTAAAACAAACCAAAAGAAAGGGCTTAATCAATTTTTTGGAACGCTCTCCAAGCAAGGCCATGAAAGGTTTAAGGAGTATCATTCGTTTACTTTCATGCACTTGGATAAACTGCGTGTAAATGCACTCGACTCATCCAGTGGGGCGCTAAGTGATAGTGAGTTTGATTCGTTGGCTAAGGAAGTAAATGTTAAACTTCAAGAGTTTAAATGGGACGATGATCGAAAGCTTCTCTTTTATCAGTCGCCAGGGCTCTATGGTCGCCTTAGAAATTTAGTGACTAACAAGTTATTGCTTTCTATTGTGCGGAGGCCGATTCAAATTGCTTTTTTGAAATGGTCCGATTTGATTCCTGTAGGTGCAAGTTTTAATGATGCAGGAATTCGTGATGCGGATGAAATTGGTGCTATGGGCGGACAAGCACTGCAGTTAAGAGTCTTCATTGCAAAGTCTACAGGAATGAGCTTCTCGAGGGAGTGTCCCGAGCGCTATCCTATTTATATTTCCGATGATCTTTCAAAAGTGCTTATAGAGTATAAGAGAGTTATGTTGGAAGGACTCGCAATGTTAATGCAGTCGTTGGAAGTCAAAGTTGATAAGTCCGAACTGTTGAATTTAATGACTGATATGCCTATGTTTCCTCATACTAGCCTTTTTAAAGTGCGTTTTAAGTCTATCGTTTTTTTGAAAAGTCTTTTCACTTCACGCTCTACGGCCTACCACGTTTCGGAGGGGGCTGTGACGAACGCAATAAGATGGGTTCCGGTAACCTCTGATCGAACTGCAGATTGCATGGCCACTTCCAATAGGATTCGTCATACCGTATTAACTCGTGGCGCTCAGGATGGTTTGTCCGCTGCTCAGTTGGCAAAAATAACCGGTGTTACTGTGCCAGCTGCAAGGCACTATATAGACTTAGACTACAAATCTAGGCGGGAAATTGACTCCAAATATATCGGCAATGAGTTTCTGAGGAAGGCATTCAGCATTAATGTAACAGTAGGTTCGGCAGATGATGAAACTATATTTGACAATCAATTCAATCCTATTGGCAACCCTAGAGACAAGCGTTCATGCACTACCTGCTCAACAATAATGGGGAGACCATTGGGGTGTTATGGGTGCCCAAATTTTCGCCCAATACTTGAGGCCGATCACAGGTCGGTGTTAGAGCTCGCAGAGAATAAGCTTGCGGTAAATCGCAGTTCCTTAATCAACCCTCTTCACACCCGAAGCATTGAAAAATTGGAGCGACAAATTGCTTGGGTAAAACTGACAATAGCCGTTTGCGATGAAAACCTTCCAAGGCAGAGCGCAATTGAAGATTAACAAGTACTTTGATCGGTTAGAGTCGTTAATCGACTCATATCGTGACGCCGAACTAAAACAATTTGAAGGGGCTGGTGGTAATGCGATATTTGATGATCTGATTTGGTACCACATTGACCCTAATACCGGTCGCCGAACTAGGTATCTTTGCGGAGTACATGGGCGTAAGGGAAAGGGTAGCGCCGGTAACCTACCTACAGATGCGCTTCCTTATCCCTATAGTCATCTGATAAAAGTGTGGATAATCGAGGTGGTAAATACGCATTTATCCGCCAGCGAAAAAAAAGTGCTGACGTCCGCAGCTAGAAAACTATTATCATTTATGGAAGGGGATCTATACACCCAATCAGAATCTGCGATTCGAGAACTTAATTTAGGATTAAGAACTGTCGACCGGCTACGCCCATTTTTTGATTTTTGCACTAAGAAGGGAGTAATGCGAAAGATTGACCTAAAGGGAAGTGATAATAGAGACAGAACTGGGCATGCTTCTTTAGATCACGCGTTGGAGAAATTACCGGATATCACGACAGTTCTTGCTCTGGGCAATATATTCTCATGTGTGTTTGAACATGTTGATGAATTTGGAACGCTTCTTCCTGGTGAGAGCATTAAAATGCATGATGCCTTGGTTGTTACGTTTGCCATCTTGTCTCTGGCCTCACCTAATCGCACTTCTGCGGAAATACCGCTCCTTCCTAAACAACAGCTTAACTGCTATTCCGAAGGAGATGGGGTACCAGTCTATTATCTCGATTGGATTGGAAGCAAAGGATATAGGAACAATAAAAATCATGTTCTTTCGGCGCTAGCTGAACCAATCACGAAAGCTACGAATTACTTTTTTAAGGCATGTGAACCGGCAAGAGTATTGTGTAGGTATTACGAAAAGCCTAACCAAAGCTTGAGCCGACTGCTCGGAGAGTTCGAAATTGCGCCAGAACTAAAGCGCAATTCGTCTTTGACTCAGCAACCCAATCTTTTTACGTTAGGTTATGCGTTAGGGTTTTATGGAGTTAATCAATGCGTTCCGGTACTGAAGGAAGGTGTTGATCTAACTTTCATTAACCGGACTAAAAGAAGTCAATGCTTTGAAATGAAACAAATTTGGTCTTTGCAGCCTGAAGATCGGCTATCTGTCTCATATATCGATTCTGCCTCTTTATCAGCGCTACCGCTATTATTCGGATACTCTAATATGCCTAGGGTGTTTTTCGATAAAATCACTATCACAGTCGGAGAGGTTCAAAGTTGGTGGATTTCCTTTTACAAGGAAAATATTCTTCCAGAGTTTCCATTTTCATTTTCTAGCGGCGAGTCAAGTATCAGTATAAAAAATGCAATGTTTTGCTGCTTGGGAAGCTGGCTTTATGGGACATCCTCGAAAGGAGGCACCGGTGGGAAAATATTTCAAAAGTCGAAGTATTCAGTAGTACCTCTTGCATCTCTAGGGAGATCGGTTTCATCTAGAATTGGCCTTAGTCGAAACATAAAGTCAATTTTTCAAAGTTACGGATTTTCCTCGGAATTAACACTGTCCCCGCATAGTTTGCGACATTTATCCAATACCCTCGCGGATTTAAGTCGCATCCCGGTAGAAATAATAACTGCTTGGTCTGGTAGAAAAAATTCTGAGCAAACTCATACTTATATCCATACGTGTGACGAAGAGAAGGCAGGCAGGGTGAGTGCCATAATGAATCCACCTGATATCGACAATCGTTATATTAGGGTGGTCTCTCAAGAGCAGCTTACTAGAGCTACAAATCTACCGGCGTCGCTTACTTCTACGGGGCTTTGTACTCAAAATCTAAATGTGACTCCATGTAATTATTTGAATGATTTCGTCTCCCAGTGCTTTCTATGTCCAGAGACTTGCCACATTGCCGGCGATGTGAGTTCTATAGAGTTGTTTGAGAAAGATTTATCGTTTCAAGTTGTGAGGTTAGAGTCCGTGGCAGAGGATCTTCGTCTACCCTCATCTCAGGCAATGAAAAAATGGTATGTTATTCACTCTCGAAATACTCATGTTCTTTCAATGTTAATTGATTTGATGAAAAGTTGTTCCGCAGGTACGACAATTCGTTACTCGAGCAAAAAATCTGAATTCAATTTGATCGATTTAGATACGATGGCCATAAAAAGTGTTGCCTGTGCCCTCCCAAATTTTGAGACACGCCTGAAAAATTTGATTGAAAATGACGGTATGAACGCTACGGCAAACACCAATCCTCAGCTACGCTCTCTTTTTTCGTCTTTCGGACTGTCCGATAAGGAGGTGTGACGTGGTGGAACCAAAAATTTCTGCCCAAGCGCAACGTAAGATAGAGATTATGCTGATTAAGTGGGCAGGTAAGCTTACTTGGGATGCGCTAGTGGCAAAGGTTGAACTTGAACTCGCAATAAAAACCACAAGACAAACTCTATACACTTATATGGGTATAAGTACATCGTTCAAAAACAAAAAAGCGCAACTTCGAGGTTTGTCACCTTCGTTCTATACAAGGATCACAGCTTCTGATGTGAAGTTGGATAAGCAGATAGAGCACTTAAAGGCTGAGGTTGAGGTGCTAAAAAAAAATAATGCGGAGCAATTACGAATGATTGAAAGAATGCATTTTGAATGCGAATGATATTCCAAATCTGGATCTCTATGCTTTAGTTAAGAAGAGGCCTGAGGAAATACAAGTGTCTAAGAAGTCCTAGACAACTGGGGTGATCAAGTTTTATGCAGCGGTTAAGTGTTGTCTAGTCTAAAATTTATCTTTTAAATATTTTCTACGGTAATAGGTCTGCTGGGCCACATTCCAGGCTTTCGGCAATTTGGTATAGCTTTTCGACCGTAATATTGACTTCACCTCGCTCAATTCGGCCCATGTAGCTTCGGTCAACTTGGCAAATCAGAGCGAAGACGTCTTGCGATAAACCTTTTGCTTTTCTCGCTTGCCTGATCTTTTTCCCTAATTCTTTCGCCAGATTCCCCATAGCCGCCTCGACACACATGAGGAAAGACTATCGAGCGTTTGCGGACGATTCGGCCACGGACTATAATCCGTATTTTTGTTAAAGATCACTGAGGCGCCTGCATGAAACAAGATTTATTCGAATTCGACAGGCAGCTCCATTCTCTGCTTTGTATGCATTTTCCTGAGGAATTCACGACCCGCCAGTTGAGAGACGCATATGCAGCTCTCCTTCCTCCCTCAAGCTTTCGGCTCGCGGATGTGCGCGTCTATGTTTATGAACAGCTCCGTAGGCTAATTCGCGTTGGCTGGGCGGAGACGGCAGAGCAGCGCCAGAAGCGGGGGCAAGTGTTTCGTTTGTTGGATATGCCGCAACGGCTGCAGCTCGTACTGGTAGATGGGAACTTCTCCAAGAGCGTCAATTCGCTGGATGTTCACGCAGACGAGGGAAGAGAAAGACCATGCCTTACGTCTAACCCAAGGGAAGAGCAAGACGACCAAGCCCGCCTTCAAGTGATGCTGAAGGAGACCCGGCTTGATCTGCTCTCATCCTTGGGCGAGACCGAGCGCTACAAGCAGTTGTTTGAGGAGATCCCACATCTGAAGGGGCGTCTTGAAGGGGTATATCTAGAAGTCCGTGACAGAAGTTCAAAGCTCCTTGGTCACGTTCGTGCAATCGAGAATACGCTTAAGGCGATTTCTGCCACATGAATTCCACTCTCAGGGTATGGCAGCACGACTGCATTACGTTGGCTATGCAGCACTTCATCCAGCAACCTCATTTTTTTTGCCAAGCAACTCCTGGCGCTGGCAAGACGAAAATGGCAGCGGAGTTGGCTAGGCAATTGCTCCAGCAAGATAAGATAGATCTGATTCTCTGCTTTGCTCCGTCACGGCAAACAATGGATGGATTTCAGAAAGCATTCTCCGCCGCTCTAGGGAAGCGCCTGGATGGATTGATAGGTGCCGTAGGTGCTGTTTGCACGTATCAGGGGATGGAATATCGAGACGCAGCGTTCTGGAAGCTGTTCGACGACTATAGGGTGTTCGCAGTTTTCGATGAAATCCATCACTGCGCCGGCCATGACTTGCTGTTAAGTAATGCATGGGGTCAGCAGATTGTGCAAAGGATTCAAGATCGCGCCACCTTCACTCTTGCGCTCTCGGGGACACCCTGGAGGTCTGACCAGAAGGCAATAGCGCTTGCTCGATATTCTCAATCAGACGGGGTGCTGATCTGTGATTACCGATATGGCCTGCAGGAGGCAATCGCTGACGGCGTATGTCGGTCACCGCGTATCGTCCTATTGGATAACAATATGGTGAGGTTAACTGAACCGCTATCAACAGAAGGCACCGTCACTACGTATCCGAGTATTGCCAGGCTACTTTCTGAGTCACCCGTATCTTATGAAGATCTGCTTTTTCATGACGATATCCTGCGGCAGATTCTGTTTTTAGGGTGTACAAAGCTTCGCGAAATACGTGAACGACATCCGGAAGCCGGGGGCCTGGTGGTTGCGACAAACATTGAGCACGCTCACCGCATAGCTGACCTTATGCGTGCTCAGGGGGAGGTTTGTCAGGTCGTGACCAATAAGACGCCAAACGCGCAGCAGGTCATCAATGATTTTCGACATGGTGGCTGCACGTGGATTATTGCGGTTGGCATGATCAGCGAGGGGACGGACATACCCAGGCTGCAGGTTTGCTGTCATCTAAGTCGTATACGTACCGAACTGCACTATCGCCAAGTCTTGGGCAGAATCCTCAGGCGCTCAAGTGATGCGGATGGAAAAGCTTGGTTATATGTTCTCGCGGAACCATCGCTGCAGCAGTACTCGGAGCGTTTGGCCGATGACTTGCCCGATGATCATGCCGTTTTGAGTGTCGTACGAGCTTCGCAGTTTGGGTGCGACGAGCAGATTAACGACCATTCAGACGATCCTAGCGGCATTGAGATCGCCATCTTAGGAGGCTCAATGGGCGGACCCTTTTCCCGAATTGGTAGCGATCACGCAATTTCGATTCTCGGCTCGTCTGAACCCGCATTGTATGAACTCAATTTTTCTCAGCACTACCGAACCCAGCTTCTGAGCGTGTATTGAGAGCATGAGCTCATTAGCGTGGTTGTGATTGGAAAAGTTCAGCTTCTGCTTCACAGTTCACCGACCTAGCGGACACAAAATGCCAGCCCCCCAAAGTTAATTTTGCTAGTGGCAGCGCTGCGTTGGTGCCAATGCGAGAAACCCCTTGTGCGAAAACAGAAAAACAGGCGTAAGAAAGCGCGGTTCATCAAGGCGTTGATGGCCACTACAATTTGACTCAGCTCTGACCGAAAATGAGCGAGCAGCAAAAAGGATTTGGAGGCACTTGGGGGGACATCCCGAAAGCGGTTAGATTGTTGCGACGTCCGCGCCCCACGATTTTGACCGCAGAGGAACAAGCAAAAGCTTTCCTTCAGTATATCGATGTCGTTGCACCACCTCCCAAACCAAGGAGACCCCAAGTAAAAGCTTATGGGGGGCAGCTGAAAAGACCAGTTTGGTGCTTAGATGTGTTGGCGCAGGTACGATGTTGACCTATGTTACCGATCATGATTACCCATATGCTGGTTTGATCTCTCGTGTAAAACCACCACCTACCAAGAGTTTAGGTGGGATTCTTGGACATTGGCAAAATGGGTCAAAATCGCATCAGCGCTCACAGACCACGAAACCCAAGGTAATTTAGTCAGACAGCGCTACATTCAATGAGTCTCTGAGAAGACGGACCACACGCTCGCTGACCTCCTCAATGTTTAGAGTAGCTGACCCTCCATTGCTCAGCACTATCGTTCCTTTCAAGGGAGGGTATAGGCGGACTCGTATTTTTTCTAGGATGTGCTTCCGGTTACCAATTAATTGAGCGCAGGCGTCTTTGACGTCTTTTTCCCCAGAAATCAAGACTTTTGCGAATGCTTTATTTCCCAGCTCCAGTTTGGAAATTTGCATCGAGTCCAAACCTGCAGCGCCCCCGATCGCCTTGAGCAGCTCCTCTGCCCATAACAATACATCGACTTTTAGTTCCTCAATGCTCAACGTAAAGTCAGTTATTTCAGAGAACCTGCTGAGAACCGCCTGCAGGCTTCGGGGAGAGTTAATAAACTCCAAACTGGGAGGAGCTTTGGTCAGCCTGAAGGCGGACTCCCGATACTCGGTGCGATCAAAGCTACTCTCATTTCCAAACGGATCGGTGATGGTGTCGGTATAGTTGATCTTCTCAATATACCTAGCCTCTAGCGTGTCATCACGGACCTTATCAATAACGAAGCCATGCTGTAGGGTGCTGTTGAACTCCATGGATTTCATGCGTGCAGCCAACTGCGCGATAGATAACGGCCATTCGACGTTCAGCCACTTGTAACGCATCCAATTAGCCCTCGGTTTCGGCGAGCAATTCGTTCTTCAAATTCAGTGCTGTCTGCTCAATCAGGGAGAAATACCTTGCACGTTCCTTGTCTTCTACGGGTGTGATGCCTTTGCGGTGAGAACCTTTGTGGTACTTGAACTCGCCCTGCACCCCATACCTAAATCCTAAGCAGTTTTGTTTGTCTTCAAAGCCCGCTTCGAACTGGACGAGGTTAGGTGGGTTCTCGATTTGCTCGGATTTCCAAGAAATGTGCGTGATATAGAATCCGCGCTGGCTGAGTTCTTTATATTCCTTGGATTGGACTAAGTTCTGACCGCTTAATGCCATGCTGTGTACGACTGCGAACATCTCCATCCGAGCTTCGCTTTCAGCAGTGTCAAGATCAATGTCCAGGTCTTCATCGCTTTCTTCTGATCTGCGTAGGGATGAAACCTTCAAATTCATGACATTTCTCAGCTTAAAACCGGGGAGCGTCGAGATTAGGGACGTGAAAAACTTCGATCGTAGCTCTGGTGTAGGGAGCTTTGCCAGTTCGACCTTTTCTTGGGTCAAAGGAGCCTTTCTGCGTTGTTCCACACATTCCTTGATGGCCTGAACTACGCGTTTGGCCTTGTCCGTAGCGGGTAGTCGAACGACAGTTTTTCCATTTTCCACCAGAAAATCTATTTTCGCCTCATTACGTTCGCGTTGAAGGAGCTTGGTGCGATTATGGTTGAACTCGTCGTATTCAACTTTTACGACATATCCACCGTCTCTGCTAATACGATGCTTCACTTCTTCGTTCGGGCCAATGGTAGTCATGTAGCCTTCAACGGCTTCTCTGATGTCGTCTAAGGTGATTTCAGAGTCGAACTGGATATTCGTGGTCTTGTCCCTACGGGCCGGTGGTTCACGTTTGTCGACAATTGTTTCAATGTCGTGAAAACCGTGTGGAATCATGGAGATGTAGTCACAGATATCTTCTCGTTCGTCCTTAGCGGAACAGAGTATTCCTCGATCGCGCAGCAATTCCCGCAGTACGGATACAGTCAATCGTTGCTTCCCGGAAATCAGCAGGTCGTAGATGTCGTTGTCATTAGCGCTAAGGTGATCCAGGTATTCATTCATGTCCAAGTGCCTAGGTCGATGGAGGAGTATGTCGATTTGATTTCGGTGATCGGCTCGTATCGTATCGAGAGCACGTACCCACCCAAGTCTGTGCTGCTTCCAGCTAGCCCCTCAATGTACTGTTGTTGCGACTTTTGGAACGTGGGCGATGAGTTAGGATCGGGGTTCAGTGTTTTGATGGTCACCAGTGTTCGTTCGTCCAACAGTTCGTACTTGCGAAGGATATCGATCAGGTAGGTGAACTCTTGGGTCGTTTCTCCCTTCCTTGAGTAGAACACTACAATTTTTCGCTCCGCCTTTCCTTTGGGATCTCGGGCTTCGAGGATGATCATGGGAGAGGTCAAGGTTTCAAGTGTTGCGCCTTTTGCTTTTTTCACCTGAAGGTTGGCTTTGCGTACTAATTGCGGATGATAGAACGAGCAATGCTCTGGCCCAGGCAGCTCCGGATTCCGCTTGCCTCTCATTCTCTGAATTTCTTTGCTAACGTTGTCGAGCCAGAATATTTCTTTGGGCCCAAGGACGAAGAGCTTTTTCCCCTTAGGCAGATGCAAGCTCTCATTGGCAACAAAGGTCAACGTAGTATTGAAGTCTGCATCGTATTCACCGTCATGGTTATAAACGAAAAGTAGTCCGCAGATTGTATAGGTCACATCGTCATGCGCGTGCTTGTCTTGCCATATAGGGCTCTTATCCGCACACGCGGTTTGTTTCCCCAAGCTGATTAATGCGGACTTTATAGCTGGTGACTTAATCGACCCCTTTGCGTAGCTCTTTAGGTCGCAATGCACATAGGTACGCTTCGCTGAATAAGGCTCATCGTAGTAATAGACAACATCACAGGGGTGGGTAGATACACCGTGCTCCTCTGTTGCCTCGCAAGGCCAATCATGGTTCGTCGGGCCGATCCTATCCCAGAAAAACTCCGCAAAAAGTTCGGATGCTAGGATTTCAGCTTGCCTGGCGATATTGTCATTTTCAGCCACGTACTTAGTGTCCTTTTATAGTTTTCTCAGTGTGTTGTTACGAGCGCCTCGGGTTCAGCATGATCCTATGGTTAGTAGGAGCCTCAGACACCTCCGGTGCTCCCTCACAGCCTAGTGTCGACTCGAAATGATTTTTTGATATTAGCACCGGGTCAGATCACTCGACTCGAGTTAAAGGAGAGTTATACCAAAGCTTTTTACAGTGCTACCTAAAACTTGAATCGCCCAGAACTCTCTAGACACACTGCAAGCTCCCGTGGTCGCTGACTGGGTACCTGAGTACAGTCCGGAGTTCGCCGAAATGATTGTGGCCGAAGATTGTGGCAACTGGACCGAATTGGACCCGGATGAGCTCATAGTGCAGTTGGATGAAATGCTCAAAAATGGCAAACGTCCGGCGTACGGGAAAAGCGTAGCGGCCTGCTACCTCGTGGATTTACAAAGCGCCGTTGTTGTATTCACCCTACCAATGCGCCGAGCAATGGAGCTAGAGCACTCCAGTCATTATTTAGAAAACATAAAAATGGAGTTACAGCGCTCCAATTGAGTATTTCACTACGCCCGAAATATAACTAAAGTGCCATCATCTAATAGCGAGATGATGGCAATGAATATTTTCACGCCTCAGCCCATTCAGGTTTCGCTCGGCCAATGGTTTAGCCGCAACCTGTCCTCCGTTCTAGCTGTCGCAGGTGCGCTGCGGGAAACACAACACGATGCCGACGGCCCCGGGCCTTTGTCCGCGGTACAGATCCAGCAGCAAACCGGCATCGCCCGTAGCACGCTGCGGGCCCTGAAATCACCAGCGCAAGGTAGCGATGCCAACCCGGACCTGAGCACTATCGAGCGACTTGCCGAGGCTCTGGGTGTGCCACCTGCTTTCCTGTTGATGCGGCCCCAGGACTGGGCACTGCTGGCAAGCGCGATCGGCAACAGTGGCGACTACCTAGCTGCAGCTCACAAGCTGGAGGCCGAAGAGCGGCTTCAGGCGATCAATCCGGTGGAAAAGGTCCTGCGCGAATGCAAGGTCCATCCAGATCAGCGCCCCAGTATCGTGGGCGCCTCGCCGGAAGTTGCCCGGGCCAATGCCCGCGATGAGTGGCGCAGGCGTGCCTGTCTCAAGCTCGATGCTCTGATGCTGCGAGAGATTTCAAAATCCGGCCCACGCAAGTGGTTGGCCGCGATAGCGGGTGCTTGGGTCAGCCAGACCACGCCACACGATCCTTCTTATAGCGAACAATAAGGACTGCCGGGATGCCGATCATTCACGACCCCGATCTTGCCGATGTATTGATGAGTGCCAGTGCCGATGATATGGGACTGCTGATAGATGTGATCACAGATAGCGGCAAGGGCCGCATCTCCCTTTCCTCTTCAGTCTGTCGTCAGTTGATGGCCGCTAAGGACAAGGGTGCCGACGAGTCGGCCGGGGCCATTTTTGCCGAGGAGCTGACCCGCTTTGGCGGCAACTCACTGGTCAACCTCTTCCGCGGTGGCAGTGGTGTGCCGTACCGCGAGCTGCTGGCGGATGTGGCCGGGCACGTTGGCGCGAAGAACAAGGCGAGCGCCAGCTGCGCCGAGATGGAAATGGCGATCATCACCAAGGTATTCGCCCAGTCCCTGACGCGGATGAGCGAGGAAGACCGCCGCACACTGTTCGAGTCCCTAGGCGGACTGTCGTACCGGCCCGGCATGGGGCCGGGGGCATTGGCGGCCTTGCTGGCTTCACTCGGCAGTTCCGGGCTGGCGTCCTATAACGTGGCGGCGGTGGTCGCCAGCGCGACCATGAGCAGCCTGGTAGGGCGTGGCGTGGTGCTGGCGGGTTCCAGCACCCTTGGTCGTGGCCTTGCAGTACTGGCCGGCCCGGTGGGCTGGGCCATCACCGGTATCTGGACGGCGTTCGACCTAGCCAGCCCGGCGTATCGGGTCACTTTGCCCTGCGTAATCCAGATCGGCCATATGCGCCAGAAGATGTTGCTCAAATCTACCTGTCCCGGTTGCCATGCGGTAGTCGCGGCCGGTGCCAACTTCTGTGGCAAATGCGGGATACGCCTGGGCGCCTGATGCCTACTTTAGATGACCAAGGAGTGAGTCCATGAACCCTGTGATTTCCCCTCTCGAATTTCTCCTGACCAACGTCATCTGCTTCGCCGCCGGCGCGGCCACGGTGGTCGCGCTGAACCTCGCTGCGAAAGCCGTGCATGCCTCAGGCAAACGCGCGGCACAGAGCTCCACCTGAACCAACGGATTGAGTAGGAGCGAGAACCGTGTACAGCAACCATAACGCCAAGCGACTGGTATCCCTCAAGGGGGAAATCATAGTGATCAATGCAAACATCCAGAGCTTGCGTGCCGACCTCGACTGGTTCGAGCGATTCGACCACGAGAATAACCATGCCAAGCTCGCTCAGGTGCAACGGGAAACTATCGCCGCGCGGGAGCAGCTTGCCAGGGTCGAACAGAGCATCAAGGCCAGCCGCGCTGAGCTGAATAGCGCCAAGGGCGTTGCCGAGGCGGGCTGGTCGCCGTTGCACTGGTTTTCCAGTGAGCGGCGCGTGGCCGAGCGCCAAGTCAGCACCCAACAGGAGCGGCTGTTGCAGTTCAAGAACCGGCAGGTGGGCTTGGTATCCGGGCTCGGCGAAAGCCAACGGGAGGAGCTGCGCCTGAGCGCCAATTCGCAGCGATACCGTGGCTACGATTCACTTCAGGCCAGGGCAACCATCACGCAACTGGACAACGAGATGCAACGCCTGCAGGGCGTCGCCGAGGAAGTCAGAAAGGCCAGCGCTCACTGGGAGGCGGTGGCTGGAGAGGTGTATCGCAATTGGAAAACTACTCATGACCAGTTGCGGGCGACGGAGCGGGACATCATCGATGCCGAATGCTTCATCATCCAGTTGGACAACGCGCAAAGCTCATTTACTAAAAGGATGGTCCATGAAGATTGTGAAATCCGCTTTGGTGCCGGGCAACGCAGTCCGGATAGGGTATTGAAGGACCGGCAATTCCATCAGCGCAAACTGGAACGGGAAGAGGATAAACGCAAGCGTCGGTTGCGCGACACCTTACGCCTGCTGGAAAACGAAATCCGCAACCTGGTGGTAGACGGCAACAATCTTTGCTACCTGAACGAAGCGGGCGGAAAACGACGCTTCATCGGTCTGGTGGTGCTTAAGGCACTGGTCCCTCACCTGGCCGCGACTTATGGCGTGACCTTGGTCTTCGATCCGGGCATCCGCTGCCAACTCGATATGAGCGACAACGCACTCCAAGCGATGTTTCCGCAGGTACGGGTACTGGTTATGCCGCCCACTCTCACCGCCGACCATCCGGTGTTAGCAGCCGCGGAGTTCGATGTCGGGACCTATGTGATCAGCAACGATCACTACAGCGATTACCCGGACATGGCCGCGGTCCGAGAGGATCGAGTACTGCATGCAGTTATCCATCGCGACTCCGTGCAGATCCCGCAACTGCAGGTACTGCTGCCTCACTGAGGCCCTACGCGACCGGTGACCTCCGGTCATGTGCAACCCACGCCTGCGCGCTCGTGCAGGCTAGCAACGAGTCAAGAAAGATGGATCTGAAAGGCCACCTGCTGTACATCGACATCACCCAAATTTGCGGCATCGGTTGCGCGTTCTGTATGTACGCCGACAAGCACAAGACGGGTATGAGCATGGAGTTATCGAGCCTTGCTCGGGAGAACCTGGCGGCGCTGATCAACGCCCCTGACGTCAAACGCATCTCCATCAGCGGAGAGGGCGAACCCCTCAACAACGCCAGAGTCTTCCATGAGATTCTTGAGCTTTCCCAAGGCGGTAAGCGTTTTGAGTTCATTACAAGCGGTTTCTTTCCCCACGAGAAGATGGCGGAGTTCTATGACACCACCAATCGCATCGTGCTCAGCCGTGGCGACACCTGCAATATCCGTCTGAGCTCGGACAGCCACCATATCGACAAGGTAAAATGGCGAGCACATGGCTTCAGCTTGGATTACCTGCGACGAAACAGTCCGGCCGGGCTAAGCTTTTCGTTTCGTTCGATCGACACTGATCGGGAGTTCACCCGCGACTACCTACGAGAGGAACTGGCGCGCTGGGGCCTAGACGCCGGGATTGTCGCGGGCAATACCCTGGAAGATACGCTGGTGGTCGGCGAGGAACACTTCGGCATCGACTACAAGAACCTCGTCCACCCGGCGGCCGACACGCCACCTGGTTACTTGGACCTGCATGGCTACATCGACGCGATCGAAGCCCGGGTCAACAAGCGCTTCACCCTCGGCAGCCTCAACCCGCCTCCCTACGCCAACGGCATGGACCTGACGGTGAAACCTAATGGTGACGTCTACCTGTACGGCATCGAACACCAGCGTTTGGGCAATATCCATTTCGACCGAATCGGCTGGGAGCGACTGGCCAACCATGTGCGCGACACCCCTCTGGTTCGCGCCCTTTACAGCCAACCGCTTAGGGACCTGCTGGCGCGTATCGACGACCTTGAACTGGTGCACAAGATCCTGCGCAAGGTGAATAACCCCTACTGGCTGGTCAAGGAACTGGCCAATCACGATGGCCTGTTAGAACGGATGGTATCGGCATGATCGACTCCCACAGCCATACCTTTTATTCCAAGCATGCCGTCGGTACGGTGGATGAGTTGGTGCGGGCGTCAATCGCCGCCGGAGTGAAGATCCTCACCATCACCGACCACGCGCCTTTCCCGGTGGACAGCGACAATCGCCTGTTGGAGGCGGAACTGGAGTGCTATTTTGCCGATATTGAGCGGGCACGACAGGAGCACCAAGGGAAGATCAAGATCCTGCGCGGACTGGAGTTCGACTACATGCCGGGCGCGGATGCCTACAACCGCGAGATGTTGGCCCGGTACGAGCTGGATTTCGCCATCGGCTCGATCCACTACGTTGAGTTGCCGGGCGAGCCCATGGCTAAGGTTTGGGAGTTGGCCCGGCTGTCCGCCCCGGCCTTTCTCGACCGATATTTCGCCCATCTGCAAGCCTTGTTGGAGTGCGGGCTGTTCGACGCCGTCGGGCACGCCGACACGCTATTGCGCGGGGTGGCGGAAGATGTAGTGCTGCGCCGGATGGAACCGCTGCTGCCGCTGTTCGCCCGCAATGATGTGGCCTACGAACTGAATGCCTCGGGCATTCGCAAGTCGAGCCTGTTGCCCGGTTCGGCTCGTGAGGTTCAGGGCGTCTGGAGCTACCCATCACGCACCCTGCTGCCCCAACTGATCGCCCACGGCGCGGCCTTCACCATAGGTTCAGACGCCCACGATCCGCTGGACGCGGGTGCAGGCATCCGCACTTTGGTCGATGAGCTGCAACCGCTGGGCCTGGACCGGATCAGCTACTTCGAAGGGCGTCGACGCATCGGCATGCCCCTAGACTTCTTCAGCCTGTCGTCTGGCACCGATGCAAGGATTGTCCCGTGAACTCCCGATCAAATGACTGGAAACTACTCGCCAAGGCGCCTGTCGACGAACAGCTGTCGCGCTTTCGCGATGCCGTGGCCCGGCCGCAGGCGGAGGACGTGAATGGAGGTCTGCGCGCGTTCGCTGGCGGCTTGCTTGCGCAAGACTTGATCGATATGGACAGCTATGTCGCGGTGCTCGGTGGTCATGCCCTGAACTGTCTAACGTCCGACGGCACCAACGGATTCCGCGACATGCGCAGTGGCGCAAGCGCCTCCGCGCTGACAGCCATCTACAGCCGTGCCAAGTACGGCAGCCAGAAGGACATACGTTTTCTCGCCGGCCAGGTGATCAACTATCTGGAGCAGCAGCTGGATGACCCGGCATCGCACTGGGCACGGTTGTTCACCAGCGCGCGGAAGCTCAACGACAATGTGGTGCTCATGACCACTGGCTGGCGCAACGTGCCTTCGACGGCCAACGTGCTCTACGACATCGTGGTGGAGGAGCTAAACGTCAAGCTCGCCCATATGGGCCTGCCCACCCTGATCAACGTCAAGCTGCCGCGCATCGCCCCTCCTTGCGAGAACTACGCGAGCCTGAGTACTGAAGAGCGCGAGCGGGTCAATCTTGTCCAGGACCATGTGATACCCGCGGAGAACTTCTATCGCTGGAGCGGCGTGCACGTCATCTTCGGCGACGATGTGCTGGTGACGGGGTCGACTGCCGACAAGGTGTTGCGTGAGTCCCTGCTAGCCGGTGCCCGCTCGTTCCAGGCGATCTACCCGGTTGCCATCGATCCGCGGATCGCCCTGGCGGATGCCACCGTCGAGGAGCGCCTGAACATGGTGGAAATCAGCTATCAGCTGGACGACACATTGGCCAAACTGCTCGGGGCTGTGGATTACCAACCCATCCTGCGCACGTTGCGTCTACTGTTTTCGACGGACAACTACCAAGCCTTGCCGGCATTCCTAGCGCGGGTGCCTGCGGCCAATTGGTTGCGGCTGTACAAGGCAGCTCTCGGAAATGAGTTCCTGCGCCAGGCCGAATGCATACCCTCGCTGACGCTGCTGCGGCATTACCTGGAGGACAATGGGCTGCTTGGTAGTAGCGGCGTGAAGGCAGAGAGGGCTCCGTTGTGCGTGTGAACTACGTGAGCTACTGGGAAACGGCGGCGGGGCAGAGCATGCCGCCGTGGATCGCCTTGTCCCTGGTCTCCATGCAGCGGGCGCTGGGGGACCATTTCACCCTGCTAACCCCGGACAGCCTAGAGCATTGCATAGATGCTTCTATCCTCAGCAAGGTTTGGAGCTTCGAGCCGCTGACCTTCAACATGGACAAGGGGATCGAGGCGATCGTCGCTAGGAGCGACTTCATCCGCATGGCCTACGTGCATCGCCATGGCGGCGCATGGATCGACGCGGACAGCATCCTACTGCGCGACCCGACCTCGCTGCTGTTCCCGACGGGACTCGACGAGCGGCTGCACTGGCACAGCGAATGCCTATTCGCCTCACAGCCGGGAAATGACCATCTCGCCGAGGCACTGGCGACCGGGCTGGCCGTCGAGGCACATGCCTGGGGCAACCCGGGAGGGATCAAGGAGATAGTCGCCAGGTTGCCGCACCAGCAGGCGCTAATTTCGCCCTCGGTATGCGACCCGGGTTATCGACCGCTGTACAACTTCGACAGTTGCGCGGTGATGAGGCGGACGGACATTGGCGTGAGCGATTTCTTGCTGCGCGACGTGAGCCTACTCAAGCTGTACAACACCTGGTTCAAGCGGACAGCGACACGCGATGAGTCGGTGGCCGAGTTCCTCGACGAGGAAACTCTGCTGTCTCGCATCTTCCTGCATATCGAACCCGACCGTGGCTATTGGCTGGGGGAGTGTGAGCGCTTGATCGAACGCTGCGGCTGAGGGTTCAGGCCAGATCAACCGCATGCGCCGGCAGGTGCACGCGGCAACGTTTGGCCCCGTTTAGCTCCAGGGGAGTCGCGATCACCTCGTGCACTGTCGGGGTCTGCCGGTGTGGCGAGCCATGAGCTACATATAGCCAGGCCGGCACGCGGTGGGCAAAGTGGTCGAATTCCAACTCGATGCGCAATAGGTCGAACACCTCTTTGGTACGTCCGCTCGGAGTCCAAGCCAGCGGCGCGCTGCGGTGATGAGGATGGATCAAACGCAACGGTCGTGAAAGTTGCAGGTTCAGCGTGCCCGGATAGCACTCGGCGACTTCAGGAAAAGACCGGCTGATCAAGGGCAGCTGGCGGGCCAGGGTGCCAGTGGCCACGCCCAGGCCGGAAACGATATGCGCATCCACTACGAGAGTGGCAGCGATTGACTCTTGCAGCAGTTCGGCGACGTGTTGAATCACGTCGACATCAGTGAATTCGTTCATGTTTTTCCTGTCGGTGTGCGGGTACTGACGTGGTCCCTGGCGACTAAACACAACCCGGGTATGAGGGGAAAGCGGCGGCAGCCAGGGATTGGAGGAGTTGCTGGCCGGATAGATCGCGACCAATGCCGCCTTCAGTCCGACGGCCATGTGCACGATGGCAGTATCGACACTGACAACCACTCCGGCCCGCTGGATGGCACCCGCGACCTCGCGGGGCGTATCCAGTTCGACAAGTGTCCGGACGTTGCTGCGGGCGATGGCGTGCTCGAGCTGCAGTGCCTCGGCACGGCTGGCGGGACTGCACAGAATGCCAATATGGTGCTGCTGCCAGGCATTAGCCAGGGCACGGACCAGCGAGAGCGCTTTGGCGAACCCAAGGCTTTTATCAGGTCGGCTGGCATAGGGGTTTACCAAGATGTGCGCAACGTTGTTGCCGTCCTGTCGTTCGGGAAGCGGGACGATATAGTCGCGGTTGATCCGGGTCGCACCGAGGTCGAGCAGGACCCGGGTGTAGCGCTCGACCACGTTGAGCTGCGCAGTTGCTTCACCAAGCTTGCCGTTGACGCAGTGCAAGGCATCATCCAGCGAGTAGACCCGGGCGGGCTTAAGTAAGCGGATGAACAGCATCTCAATGGGTTGGATACGGCCAACTAGGTGGACAAACACATCGACCGATCCCAATTCCCGTACCAGTGGGCCCAGCCCGGTCAGCGTGGGTGCGCAAGCGACAGGGATGACTCGGTCGACGCCGAAATCGAGCAGATGTAGGTCGACCAGCTCCGGTACGGTGAGCACAGTGATCCGGGCTCCGAGCTTGTGCGCTTCGCGAAAGAAGAATGAAGAAACGATCGCATCGCCCAGTTTGGCGTCCCAGCGGGGAAGCACGATATGCAGGGGTTGGGCAAGGTCGCGAGGTGCCAGCTGACAGTCGACCAGGCAGCGCATCAACATACGAGCGATAGCCTTTCGATGGTTTTGCAAAATCGACATCAGCTCGTACTTTCGGGAATAGCTGCCGATGATATCTATGGCATTGGGCCGTTACCAGTACTGGCCTAAGAAGGGGTAGTCCGTACGAGCTTGGAAAGTGTCTACAAAACCAGGGACGATTCAACATGAATTGAAGGCGATCTACAGCAGATGCCGTCTGACTTCTCGGCGTCAAGAGACTGAGCGAGGGAAATACCAACGAGGCGGCACGGATGGTTCAGGTCAGCAGCGGCGTGACTGAAATGACTACTAAGCTCAACCATCTGGTAGCGAGATTTAGGCTATGAAAGAAAATTCAATCGGCATCAAGTGGCGAAGATATCGATTTGTTGATGTTTTTCTTCAAGATCTACCGGGCATGGGAAGAGCTTTTCAAGGAGGATCCATCCCGAGACGCTCTATCGTTTCATGTAGGCTCCGTTTTTGAGTAATGAGTAGGTCGCACGATTACACCGCCGTCCGGTGTCTAATAGATTCGGTTTGCCGGATTCTTACTGGGTCACCGAAAGATGCTCCGTCCTCGGCTCTTCTGGCTTCATTTCCCAGGGTTTTAACGGGTGTTTGTGGCGTGTCTGGAAACGCAGCGGCCATTTCAGGAAATTCAGGAGCAGGCGGCCAAACCACGACTTTCCGCTGGTCCACTTATCGACATCTTTGAGTTCCGCGCGGTTTTCCACTCCTTGCTCTCGCTCGGTCCGGAGGTCGTGTTCGAAAGTTTGCCACGGCTGGAGCCGGTTTTTGTAGCGCTCAGGGACGCTAAGGGCTCCAACGTTCGCCGCGCCGAAGTGTCCGTCTACGACGTCAACCCCGGTTGCCGAACTGAAGGGGGCCCAGAGGGAAAGCCCAAACGCCATATAGAATTTGTTGCGCTGATGGCGTTCACTTTCGGTTTTGGCATCAACGTGCGACAGGTCACCAGGTTCGATTGTGTAAGCCGGAATTGCCGCGTTTTCCAGCCAGGTGATAACAGCGGCCATCAAACTGGGCCCTAGGCCAATGCCTCGCCGCCCCATGATCAATTGCCCACTGGGACCAAATTTCACTGACTTGGTGATGTGGCAGACGGTTACCGAGACCTGGTTGTGGCAGATGTGAAAGTCAGCTTTCAGAGCCGACGCATGCGTTGCCCGGGCGCGGAAGAACTCGTACTGCTCGGCCGGACCCTTGTCGAGGTCAGTTCGGACATGCTCGGTAAGCACTGGAATCACGACGCGACCAACACCGTTGTGGTGTTCAAACACCATCAGGTGTTTCGCCTGGCAGAGGTTTTCCAGTCGTCCTGAGGCTTCTTTGAGTGTAAGTGTCACGTAGTGCTTCCTTAGCCTCTGAAAGGCGGGCGAGATATGGTGCTGCTGTTTTGGTGAGTCTACATACCCTCGGTTGGTGTACGAACCAACCAATGGCCTTACGCGACGGAAAATGACTTTGGCTGGCAATGTTCGGCTTCCATCTCGGCCTTGAATATTATGGCTTTGGCCTCGGTTGGAAAGTGGTACAGAACCGCGTCTTCACTAGGGTTGGCGTGAGTGTCTCAACTATCCAAGGCTTTTTGGTGCTTTCACCATTGCGCAGGGTGAAGCGTTCTGGTTGCGCCATGACCTTGTCACCGGCGCCGAGTACGTCACCAATGCCGTAGATTGAAGTGAAGTTGCCTGTGTCCGGCAGCAACACCACCCAGGTGCTCGCGTTACATCCGTTCCAGCTGCGGCCGATAAGAAACGCGCCACCGGCGTTTCGGGTGGATGTTGAGACCAGGCAGGTGTCTTCGCACACCATGCAGAGGTGTGTTTTGAAGAGCAGCGCCTAGGCTGGCGCAGCGAGTAGGTCAGAGTTTTCACCAGACTCGATGGATCCGCCCAGCGTGCTGATGGTCGGTATGCGATCCATAAACCCCACCTGCCCAACAGTGGGTTAACGGCTTACCGTGGCATTTCTGGCGAGCAGTTCCACG
>NZ_WIWC01000033.1 GCF_009600315.1 Pseudomonas helleri | reverse complement strand
TACGAATACGACCTGCAAGACCGCCTCATCACCGAGCATCAGGGCTGGGCCACCCTGCGCTACCGCTACGACGCCCTCGGCCAGCTCAGCCACTGCAAACTGCCCGACGGCAACCGCCTGCACTACCTCTACCACCCCGGCGGCGTGCTCAAAGCCATCCACCTCAACGGCCAGCGCCTCACCGGCCACCGCTTTGAACACGGGCGCGAAATCATGCGTCAGCAAGGCGCGGTGCTCAGCGAATACCACTACGACGAACAACACCGCCTCAAGGAACACCGCGTCCACCCGCTCGACCACAACGGCGAAGTCACCGGCCACTACCACTACCGGCGCAGCTACCAATACGACGCCAACAGCAACCTGCGCTTGCTCACCGACAGCCGCAAAGGTCAAAACAGCTACGCCTACGACCCCCTCGACCGCCTCACCGAAGTCATCGGCTTCATCAACCACGTCGAACACTTCGCCCACGACCCGGCGGGCAACCTGCTCAGCCAAAGCTACAACGGCCAGGGCCGCAGCCACGGCAAAATCAAAGGCAACCGCCTGCTGATGCAAGGTGATTGCCACTTCGACTAAGACGCCTACGGCAACCTCATCCGCGAACGACGCGGCGCCGGCCAACGACTGGTGCGCCATTACCGCTACGACAGCCAACACCGCCTGATCGGCATCACCCTGCCCGACGGCAGCGACGTCGCCTACCGCTACGACGCCTTTGGCCGACGCATCGCCAAAGACATGGACGGCAAAACCACCCAATTTCTCTGGCAAGGCGACCGGCTGATTGCCGAGAACATCTACCAAAAAGGCGTCTACGGCTGGCCGCTGTACCGCAGCTACGTGTACGAACCCGGCACCTTCAAACCGATGGCTTTACTCAAAGGCCACGGCACAACCCACGAGGTCTACTACTACCAGCTCGACCATTTGGGCACCCCGCAAGAACTGACCGACCCAGGCGGCAAAATCGTCTGGTCGGCGCATTACCGGGCCTACGGCAACGTCATCAAATTCGACATCAATGAAATCAGCAACCCTCTGCGTTTTCAGGGCCAGTATTACGACGAAGAAAGCGGACTACACTACAACCGCCATCGCTACTACAATCCCAACACCGGCCGCTACCTGACCCCCGACCCGATCAAACTGGCGGGCGGACTCAACAGCTACCAGTACGTGCCCAACCCCACGGGGTGGGTGGATCCGTTGGGGTTGATGAGTGTTGAGGGGGATTGTCCGGGAACAGAGTCTAAAACTTCTTCTATTGAACCCGGGATACCCCAAGCCAGCCCGGATTTTTATGTGGGACCGTCAGGGCCTGATTCGACATTGCCCGGGACTGGCTATAGATATATGAGATACCTGAATGACGATGGAACCATTAATGAGTATGCGGAAAAGGTTCTAACCAAGTATAAAGCTCCAGTGACCTATGCAGGATTTGAAGAGTTTTTCTCCGGAAAAAAAGCTCGCGATGCGTTCCAAATTAAAGGCCCTGAAGTGGGTCCAGATATGAACGGCCCCAAATCATGGAGCGACTCAAGGATTCGTGCACGATTTGATACATTACAGTTATATAAAAAAGGAACACCCGAAGTACGGATACCATTCAGTAAGGGAGACACCGAAAAAACAACTTTAGAACCATTCACAAATGCCTACCCACAATACGGGACCGGTGGAGCACAACAAATACATTTGGATGGGCGCAACGTAGAATTTACAAAAATAGATATCCTTCCGGAGGAATAATGGACAGTTTTTATACAGTAGCAAAAGTAGATTTGGAGCCTGAGTATCCACACAGTACAGACTGGCCAAAAGTTATTGCCTATTCTTATAAAAAAAACTCATTTCTATTAACTGAGGGGAAAGGGTATGGGTTTAAGGGGGTGGTAATCACAGAATTAGAGGCGAGAGACCCCACTTGGAATCATTTATTTTCTGAATTGAACGCACATTGGATCTTAGATAGGCTCAGTAGCTCCCCTTTCATCAATGAAGATGACTGCGTGCAATCTATAACGTCTAAACATGGTAGCTTAGATATTTTAAAATCTTAGGCGCGTAATGACTTTTAATAAATATCATAAGCTCAGACTGACGAGATTTTTATCCCCTGCTAAATATCGACTGGGCCAACCAACGCTTACTGACTCTAAAGCATGAGAAGCGCTTAAAAAATAATTCACAGTCATACATATATAAATGATTGTGAATTCGAATAGCTTGAAAAACTGCTCAATTATTTTAAAAAGGATTAATGTAATGCTTCCTTTACTTGACGGAATATATACTCACCACAAAGCGCAAAACTTAAGCTGGAAAGAGCTTCAATACGGACTAAGCAAACTCCATACAAATGAAAGCGGGGTTTCACAGTACGCATCAGAAGCATTGGCATTAGACCCATGTAACAAGCAAGTAGAGCTAGCATCATTAAGCACTCAAGAGCATATTTAATGCGCACGAATTACTTCGCTCTCTCACCCAGAACACTAATACTGAAAAAGACCCCTCAAAAGTCTGGATCTACACATTGCTATCTTGGCTTTTCGAGAATAAACACCACTACAACGACCCTTTTGAAACAATCGATGAGATTTACGCTGATTTTGGATATCCAGAAGAAGTATCAACTCTTATTAGATATATACCCACCCAGAGGACTCAGCAACTTCAGAAGACCAGTTAGTACACAACTGGGCAGATTTTCTTAGTAGTTACGAACAAAAACTAAGAAATACCGTTTAGGGAGATCTCCGTAAGCTCATTGCACCTGCAGGCTCACACCTCGTATATAAATGCTCTTTAAAACATTCAATATAGACATATTAGCAATCTGGCATTCGGCTTCGCTATTTCCAATGCAGAGCCAACATGGGTGGGAAACTCACCCACTACAAATGGGACGCCGCAGGACGCCTGAGCCAAATATCCCTGCACTGCGGCTTTACAACTTTTACGGCTAAGACACCGCCGAACGTAAGCGCATCACCCGCTACGAATAAGCCTACCACCTGCTGGAAAAAACCGAATACTCCGACACCCAACCGCTGAAAAACGCCTACCAGCGCGACAGTGCCGGACGCCTGCTGATCAAAACCCTGCCCGACGGCAGTGAAATCACCTACACCTACGACAGCCTCGGCCGCCTCACCGCCGTCGACGACGGCCAATGGCCGCTGGCCTACGAATACGACCTGCAAGACCGCCTCATCACCGAGCATCAGGGCTGGGCCACCCTGCGCTACCGCTACGACGCCCTTGGCCAGCTCAGCCACTGCAAACTGCCCGACGGCAACCGCCTGCACTACCTCTACCACCCCGGCGGCGTGCTCAAAGCCATCCACCTCAACGGCCAGCGCCTCACCGGCCACCGCTTTGAACACGGGCGCGAAATCATGCGCCAACAAGGCGCGGTGCTCAGCGAATACCACTACGACGAACAACACCGCCTCAAGGAACACCGCGTCCACCCGCTCGACCACAACGGCGAAGTCACCGGCCACTACCACTACCGGCGCAGCTACCAATACGACGCCAACAGCAACCTGCGCCTGCTCACCGACAGCCGCAAAGGTCAAAACAGCTACGCCTACGACCCCCTCGACCGCCTCACCGAAGTCGTCGGCTTCATCAACCACGTCGAACACTTCGCCCACGACCCGGCGGGCAACCTGCTCAGCCAAAGCTACAACGGCCAGGGCCGCAGCCACGGCAAAATCAAAGGCAACCGCCTGCTGATGCAAGGCGACTGCCACTTCGACTACGACGCCTACGGCAACCTCATCCGCGAACGACGCGGCGCCGGCCAACGACTGGTGCGCCACTACCGCTACGACAGCCAACACCGCCTCATCGGCATTACCCTGCCCGACGGCAGCGACGTCGCCTACCGCTACGACACCTTTGGCCGACGCATCGCCAAAGACATGGACGTCAAGATCACTCAATTTCTCTGGGAACGCGACGGTCTAACCCCGAAAAAATCTACCAAGAAGGTGTCCAAGTCTGGACTCTTTAAAGCAGCGATGTGTACGAACCCGGCACCTTCAAACCCATGGCCTTGCTCAAAGGTCATGGCACTATAAAGGCGAAGAATATCTCCACCGAAATCAAACTCCAGACGGACTCAACAGTTACCACTGTGCACCCATGCCATGTCAGACGCCCTTCCCCAGCAGTCCAAAGCGCCTTAAAGGTGCTTCAAACCCATGACTGTCACTCCTTACGCTCAGTCTCTTGGGTAACGTCTTGCGGGTGAACTTCAGGCTGTGGCTCCGATTCACCTTGCGGCTCCACGTTATCCACCATCTGATCCTGCACCACTTGCTCATCGACCCGCGGGTCAAGCGCAGCCACCAGAGGAGAGCTGGACATGCTGTCCGGCATGGCGACGTGTTGCAGCGGGGCGTCGTCGACCTGGTGCAGGTTGGTCACGTCATTCGGGCGGATGCGCCACACCAGCAGCAATCCCGCCACGCTGAAGAAGGCGTAGAGCATTTGGCTGCCCATGATTTTCATCAGTACACCCGCCAGCAGCGGGCCGATGCTGGCACCGATGCCGTAGGTCACCAGCAGCATGGCGGTCAAGGACACGCGCCGCTCCGGTTCGATGTGGTCATTGGCAAAGGCAACGGCCAGCGGGTAGATGCAGAACTGCAACAACGCGCTGAGAAAGCCTGCGGCAAACAGGACTTCAACGGGTACCGACGGCAAGAGCGCCAGTGGCAATGAGGCCAGGGCCAGCAAGAACGCGAGGATGCGGATCAGCAACGGTCGGTCATAGCGATCCGACAACCAGCCCAACGGCCATTGCACCAGCAGGCCTGCGAAGATGCAGCAGCCCATGTACAAACCGACCAGTTCGGTGGACAGCCCTTGTTGGGAGGCGTACAGCGGCGCCAAGCCGTAGAACGAACCCACCAGTGAGCCCGCGCCCAGTACGGCGATCAAGGATTGAGGTACCCGCTGTATAAAGAATTTCGGGTCCATCGGTGCCGGGTGCAAGGGCGCCGGGTGAATTCGTCGGGTCATGGCCACAGGCACCAGGCACAGGGCAAAACACATGGCCACAAGCATCAGCAACTCAAGGCCCAGTTGCGGGTGGATGACGAGTATCAGTTGCCCCAGTACCAGCCCCAGGTAGGAGGCGATCATGTACAGGCTAAAGACCACGCCCCGCTGTTTGGCGTCGGCCTGCTCGTTGAGCCAGCTTTCGATGACCATGTATTGGCACATCATGCCCAAACCGACAATCACCCGTAGCAGCAGCCACATCGGCAGCCAGTCGGTCAGACCGTGACAGAGCACCGCCGCGCCGACGATGCCGGCACAGGTGGCGTAGGCGCGGATATGCCCCACTCGGGCAATCAACCGGTGGCCAATTTTGCCCCCCAGTACCAGACCAAAATAGTTGGCGGCCATCAAGGCGCCGATCCATAAACCGTCGACATTGTCGGCGGCCAGACGCAGCGCCAGGTAGGTGCTTAACAGGCCCGAGCCAATCAACATCATCAGCGAAGCAAAATACAACGCGCGAAAGGATTTCCAGATTTGATGCATGGCGTTCCGTGCGACTCCTGCTTAAGCCTGAGCCGCCAATACACGGCGCTCCCAGGGAGTGATTTCATCGTAGAAGCTGGTGAGCTCCAGAGTCTTGGACGCGATGTAGCCTTCGATGAACTCAGTGCCGAACAGTTCAATCGCTAAACGGCTGCGCTTAAGTCGCTCTAGCGCGGCATGCAAGGTACAGGGCAGTAACAAGGCATCCGGGACCTCGAATTGGCCCTGAATGGCAGGCGTCGGTTCCAGCTTTTGTTCGATGCCATGCAAGCCGGCGGCCAAACTGGCGGCAATGGCCAGATAAGGGTTGGCGTCTGCACCCGGCAAGCGGTTTTCGACGCGCCGGGCTACCGCTGCGCTGGCCGGAATGCGCAACCCGGCGGAGCGGTTATCCAGTGACCAGCAGGCGTTGTTTGGCGATGCGTACGGGTGGCACAAGCGCTGGTATGAGTTGACGTTTGGCGCAAACAGCGCGGTGAAGTCGGCCATGCACGCTTGCTGCCCACCGATAAAGTGGCGAAACATCGCGGTGGGTTGCCCCGCCTCATCGCTGAATACATTCTGCCCGCTGCCCTGCGCCACCACGCTTTGGTGAATATGCATCGAACTGCCTGCCGTGTGCGCCAGCGGCTTGGCCATGCACACCACGGTCAGGCCGTGTTTAAGCGCGACTTCCTTGAGCAGGTGCTTGAATAAAAAAGTCTGATCGGCCAGCAGCAACGCGTCACCGTGCAGCAGGTTGATCTCAAACTGACTGACGCCCATTTCATGCATAACGGTGTCACGGGGCAGACCCAGCGCCGCCATGCTCGCATACACCTCGCTGAAGAATGGCCGCAGGCCGTTGTTGGAACTGATGCTGAACGCAGCACTGCCGTCTTCGCGTCGACCGTCCAGGCCAACGGGCGGGCGAAAGGCTTGAGTCGGGTCGGGATTGGGCGCAAAGACAAAAAACTCCAGCTCGGTCGCCACCACCGGCGCCAGCCCATGCGCAGCGTAACGGGCAATCACAGCCTTGAGCTGGCCACGGGTCGAGAGGGCTGAGGGACCACCCGAGAGTTCATTGGCATCACAAATGGCCAATGCCCGTGGCGGTGTACTCCAGGGCAGACGATGAATGTGGGTCGGGTCTGGCACCAGCGCCAGATCACCGTCTTCACCGCCATAAAAACAGGCTTCAGGGTAGCCGCCCATGATGCATTGCAGCAGGACGCCACGGGCCATTTGCAGGCGCCGTCCTTCAAGGAAACCCGCCCCCGTCATCACTTTGCCGCGCGGCACGCCGTTAAGGTCGGGGGTCACGCATTCAATTTCGTCAATGCCAGCCAATGCCTGCATGAGTGGAGCCTGACACGGGGTGGTCATGACGCTTTCCTTGTTGAGCACGCCGCGAGGGGCAATTCACACAAAATACGCAGCACTGACTGGGGATTTCAAGCAATCGCCGCAGGATTCTGGCAATTGGCCCTTGCGCCCTCGTGGACTGATCGAAAACGAAGGTTCAAAGGCTGCACAGGTTTTGCGGTACGTGGTCGGTTTGCCGTCTAGACTCTGCGCGCAATGGTGTCCTGGATGACCAAAAGGAAAATCGATGAAAACGTGGCTCCCTCTCTGCACAGGCCTGTTGCTGGCCAGTACCATCAGCCCCGCAGCCTTTGCTCAGACCCCGACCAGTGATGGCTATGTGCTGGATAAAGTCGTCCAAGTCAGCCGTCACGGCGTTCGCCCGCCCACCGCCTCCAATGAAAAATTGCTGACCAAGGTCACAGAGCGCCACTGGCCCGTGTGGCTGGTGCCTTTTGGCAATCTGACCGGCCACGGCTATACCGGCGCGGTTGAAATGGGCCGCTACCGTGGCGAGGTGTTGCGCAGTGCCGGACTAATCCCCAAGGGCTGTCCGCAGGCCAATCAATTGCTGGTGCACGCAAGCCCCTTGCAACGCACCAAAGCCACTGCACAAGCCCTGCTCGACGGGATGTTTCCCGGCTGCGGTTTTCAACCCACCTACGTCAGCGGCAATCTGGACCCGTTGTTTCAGGCCAATCAAATGCCTTTTGCTGCCCTCGACCCCGAGAAAGCCCGGGCGCAGATCCTGCAAGCGCTGGGCGGCAGTGTTGAAGCCGCGCAAGCCCGCTACGCACCTTACGAAGAACAGCTCAAGGAAGTCGCCTGCCTGCCCGGTGCCGACTGCCCCTACGGCAAGGAAAAGTGGACACTGGTACAAAACGCCAAAGGCCGCTTCTCGATCAAGGGCCTGAGTGCCGGGGCCAACATGGGTGAAGTATTCCGCCTGGAATACAGCCAGGGACTGCCGCTGGATAAAGTAGCTTTTGGCCATGCCCGCACCGCCGCTGAAGTCTCCAGCCTGATGGTGCTGACCAAAGCCAAATATGATTTTCTCAATGACATTCCGTACATCGCCAGTCGCGGCGCCTCCGAGCTGATGAACCAGATTTCTCTGGAACTCAAGCAAGGCACCTCACTGGCCGGCAAAGCCGACCCAAGCACGCCGCCTGACGTTCCGCTGATGCTGCTGGTGGCCCACGACACGAATATTTCCTACCTGCGCACCATGCTCGGCTTTGGCTGGAAGCTCGGTGACTACATTGAAAACAACATCCCGCCCGTGGGCACGTTGCAGTTTGAACGCTACAAGGAAGCCAAAACCGGCGAGTACTTTCTGCGTATAGCCTTTGAAGCGCAGTCAATGGATCAAATTCGCAGACTGGCTCCATTGTCCGGAACCGAAAAACCCCTCAAGGCCGATTTCGAAAGCGCCAAAGACTGCCGCAAAACCAGTGTCGGCCTGCTTTGCCCGCTCAAGGAAGCCATGAGTAAAGTCGACCAGAACATCGACCCGACGGCGCTGACGCCTTATACCTTTCAATAAAGCCCTGTTCACTGTGTGTTGGCGGCTCCCGATGAACGTGCGCTACATTGGGGGCCACCACCAATAACAACACACAGGGTGAACCGTGAATTCACATCAAAAACACAGAACCTTCGACCGTATCCGCACTGCCGTGTTACCCGAATATCGTGAGCGCGTGGCTGAATACCTGGTGCTTTACGAAGAAGTTCTGAATGACGACAACGCCAGCCCGGAGGGCATCCGGGCCACCGCCAATCAGCTCAGGGGCTACCTGCGCGGCCTGAACACTACGCGGGTCGTGGGCATGGCGGACCTCGAAGATCTGGACAACCACATCATTGAAACGTGGCTTTAGGTGTTCCGAGCTACCCTCACCCCAACCCTCTCCCAGAGGGAAAGGGGGCTGGATTGGGTTTGCTCTTAATCCCCTCTCCCTCCGGGAGAGGGTTGGGGTGAGGGCGCTACCCGCATCCGCCATTTCCCGTTGCAGCGCAAATCGATCATCGACAAGGGTTCAATATCAATCGAATGAAACGCCGACGGCGGGCATTGCAATACGTTCATCAGTGCCGCACGCATGACCAACGGATGAGTCACCGCCACAATATGGCCAGTCCCCGTCAGCGCTGCCATCCACTCCCGCACGCGCTGACACAGTTGCTCCACAGACTCGCCCCCGTGCGGGTTCGCCTGCCAGTCAGCCATCCATAGCCCCAACTGCTCAGGCTCAATATCATCCAGCAAACATCCTTTCCAGCGCCCAAAATCACAATCGCGCAGACTCTGCTCTATCCGGACATCCGCTGAAAACAACGCCGCTGTTTCCCTCGCCCGCGCTTCCGGGCCACACAGGTAACGCGTCGTCCGGGATGAAAATTGAGAGCGCGAATTGGCCTGTGCCTGCCAGTCCATTTCCACGGATTCCTCGGCCGCAAAACGCGCTTTTTTCTGTGCACGCGTTCGGGCATGAGCGACCAACGTCAAACGTAAAGCCATTAAGTGATTCCTGATCCTGGCGGGCTGACTGGCTATGTTACAAGGGAAACCACCTAGACCACCGCAGGCACCGCCTCCAGTCGCATTACCGGGGCTGCCGGTTCTTTGAGCAGCGCAAAATAAGCAAACGCCGAGCACGCAGCCACCACCGCACTGATCACAAACGCCGAGGAGAACGAGCCGCTCTGCTGAACGCTGAAGCCAGTCAGGATCGGCGCAATGGAACCCGCCAGATAGCCGCCAAAATTCTGGATCGAGCCAAACGAGGCGACCCGCTCCGACGGCACGATGGTGTTGACGATCATCCACGCCGTGGCGCTGGAGATGTTGATAAAGAACATGGTCAGGCACAGCAGCACCACACACGCCACGACGTTGGTGGTAAAGGCCACGATCAAGGTAAACAGCGCCCCGCCGAGCAGCCCCAGAATGACCATCAACTTGCGGCTGGCCAGTACCCGCATACCCCGCGCCACCAGTCGGTCGCAGCACTTACCGGCGACGATGGTGCCCAGAGCGCCAAACAGATACGCCAGTGACACCACCCACGCCGTGCGATACAGATCAAGGCCGTGCTCGCGCTCAAAGTAGCCGGGCAGCCAGGTGAGGTTGAGCCAGATCATGTAGATCACGCCCATAAACCCGAGAAACGCGCCCCAGGTGTTGCGGTCTTTGAACAGCGAGGTCCAGCGAACCTTCGGCGCTTTCGCCTGCTGCACCGGCACCGGTTCAGCGCGGCCGGTTTCGGCCATGTATTGCGCTTTGCTTTTGTAGAACTTGAACCAGCACACCGCCAGCAACAGCCCTAAAACGCCGGTCAGGATAAACATCCCGCGCCAGCCCAAATGCACCATGAAGACGGTCAATAACGGTGGGGCCAAGCACGGGCCGATACAGGTCGATGACCACACCCAGCCGGTGGCGGTGCCACGCTCCTGGGTGTCGAACCACTCCGACAAGGCCTTGGCCGCCGAGGGGAATACCGGCGCTTCGCCAATTCCCAGCAGTACTCGCAAACCCACCAGATGACCGTAGCTGCTGAACAGTCCGAAGGCGGCTTGCGCCACCGACCACACCACCAACGAACCGCCCAGTGCCAGTTTGCTGCCCAGTTTGTCGATCAAGGCGCCGAGGGGAAGTTGCGAGAAGGCATAAGCAATGGAAAAGGCCGACAGCATCACGCCCATTTGCATCGGGCTGATGGCCAGGTCTGCTTGAATCGTGGTGTTGGCGATGGACAGCGCACTGCGGTCCAGGTAGTTGACCACGCCAATCAGGAACAGAAAGAAGATGGTCAGCGTTTTGTAGTTTTTTATTGTTTTCATGCGCGCCTCTGGTGAGCGGTTTTTTTAATCCTCTTCTTTATAGTTGCCCCCGTACCCAGTGCCCAATCACAAGATTCCATCGGTTGATAACCGCGCGTTATCAAGACGTCTGCGCAGTACCCCGCAAGGCATCGGGCCCCGTCAACAGCGCGTCGATAAAGGCTTCAGCCGACCATTGAGGCGACTCGTTGCGACGGGTGATCACCCCGTAGTCGGCCAGCACCAGCGGGAACGGCAAGGCCAGTCGCACCAGCCGCCCGGCCTGAATTTCCGGCTCGACCATCGATTCGGCCAGCATCGCCACCACCGGCGTGGTTTGCAGCAGTTGCATGGTGGTTTGCAGCGAGACGGTTTCGACGGTGTTTTCCGGGGTCTGCATGCCCGCCTCGACAAAGGCCTTTTCGACCCGTGCGCGCATCGGTGTGCCAGTCGGGTAGATCACCCACGGCCAACTGCCCAGCTCGCTCAGCGGCACTTCACTGGCCCCGGCCAAAGGGTGCTGGCTGCCCGTGACCAGACACAGCGGCTCCGGCGCCAACGCTTGAAAGTCGAACAATTCGCGGTGACGGTCGAGGGTAAAACGGGCGACCACCAGATCCAGTTCTTTATGCTCCAGCAGGGTCAGCATGTTGGCGCTGGTGCCTTCCAGCACTTGCACCGTGAGCAACGGCCAGTCCTGTTTGACCCGCACAATCGCCGCTGGCACCGCCACCGCCGTGGCGGCGTAGATGGTGCCGACTTTGAGCAAGCCATGACCGCCCTGACGCAGGTGGTTGATCTGGCCGACAAACTGCTGGGTATCGTTCAAGGCGATCTGGGCGAAGCGCGCCACATGGCTGCCCAAATCGGTGAGGGTCATGCTGCGCGGCAAACGGGCGAACACTTCAAAGCCCAGTTGGTGCTCAATCTCGCGCAGCATCTTGCTCACGGCCGGTTGGCTGATGCTCATTTCCTGTGCGGTGGCGTGCATATTTTGCGTGCGCGCCAACGTGTTGATCAGCACCAAATGGCGAAACCGCAGCCAGTTGCACAGTTGATTGAACGCGACATCGGCCATTCGATAACCTCCGGTTATTAAGGCTTGAGAATAACTCATTAGCGCTTATCGCCAAGCCCCATTAGGGTGAGTTCATTGAGCCCAATAAAAATAAGGGACTGCCCATGAACCTCGCCAACAAACGCGTTCTGATCACTGCCGCGGCCCAAGGCATTGGTCGCGCTTCGGTACTGGCCCTGCGCGATGCCGGTGCCCGGGTGATCGCCACCGACCTGCACATCGCAGCCCTGCACGACATCCCCGGTATTCAAGCCCTGCCACTGGACGTGACCCGTTCAGCCGACATTGACGCCCTGAGCCAGCAGGTGGGCGCCATCGACGTGCTGTTCAAATGCGCAGGCTACGTGCACAGCGGCGCCTTGCTGGAGTGCGACGAACACGCCTGGCAGTTCTCCTTCGACCTTAATGTCACCGCCATGTACCGGATGATCCGCGCCTTTCTGCCGGGCATGCTGGCGGCGGGCGGTGGCAGCATCATCAACATGGCCTCGGTGGCTTCCAGCGTCAAAGGCGTGCCCAACCGCTTTGCCTACACCGCCAGCAAAGCCGCCGTCATCGGCCTGACCAAATCCGTGGCCGCCGACTATGTGCGTCAGGGCATTCGCTGCAACGCCATCTGCCCCGGCACCGTGGACTCGCCGTCGCTGCGCCAGCGCATCGCCGAACAGGCCCGAGATCAGGGCCGCAGCGAAGCCGAGGTGTATCAAGCCTTTGTTGATCGTCAACCGATGGGCCGCATTGGCACACCCGAAGAAATCGCCGGGCTGGTGCTGTATCTGGCCAGCGACGCCAGCGCCTACACCACCGGCACCACCCACGTCATCGATGGCGGAATGAGTAACTGATTTAAAGGAGCTTTTATGAAACTGCTGCGCTATGGCGAAAAAGGTCAGGAAAAACCCGGACTGCTGGATGCTCAAGGCAATATTCGCGACTTGTCCTCACTCATCGCGGACGTTGCGGGCAGCGCCCTCGACGCTGCCAGCCTCGACACCCTGAGCCACATCGACCCCGCCAGTCTGCCCTTGGTCAGCGGTTCGCCGCGTCTTGGCGCCTGCGTCGGGCAAGTAGGCAAATTTATTTGCATCGGCCTCAACTACGCCGACCATGCCGCCGAATCGGGCATGGCGGTACCGACCGAGCCGGTGCTGTTCAACAAATGGACCAGCGCCATCTGCGGCCCCAACGACGACGTGGAAATCCCCCGGCATTCGACCAAAACCGACTGGGAAGTCGAGCTGGGCGTGGTGATCGGCAAGGGCGGCCGCTATATCGATGAATGCAACGCCATGGAGCACGTGGCCGGTTATTGCGTAATCAACGACGTGTCCGAGCGCGAATGGCAACTGGAACGTGGCGGCACCTGGGACAAAGGCAAAGGCTTCGACACCTTCGGCCCGCTCGGCCCGTGGCTGGTCACTCGCGATGAAATCCCTGACCCGCACCAACTCAACCTGTGGCTGGAGGTGGATGGGCATCGCTACCAAAACGGCAACACGCGCACCATGGTGTTTCAGATTCCGGCTTTAATTGCCTACCTGAGCCGCTGCATGTCACTGCAACCGGGCGACGTCATTTCCACCGGCACACCACCGGGCGTGGGTCTGGGCATCAAGCCTGAGCCCGTGTTCCTGCGTGCTGGCCAAGTCATGCGTCTGGGCATTGAAGGCCTGGGTGAGCAGCGCCAACGTACGGTGCAGGCTGACTGAAGCAACACCGCAACCCCATAACGATAAGAAACAGGAGCACCTCATGCGCATTCTGATCACAGGCGGCACCGGCTTTATCGGCAAGCAACTGGCCCAGCGCCTGCTGGACGAGAACACCCTGACCTTCGAGGGGCAGGCACCCCGCCCGATTGAACGCATCGTGCTGTTCGACACCTTTGCCGGGGAAGACCTGCCCAGCGATCCGCGCATTGAGCTGGTCACCGGCGATGTGGCTGACCCTGACGTCATTGCCCGGGTCACCGATGGTGTGGACGTGGTCTGGCATCTGGCAGCGGTGGTCAGTTCGGCCGCCGAAGCGGATTTTGATCTAGGCATGCAGGTCAACCTGCACGGCCTGATGCTCTTGCTCGAAACCCTGCGCAAACAAGGCAATGCGCCGCGTTTTGTCTACGCCAGCGGCTTTGCCGTGTTTGGCGGCACATTGCCGGATGTGGTCAACGACGACACCGCCCTCACCCCGCAATCGTCATACGGCATGCAAAAAGCCGTGGGCGAATTGCTGGTCGCAGACTATGCGCGTAAAGGGTTTGTCGACGGTCGCGTGCTGCGTCTGCCAACGGTAGCAGTACGCCCCGGCAAGCCGAACAAAGCGGCGTCGACCTTCTTCAGCTCGATCATCCGCGAACCGCTGGTGGGCTTGCCGGCTGTGTGCCCGGTGCGCCCGGACACGCAGGTGTACCTCACCTCACCGCGACGCATCATTGAATCGATGTTGCTGGGCATGACCCTGTCACCGCAGACCTTGGGCAATCAGCGCATCCTGCCGCTGCCGGGGGTAACCACCACCGTGGCCGACATGGTCTCGGCGCTGCAACGGGTGGCGGGTGATGAGGCGGTCAAGTTGATTCGCTGGGAGCCGGACGCAACCATCCAGCGCATCGTTGAGAGCTGGCCGAGCCGCGTTGAAGCACCCCGCGCCCGCGCGCTGGGTTTCACCGCCGACCCGGATTTCGACGCCATCGTGCGCGCCCATATTGAGGACACCGCCCCGACCCGTAGCAGCTGAGGAGCGCAGCGAGGCTGCGTCCGGTTGCGAAGCGGCCGTAGATTGCAGGAACCCGGTTTTACTGACACTCGGCAGGTGAATGGTTTAGCGACTGCTTCGCAGTCGGACGCAGCCTCGCTGCGCTCCTCAGCTGCTACGAGCAGTATTTGAAGCGATTACACAACAATAAAAAACTGAGGTCGTGCGACATGACTATCCCGCTCACGGATGTCTCGGACATCGAACAACAAACCATCAAGCGTGTGACTAAACGCCTGATCCCCTTTCTGGTCTTGCTGTTCGTCGTCGCTTTTCTGGACCGTAACAACGTCGGGTTCGCCGCCCTGCGCATGAACGCTGACATCGGCATCAGCCAGACCATTTATGGCCTGGGTGCCGGGATTTTCTTCCTCGGCTATTTCATGTTCGAGGTGCCCAGCAACATTCTGCTGCACCGCTACGGCGCCCGCGTGTGGATCGCCCGAATCATGGTGACCTGGGGCATCATCGCCGGCGCGATGGGCTTTTTGCAGACGCCGGTGCATTTCATCTCACTGCGCGTGCTGCTGGGCATCGCCGAAGCCGGGTTCTTTCCGGGGGTCATCTACCTGTTGTCGCTGTGGTTCCCGAGCCGCTACCGCGCGCGCATGATCGCGTCCTTTTACCTCGGCGTGCCCATCGCTCAAATCGTCGGTGCGCCATTGTCGGTGGGCCTGATGGAGCTGGGCGACGCGTGGGGCTTTGTCGGCTGGCGCCTGATGTACATCGTCGAAGCCGTGCCTGCGGTGATTCTCGGTGTGGTTTGCTACTTCTACCTCACTGACCGCCCCGCCGATGCGCACTGGCTGACCGATGAACAACGCAATTGGCTGATTAACACCCTCGAACAGGAAGAACGCAGCAAGCCGCTGGTGGTGGGCGTGCAGCCGACCAAAGGGCAGATGATCCGCAAAGCACTGTCCAACCGGCAGGTGTGGATGCTGGCGCTGGTGTATTTCGGCATCACCTCCGGCTCCAACGCGATGAACTTCTTTATGCCCACCGTGCTGGCGTCGTTCCGTGAGTCGTTCGGGCTGGAAATCGGCCTGATGCAAAACGGTCTGATCACCGCCGTGCCTTACGCGGTGGCCGCCGTGGCGATGATTTGGTGGAGCCGTCGCTCTGATCGCCTGCAAGAACGTCACTGGCACGCGGGCGGCGCCGCCATGCTGGCCGCAGTCGCCATTGCGCTGGCACTGTTGATCAACCAGCCGTGGATCATCGTGCTCGGTTTTATCTTTCTGGCGATGGGTGTTTACAGCGCCATCAACGTGTTTTGGGCCGTACCCGGCCAAGTGCTGACCGGCGTTGGCGCAGCGGTGGGGATTGGCCTGATCAACTCCATCGGCAACCTCAGCGGATTTGTAGGCCCGTACCTGACCGGTTTCCTGTTCAACGTCACTGGCAGCTACACACCGGGCTTTCTGGTGATTGCGGCACTGGTCGGCATGGGCGGGTTAGGCATGGTGCTGATGCCTCGCAATAAAGTCTCACTGATTGACCCCTCACTTACCCCTATTGTTGCCGCAGGAGGCAAAGCATGACCCTGCCCACCATCGCCTTTATCGGCACCGGAATCATGGGCTTGCCCATGGCCCGCAACCTGTTGAATGCCGGTTTTCCGGTGCGGGCGTGGAACCGTTCAACGTCCAAAGCCCAGGCACTCTCAGCCCACGGCGCCGACATCGCGAGCAGCCCAGTGCAGGCCGCAGACGGCGCTCAGGTGCTGATCTGTATGCTCAGCGACGGCCCCACCTGTGACGCCGTGTTGTTTGGCGAAGACGGCGCCACCCGTGCACTGGCGCCGGGTGCGCTAGTGATCGTGATGAGTTCAATCCCCGTCGAGACCGCCGTTGAACAGGCGCGCTTGTGCGCCGAGCGCGGCCTGCGCTACCTCGACGCCCCGGTGTCGGGGGGCGAACGCGGGGCGCGGGAAGCGACGCTGGCGATCATGGTCGGCGGTGAAACCGCAGCCTTCGAGCAAGGCCGCGAGGTGCTCAGTGCCTTGGGCCGACCGGTGCATGTCGGACCGGCGGGCACTGGCGAACTGGCCAAGCTGGTCAACCAACTGATTGTCGCCAGCACCATCGCCACCGTCGCTGAAGGTCTGCTGTTGGCCGAGCGTGGCGGCGCCGACCCGTCAAAAGTCCACGAAGCGTTGCTGGGTGGCTTTGTCGATTCGCCGATCTGGCGCCAGCACGGCCAACGCATGCTCAACAACGACTTCACCCCCGGCGGCCCGGCCAAGTGGCAGCTCAAGGACACCCGCACCGCCCTCGCCCATGCGCAGACGCTTGGCCTGTCGCTGCCGGTGGGCAGTCTGGTCGACAGCCTGTTTGCCGCAATGGTCGAGGCCGGTGACGGCGAACTCGATCACGCGGGGCTGATCCGTCAACTGCGCCGCAACAACCCATTACCCGAATAATCTGCTGGAGCCTGCCATGACCGATTCAACCCCACGCCGCCTGCGCAGCCAGCTGTGGTTTGACGACCCGAGCCACGCCGACCTCACCGCGCTGTACGTGGAGCGCTACATGAATCAGGGCCTGACCCGCGCCGAACTGCAATCCGGACGGCCGATTATCGGTATCGCCCAAACCGGAAGCGACCTGACGCCCTGCAACCGCCATCACATCGAGCTGGCCAAACGGGTCAAGGACGGCATTCGCGACGCGGGCGGCATCCCGATGGAATTTCCGGTGCACCCGATTGCCGAGCAATCGCGTCGCCCCACTGCGGCGCTGGACCGCAACCTCGCCTACCTGGGGCTGGTGGAAGTGCTGCACGGTTACCCGCTGGACGGCGTGGTGCTGACCACCGGCTGCGACAAAACCACCCCGGCCTGTTTGATGGCAGCGGCCACCACCGATTTGCCGTCCATCGTGCTGTCCGGCGGGCCGATGCTCGACGGTTGGCACAAAGGTCAACGCATCGGCTCCGGCACCGTGCTGTGGCATGCACGCAACCTGCTCAGCGCTGGCGAAATCGATTACGAAGGGTTTATGACCCTGACCACCGCATCCTCGCCGTCAGTGGGTCACTGCAACACCATGGGCACCGCGCTGTCGATGAACGCGCTGGCCGAAGCGCTGGGCATGTCGCTGCCCGGCTGCGCCAGCATCCCGGCGCCGTACCGCGAGCGCGGGCAAATGGCCTACGCCACCGGCATGCGGATTGTCGATCTGGTGCGCGAAGACGTACGCCCCTCGCAGATCATGACCCACGCCGCGTTTGAAAACGCTATTGCCGTGGCCTCGGCGTTGGGCGCTTCAACCAACTGCCCGCCACACCTGATCGCCATTGCCCGGCACAGCGGCATCGACCTGTCGCTGGAAGATTGGCAGCGCGTTGGTGAAGACGTGCCCTTGCTGGTCAACTGCATGCCAGCCGGGGAATACCTGGGCGAAAGCTTTCACCGTGCAGGCGGCGTACCTGCCGTTATGCACGAGCTGGACAAAGTCGGCCTGCTGCACCGCGACTGCCGCACCGTGAGTGGTCGCAGCATCGGTGAGGTGGTGGCCGACTGCGTGACCGGCGACCGCGACGTGATCCGTCCATTTGAAGACCCGCTGATGCACCGCGCCGGGTTTATCGTGCTCAGCGGCAACTTCTTCGACAGTGCCATCATGAAAATGTCGGTGGTGGGCGAAGCCTTCCGCAGCACCTACCTCAGCGACCCGCTGCAACCCAACAGCTTCGAAGCGCGGGCGATTGTGTTTGAAGGGCCGGAGGATTATCAGGCGCGCATTAACGACCCGGCACTGGACATCGACGAGCGCTGCATTCTGGTGATTCGTGGCTGCGGCACGGTGGGTTTCCCCGGCAGCGGTGAAGTGGTCAACATGACCCCGCCTTCGACGATGATCAAAGCCGGCATCGACTCGCTGCCGTGCATGGGCGACGGTCGCCAAAGCGGTACCTCGGCCAGTCCGTCGATCCTCAACATGTCCCCGGAATCGGCCGTGGGCGGCGGGCTGTCCTTGCTGCGCACCGGCGACCGCCTGCGGGTGGACCTCAATGCGCGCAGCGTCAACTTGCTGGTGGATGACAGCGTGCTCAATGAACGCCGGCAGGAACCGCTGCCGCCGTTGGCGCCGTCGCAAACTCCGTGGCAGGAACTGTATCGCCAACTGGTGGGGCAATTGTCCACCGGCGGCTGCCTGGAACCGGCGACCCTGTACTGGCGCGTGATCCCGGAAAACGGCCCGCCCCGGCATTCTCACTAAGCCATTGAGGCGCCGCTGGCCGGGGCCGCTTCGCCGCCCATCGCAGCCTCGTACCTCGTCAGCGGCTACACGTGAATAGATATAAGGATGGCTCTATGCAAACGCTGAACCTGAATGCTGAAAACTCCCTGCCCCACGACTGGCAACGCGCCACGCTGGTGGGCCGCGTCTGGCTGCCGGGTGCGCGTGGCGGCCCGGCCGTGGTGGTGATTCGTGACGCCGAGGTGATTGATTGCACCGCCCAATTCGCCACCCTCAGCCTGTTGCTCGACAGCGACAACCCGCTGCAAGCCGTGCGTGAAATCCGCGGCACTTCACTGGGTTCAATTCATGCCCTGCTGGCCAACAGTGGCGAACAGCGCGACCTCAGCCAACCTTATCTGCTGGCCCCCGCCGACCTGCACGTCATCAAGGCCGCGGGCGTGACCTTTGCCGCCAGCATGATCGAACGGGTCATTGAAGAAAAAGCGGGCGGCGATGCCCTGCGCGCGCAGGAAATACGCGCACTGGTGCAGGACGTGATTGGCGACAACCTGCGCGATCTACGCCCAGGCTCGCCCGAAGCCATGCGCCTCAAACAGGTGCTGATCGAACAGAATATGTGGTCGCAATACCTCGAAGTCGGCATTGGCCCCGACGCGGAGATCTTCACCAAAGCACCGATCCTCGCCGCCGTGGGCAGCGGCAACGCGATTGGCGTTCACCCCGGCTCAAGCTGGAACAACCCCGAGCCTGAAGTGGTATTGGCGGTGGACAGCCAAGGGCGCATCCACGGCGCGACGCTGGGCAATGACGTCAACCTGCGCGACTTCGAAGGGCGCAGCGCCCTGCTGCTGAGCAAAGCCAAGGACAACAACGCGTCCTGCGCGCTGGGGCCGTTTATTCGCCTGTTCGATGAACACTTCAGCCTCGACCATGTGCGTGAATGCGAAGTGACCTTACGGGTCGAGGGCGTGGATGGCTATGTACTGAACGGCAAAAGCTCGATGAACCAGATCAGCCGCGACCCGGCGGACCTGGCGCAGCAGACCCTCAATGAAAATCACCAGTACCCGGATGGGTTTGTGCTGTTTCTTGGCACCCTGTTTGCTCCCACTGAAGACCGTGACCAGCCGGGCCAAGGGTTCACTCACAAAGCTGATGATATGGTGAGTATTTCATCGCCGACATTGGGCGCCCTGCACAACCGCGTGACGGGCAGCGATCAGGCGCCGCCATGGGCGTTTGGGGTGGGGGCGTTGATGAAGAATCTGGCGATGCGCGGGGTGCTGGTTTAGCGCCCAAAAAGTGGGCTGGCGCAGGGCTTTTATCATTGGCAGGTTAAATAAACGATCGACGAACTTATGGGCCTTGCAATTCGCCAGTTATCAGGACGGTCTATTTATTATTTTTATATATAGATTTGAAACTGACCTAAATAACCCCGGCCGGAGCCGGGGTTATTTTTCTCTCACACTTTACTTCTTGCCCGTATGACTTTTGTCATCGGTCTTTTTCCCGGTATCGTGCGCCTTGTCTTTATCGTGGGCACCGTGGGTGGTTTTTTTATCGTCCGAATGGGCGCCTTTTTTATCCGTGGCTTTATCCGAAGAATGGTCTGATTTATTACCGCTAGTCGTCATTTCGTATACCTTCCTGTGGTTAACGTTCACGAACTCCAGGGCTCGTATTAATCCGATACTTGGCTGTTCAGAAAGTTTTAAAGTGTATTTTTTATCGGACGAATGGGTGAACGCATGTTTAATGCCGACAATGAACAAGCCCCCTCTCCCCTCACCTATATGGGATAAGTTCACACTCTAAATAGGGAGAGGGTTGGGGTGAGGGAAAGGTTCGATTTGGACTGTGTATATATCCATTCGATGGATTACGACTTTGTAAAGGTTTCGCTGTACAGCAAGTAATTTTTGGCAAACAGCCGAATGTCGAAACACCCAAAAGTCACCAAAAAGCCAGGCGAAGCGGTATTAGATCGCCAATTTGAGAAAATCAAAGGCCATCCGCCGTCCACTTTCCAGATGCGGAATCGCTTCCAGCAATGCCATCGTGTATGGATGTTGCGGATGGTCAAACACCTCCCGCACGGCACCACTCTCCACCGCCACGCCGTCTTTCATCACCAACACTTCATCACTCACATGGTTGACCACGCCCAGATCGTGGGATATGAATAAACACGCCAGCCCCAGCCGCCGTTTGAGGTCGTCCAGCAGTTCCAGTATTTGCGCTTGCACCGACACGTCCAGCGCCGACACCGGCTCGTCGCACACCAGTATCTGCGGCCCCGCCGCCAATGCGCGGGCTATCGCAATACGCTGGCGCTGGCCGCCCGACAGCTCGATGGGACGGCGCTCCAGCAGGTCAGCACTGAGGTGCACCAGACGCAGCAGTTCTTCTGCCCGGTGTTGCCATTCGCGGCGTTTTTGCCCGGCGACCTGTAACGCTTCAAACAACACCCGGCGCACGCTGTAGCGCGGGTCGAAGGAGCTGAGCGGGTCCTGAAAGACAACTTGGATGCTGCGCCGTAATTGCCGTTTCTCAGCGTCTGACAGGCTCAGCCATGACTGGCCCTTGATCTGGATGTCGCCGCTGTCGGGGGTTTCCAGGCCCAGAATCATGCGGGTCAAGGTGGTCTTGCCCGAGCCGGATTCGCCAACAATGCCCAAGGTCTTGCCACGGCGCAGTTGCAATGAAACCTGATTGACCACGGTGCGCAGTTGCCCGTCCGGGCCTTTGAAGGTTTTGCTGAGTTTGCTCACGCTCAGCAACGGCGGCTCTTGCTGCGCCGCTACGATCGCCAACGGAGCACGCGCCTTGCCCGGTGTGCGGCGAAAGTGCACCGCCCGGCCCGCGCTCAATAGATATTGGGTGTAGGGATGCTGCGGGTCGTGTAGCACTTGGTCGACGCTGCCTTGCTCGACTATGACGCCGTTGTGCATGACCGCCACGCGATTGGCCAAGCGCGAGACCACGGCCAAATCATGACTGACGATCAGCATCGCGGTGCGGTCGCCGCGCAGGGATTCAAGCAAGGCTAGCACTTGCGCTTGCACGGTGGTGTCGAGGGCGGTGGTCGGTTCGTCGGCAATCAGCAAGCGCGGGTTGCAGGCAATCGCTGAGGCAATCAACGCCCGTTGACGCAAGCCACCCGAGAGTTGATGCGGGTACTGACGGGCCCGCAGTTCGGGTTCGGGAACCCCCACCGCACGCAACAGTTCAATCACTTTGGTCTCTCGCTGCGCCCGGTTCAGGTGGGTGTGCAGGTGCAGCGGCTCGGCTATTTCCTTGCCCACCGGGCGTAGCGGATCAAGCGAGCCCAGCGCGTCTTGCATCACGAAGCCAATCTGCGCGCCGCGCACGCTGCGCCAGGTGCGTTCGTCGAAGTGGCGCAGGTCGTGGCCGGCAAATTCAAGCCTGCGGGCCTGCACCACGGCGCGGGCACCGGTCAGCCCGGCGAGGGTGCGCGAGGTGACGCTTTTGCCAGAGCCGGACTCGCCCACCAGCGCCAGGCATTCACCTTGATATAGCTGAAAGCTGATGCCTTTGAGGGTCGGCACGGCATGGGCGCCGAAGCGGACGTGCAGGTCTTGTACGTCGATCAGGGGGGCGTTGTTCATGGATGTTTTCCTTCGCTGCGGCGCAGCAATTCGCGGCCGATGACGCTGATTGAAACCACGGTCAGGGTGATTGCCAACGCAGGCCACGCCACCAGCCACCACGCATTGGCCAGATAGTTGCGGCCCATGGCGAGCATCCCGCCCCACTCCGGCGCGGGCGGCGGCGCGCCAAAACCCAGAAAGCTCAACGCGGCGCCGTTGACGATGTTGCCGCCAATGCCGATGGTGGCCAGGATCAGGATCGGTTTGATCGCATTGGGCAGGATGTGCCGCACGATCACGGCGGGCCGACTCAGGCCCAGCGTCGTCGCCGCTTCGACATAACCGGCACCGCGCACCACCAGGGTTTGCGCACGCACCAACCGGGCGTAGCGCGGCACACTGGCGATGCCCACGGCGAGGATGAGGTTGAGCTGGCCCTGACCGAAAAAGGTGATGATCACCAGCGCCAGCAGCAGGTCAGGAAAAGCCAGCAAGACGTCGACCACACGCATCACCGCGCCGTCCAGCCAGCGCGGCCCCAGCCCCGCCGCCAGACCGAACAGGGTGCCAATCAACAGGCCGATGGCCGTGGCGGACACGCCCATCATCAATGACGGGCGCACGGCGTACACCAGCCGGGTGAGGATGTCGCGACCGTTTTCATCCGTGCCCAGCCAATACACGCTGTCCGGCGCACGAAAGGCCTGACGGGCGCTGGCCTCCAGCGGATCAGCGCTTACCAGCCAACCCGGCTGGAATGCGGCAATCACCAGCAGCAACACGAACAGCCCGGCCAGCAGCAACCCCGGGCGCACTGACCAACGCCGCAAATGCAGCCTGCGGGCGGCGAACAGCGGTTGGGCTTCGATCAGGCCCGGCTGGGCCGTTGGATGGACGGACTGACTCATGTCAGTGGCTCCTGTTGAAGGGGGTCAAACCGCACTGGCTTCGTCGCGGGTGGCACCATCGGCGCCAGCCTGTTCGTGCAGAGCACGCCACGCAGCACCGGGGCTGATTCCGTTGAGGTAGTAATTGCCCAGCGCCCGCTCGCGGTAGATCGCCGGGTTGTGCGAGGCCAGGGTGCGCGCGTTGCGCCAGTGCCGATCAAGGCGCCGCGCCTGACTGGTGGCCGAGGCGCCGCCCACTTCAAACAGCAGCGTGGTGGCTTCGAGCACCTGTTCAAGCACCACTTGCTGAGCCTGAAACGTGCGGATGTCAGCGTCGACGTAATCAGCGTCTTCGGCGCTGTCCGTCAGCTCGGCCTGATGCACGCGTTCAAGCACGTGGGCGGTGGCCAGCACCAGGGTTTCGCTGGCGTAGGCCAAGCTCGACAGGCGACCGATCACCCGTTGCACCAGCGGGTCATCCTTGGGGCTGGACTGCCCCGGCACACCGAAGGCGCGGGTGCGCCCCTGCACAAAGGCGGTGGCATCGCGCAAGGCCGCGCGGGCGATACCGGCCAGCGTGGCGAGGTGAAACAGTTGGTAGAAGGAGGAAAGGTACGACTCGGCGCGCAGCTCGCCCGGTTTGAAACGGCGCAGTACGTGGGTGGGCGGCACTTCTACGTTGTCAAAACGGGTGGTGCCGCTGCCGCTCAGGCGCTGGCCGAAACCGTCCCAGTCGTCTTCGCGGGTCACACCGGGGGCGTCTACCGCGACCACCACACTGACAAAATCACTGTCGTGCATGGCCACGGCAGCGACCCAGTCGGCGTAGATCGTGCCGGTGCAGTAATACTTTTCGCCGTTCAAGCGCCAGCCGTTTTCAGCCGTGTGCAGGCTGACCGAGTTGGTGCTGCTGTCGCTGCGTTCGGCCATGGCCGCGCCCCACAATTGCCCGGCCGCCACTTTGGCGAACCAGTAATCCTGTGAAGCCGCATCGCGACTGGACAAGCGCCCTTCGACAAAACCGAAATGCGCCCGCAGGATCTGCGGCAGGTTGGAATCGGCTTCGGCCAGGTCGATCAACAGGGCAAACAGCACCGGCAGGCTGATGCCCGCGCCGCCGTGGAGCTGGGGCACACGCAGCGCGCTGAAACCGGCGCCACGCAATAAGTTGACGGCCTCGAACGCCAGTTCGCGGTGCTGTTCACGCTCGACGGCGCCGGCGCCGATCTGCTCGAACAGTGGTTGGAAACGCGCCTGCAGCGCGCGATAGGAAGTGGCTTGAGTCATGGCAGGTCCTTGCTTGGGAATGGCCTCACACGGCGTTGGTACGCGGGTCCACCCAGTGATTGATCAGGTCGACGAGAAAGTTCACGACCACGTAAATGGCTGCCGCCAGCAAGGTAATCCCCAGCAGCAGCGGTACATCCTTGGATACGGCGGAGTCGAGCATCAGGCGGCCGATGCCTTGCCGGGAAAACAACAACTCGATCACCACGGCCCCGCCCAGCAAGCTGGCAAACACAAACCCGGACAGCGTCACCAACGGCACCAGCGCATGACGCAAGGCGTGTTTGAGGCGCACCCCGGTTTCGGACAGGCCACGGGCGCGGGCCATGGCGATAAAGGGCTGTTCGAGGGTGTCTTCAAGGGTCTGGCGCAACACTTGGCTAAGCACCGCCGCCACCGGCAAGGCCAGCGCCACGCTGGGCAAAATCAACGCCTGCCAGCCTTTCGAGCCGGACGGCGGCAACAGGTGCCAGCCGAAGGCAAACACCAACAACAGGCCCAGCCCGATCACGAACGAGGGCGCCGAAGACAGCACCAGCTCGATGCCCGACACCAGCGAGCGAATCCACGGCGCGCGATTGGCGCTGAGCACCGCCACCAGCAAGGCGAGCAGCACCGCCAGTGCTGCGGCGCTGAGGGACAACTGCAACGTGGCGCCCAGTTGACCGGCGATCACCTTGCCGACCGGAACCCCGAGCCGATATGAGTCGCCCAGATCGCCTTGAGCCAGTCGCCCCAGGTAATGGCCGTATTGCACGATCAAAGGTTGGTCCAGGCCGTATTCAGCGCGTACCCTGGCGATCAGTTCTGTGGTGGGCAGCGCACCGGGCCCGCCGAGTATGGCCAGTGCCGGGTCGCCCGCGCTGAGGTTGATGGCCAGAAAGGTCAGGGTCGCTGCGCCCCACAGCACACCGATGCCCGACAACAGGCGACGCAGTATCAAGCGCAAAGGATTCATTGGGCCTCCTGATCGAGCCAGACGGTGGTGAACACCGGGGTGTTGTGCGAGGTGTCGTAGATCAAACCCTTGACCGCATTGCGGTAGGCCACCAGCACATAGCTCTCGAACACCGGCACCGCCGGGACGTTGTTCACCAGTTGCTGTTGGGCGATGCGGTACAGGCGGGTCAGCTCCACCGGATCGGTGGATTGACGCGCCGCCGTTAACGCCTCATCCAGCGTGGCGTCACGAAAACCACCGACGTTCTGGCCGATAAAGGTCGGCGTGCTGATCGCGTGGCTGTGATAAAGGATGTACAGCCCGTCCGGGGTGTTGGTGTGCCAATAACCACCGCCCAACAACTGGAAGTTACCGGCGTAACGCCGTTCGGTGAGTTGCGCCAGCGGCAGCATGTCGATGCTCAGTTCAAAGCCGACTTTTTTCAGATCAGCTTGAATCGCCACGGCCACGCTGCTGGGGTACGCCCCGGATTCATAGGTCGCCAGTTGCGCCGCCAGTCGCTGGCCGTCCTTGACCCGATAGCCCTGGGCGTCACGTTGCTGCCAACCGGCGCTGTCGAGCAAGCGGTTGGCCTCGGCCACGTCATAAGCGAGTACGTCCTTGAACTGCGGGTCGTAGTAACGGGTGTTGGCGGCCAGAAAATCGCCCTTGGGCTGGTACTCGCCAAAGCCGGTGATCCACGCCAGCCCGTCGCGATCAATGGCCTTGGCCACCGCGCGGCGCACCACCACGTCCTGAAACGGAAATTTATCGACGTTGTAGGTCAGGCTGCGAAACGGATTGCCCTTGCGAATACGCGTGTGCAACTGCAAATTCGGGTTGCTGCGCATGGCCTGAGCGTTTTGCGTCGGTGCGTCGACGGTGAAATCCGACTGCCCCGATTCCAGCGCGCTGAAGCGAATCATCGGCTCGGGAATGATGCTCACCTCCAGACGGTCGAGGTAGGCTTCACCCTGATGCCGGGTGACCGCCGGCGCCCAGTGATAGCCCTTGCGTTTGACGAAGGTGAGGCCCTGATCGCGGGTGTAGCTTTCCAGTACAAACGGCCCCGTACCGATGGCGTGTTCGGCGATGGATTTGGGCGCATGGAGAATCTGGCGCGGCGACAGCATGCTCAGATACGACTGCGCCAGCACGTCCAGAAACGGTGAATAGGGTTCGCGCAGGTGCGCTTCAAAGGTGTACTCATCGACGATCCGGCCGTCCACATACGGCGCGATGTAGGCCGCCGCCAACGGCGATTTGGTCGCCGGGTCGCGCATGTGTTCAAGGTTGACCTGCACGGCGTGGGCGTTGAATTTTTCACCGTCGCTGAAGGTCACGTCGTCGCGCAAATGGAAGGTATAGGTCTTGCCGTCCGCCGAGATGTCCCAGGACTTGGCCAGCCAGGGCGAGAGAGTGCCCTGCTCGTCCTGATACACCAGACAGTCAAACAGAATGCGCCCCAGCCATTGGCTGTTGCCGTGTGAAATCGAGTGCAGGTCCAGGGTGGTGGTGTCGGACGAGGTCGAGACCCGCAACGTTCCGCCCGGTTTGCCGGGGCTGAGTTCGCGATAATCGTCGGGCGCGTCGCTGCTGCTTTGGGCGTTGGCCACGCGGGCATGGGGCGCCTCGGGGGCCGGTTTGCAGGCGCCCAGCCCCAGAGCGCAGACGAATACGGCGAGACGAGCGATCCGTGTGATCAAGGTCATGTGCGTCCTCCGCTCGCGCCGCTGCATGGCGACGCGGGCTGCATGGGCCTAGAAGTTGTAGGTGATGCCGGTAAACGCCCCAAACCCGTCACCCGGATACAACGCGGCAACGTCCTTGCCCTGCGCGTTGTAGACCGGCGACACGGCGGTGACGTAGTCCTTGTCGGTGAGGTTTTTCAGGTCCAGGTACACCTGCCAGGTTTTGCCCGGATCGTCGTAACCCAGCCGCGCACCCCACAAGGTGTAAGACGGGGCGTAGAAGGTGTTGGCGTAATCGACAGCCGTGCTCGACACCGAGCGCACGTTGACCCCGGCGTACAAGCCGCTGGCGAACTGGTATTGCAACTCGCCCTGATACACGTGCTTGGGCAAGCCGGGCAGTTCGTTCTTGTTGAACAGCGGGTCGTTCTCGTAATGGAAGTCGTTGAGGGTGTACGCCTGACGCCAGGTCAGGGTGTCGCCGTTGCTGCCCTCCCACAGTCGCGTGCTCAAACCGGCTTCGATGCCCTGATGGATGGTCGGCGTGGCGTTGGAGGTGGAGACCACCGCCGCTGAAGTGGTCGTGGCCGGTAGCACTTCGACGCTCAGCAGTTCGTTTTTGATCCACGATTTATAAAAGGCCAGACTGCCGTCGAAGATGCCCGACTTGCCTTTGATGCCGAACTCCACGGTGTTGGCCGCTTGCGGCACCAGCGGCTTGGCGTAGTTGCTGGTGATCCCGGAACCGGAGATGGACCATGAGCTTGGCGGATCGATGGAGCGGCTGACGTTGCCGAACAGTTGCACGTCCGGGGCGATGTAGTAGCGCAGGCCAATGCGCGGCGCGAGCTTCCATTCGTCATAGTCGTAGTGGTTCGGCAAACCGCTGGTGTTGGCGCGGTCGCTGAAGGTCACGTTGACATCGCGCTTGATCTGAATCGCCGAAACGCCAGTGGCCAGGTACAGGTTGTCGGTCAGGCCCAGGTCGTTGCCGAGGCTGAACACGTGGTCAAACGAGCCGTCGTACTTGACCTGTTTTTGCAGGATGTCGAGGTCTTTGCTGCCCTGATAAGTGCGCACCCCGGCGCGCACATGCTCGGTGCTGCTCCAGCCCGCCGTGCTGGTGCTGGACAGGCCAAACAGCTCATCCTTGCGGGTGTATTTGAGCGAGTAGTTGATGTCGCGCCAATCCCAGTAGTTGGGGTTGACCGTGCTTTTGCGGCTAAGGATCTGCGGGTAGTTGTGGTACACCAGCCCGGCTTCCAGCGTGGCGTCGTCATCAAAGGTGTAGGTGGTTTTGCTGCCCACCCACGTCGAACCGGGTTTGGTCGAGTCGCCACGGGTGTCGCGGGTGGCGATGTTGGTCTGGCGGGAGTCCTTCTTCAACTGTGCCAGGGTCAGCAGACCGGCGTTCTCGTGATATTCCTCGCGGTAGCGAATGATCAGACGGGTTTCCAGTTTGGGGTTGAAGCGATAGCCGAAGTTACCGACCACGCCTTGGGCTTTGGCCAAGGTGAAGTCCTGATAACCGTCGCGACGTGAGTTATCGACGCTGACGAAGTAGTCACCGTCGCCGACTACCCCGCCGGTGCTCAAGGTCTGCTTCTGCCAGCCAAAGCTGCCGCCTTCGAGCTTGACCCGATTGCCCGGCGCAGTAAGCCCGGATTGGGTGACAAAGTTGATCGCCCCACCCAGCGACAACGCGCCGTATTCAAAGGCATTGGCCCCGCGCAACACTTCGGTGTAATTGAGCCCTTGGGTGTCCAGCAGTTCATAAGGGGTGCCACCCGCGCCGGTCAGGGCGAGGCCGTCGAACAGGAACTTGGTGCCTTCACGAAAATAACCGGGCGAGGTGTTAGCGCCGGAGCCGCGAATGGAAATCTTGATCGCGTCGTTGCCGCCCGCCGCTTGGGCGTAGACACCCGGCTGATAGGCCAAAGTATCTTCAAGGGTGGCCGAACGGCCTTTTTCCACTTCGGCCTGAGTCACCAGGCTGGTGCCGCCAGCGACTTCATCGAGCTTGGCTTGGGCGGCCTGCACCTCGGTCTGTTTGGCCGCCTGTACGGTGACGGTGCTCAGGCGTTTGTCGCCCGTTGGGCTCAGATCATCCGCCGACACCCAGGGGGCCAAGGTTAATAAAGCGCTGCTGACAGCGAATAAGGATGAATGTCGGAATACTGCTGAAGTAGCCAATGGCGCGCGGTTCAAGGTCTTGCTCCCCACCTGAATTAAGAAATAGGCGAGTTTCTATGGGCATAGTCAATCTCACGATGACTGAGCCATTGCAGCGAGCGTGCCAAGTGGCCATGTGCCTTGTTTACGGGGGATACAGCGCAAAGTGTCTGTGGCGCGACTGTTGCAAAAGCCAACGACTGTCAGGCAACTGTTGCCTGAGGAACAGTTAGCGCAACGCAAAAGGCGCCGCGCAGGAGCCATGATCAGGACGTTGTCGGCGCAGGATCAAGGCGCTGACTGATAGCGCAACGCCTCAACCACAGCGCCGAGCCGTGGCCACGCCGATTGGAGTAATAGAGGTGGTACCCATCAAAAGGCTGGCACCAGTCTTCCAGTACCCGCAGCAGGCTGCCATCCACCAGCTCGCGGGCCACCATGTCTTGCGGCACAAACGCCAGACCGCAGGTCTTCATTGAGCGGCTGAAAGGGCTTGTGCCAGCGCCTCGCTCGCCCGTTTAGCGACGGATTCATCGGCGCGCTCAGTGAGCACCTGCGTCACTTGGCGCAGTTGCGCCGGGGTCAAACCGACTCGCAGGCTGGCCAGCATGTGCGAGCGCAGTTGCGGCTCAGCGCCCGGTGTTGCGGCCAATGCGCCAACGGTGGCCAGCTCACGGCTTTGCCAGTCCAGCGTGTCGCGCTCGAAAATGTCGCCGAACAGGTGGGTTTGCAGGTACTGATTGATCACCGGCGCAAATTCGAACACCGGCCCTTTGACGGGGCCACCGGAGATGCGCGTCTGGTTGGCAATGCCCGCCTCACGCAAGGCTTCGCCGGTGGGAATTTCACGGCTGGGCTCATGCCCCGGCGCATCTTCGATACCGCGCTGCTTGCGCGCCTCAACCACCGTCAACAGTTCGCCCAGTGCATTGAGGCTGCGCGGAAAACCGGTGTAGGCGTAAAGCTGCACCAGCACTTCCTTGGCTTCGTTGATGGTGAGGCACGCGTCCAGCCCTTGGTTCAAGGCCTCATTCAAGCGCGGCATATCGCTGGAAGCCATGAACGCGGCGATCAGGACGATGGCCTGCTGCTTGCTCGACAAGCTGTCGGCCGCAGGTGGGGTATTCGCGGCAGTGGGCGCCGAGCCTTTTTCATCAGCATTGGCGCCAGTGACGCCGCCCAGGCCAAGGCACACAGCCACTATCGCCGCCAGCGAGTGGGAGGTCCGATACCAGACAGAACCTAAATTGAAAGTACTCATTGCACGCCCCCCGCATATTGGTCATCAGACACTTGCTCGGCCCATGTCACCGTGCTGCCATCCAGCGCTTCGGCCAAAGCGATGTGGGTCATGCCCGTAGTGGCCGTGGCGCCATGCCAATGGCGCACGTTGGGTGCGATCCATACCGTGTCGCCGGGGCGAATTTCCTGACGGGGCTGGCCTTCCTGCTGCACATAGCCGACACCAGCGATGACGATCAACATTTGCCCCAGCGGATGAGTGCGCCAGGCCGTGCGCGCACCCGGCTCGAAGGTGACAGTGCCGCCTCCCACGCGGGCCGGTGCATCGGTCTGAAACAGACCGTCAACCCGTGCGCGGCCCGTGAAATACTCGGCAGCGCCCTGCACAGAAGGCTGGGAACCCACCCGGGTGACACGCACGCCTTTGTTCTCATCCGCAGACGCTTGACCCGCCATCAGCGACAGCGCTACCAATGGTGCAATTAGCGGTTTCATCGACATCACTCCTGTAGGTCAGTCTCAGAGCCCAGTCATCTTCAACACGGCTTGTGGCAAACGCTCGCCCTGCACCTGAATCCGCGACACCTGCTGCTCAATTTAGCTCAGGTCATCGCCGGTCAACAGCAGCTCTACCGCGCCGATATTTTCGTCGAGCCGGTGTAGTTTCGTGGTGCCGGGAATGGGCACAATCCACGGTTTCTGCGCCAGCAACCACGCCAGCGCCACCTGCGCAGGGGTGGCGTTTTTACGCTGAGCCACGGCCTTCACCACCTCGACCAATGCCATGTTGACTTTGCGTGCTTAATGTTGTAACCGAATTTGGTGGCGATGACCACGTGATCACGGATGGGCTGCAGCGCCTCGCCCAACAACTCTTCGTTACTGAATGGCCCATACGCCTCGGCGGTGTCGAAGAACGTTAGGCCAAGAAGCTGAGAGAGAGTAGACGGGGAAAACGGCAAGGGCTTATGAGATTTGCTCATTAATGCGGGATGCCTTGTCACTCGCGATAGCGAAGTGTCTTAGCCATCAGCGCAAAAGCGGATCATGACTGCTGCCGGTGGAGGTCGTGAAAGTGATACCTCGGAGTTCGTTGCCCCGCCAGATGATTGAAATTGCTTATTGCGCACTTACAATACGGGCTCTGACGACCTTGTCACGGCTAGATCAATGTGGACCTGGTCGCCTATTTTCGTGGGTGTATCTGATGGACATCTTTCACTCGATGCAGGTTTTTGTCAGCGTCGTCGAAACCGGCAGCTTCACCAAAGCTGCGCAAGCGCTACATCTGCACCGCCCCGCCGTATCCAAAACGATTCAGCTCCTCGAGCAACAACTGGGCGCGCGGTTGCTCAACCGGACAACGCGTCAGATCAATTTAACGCCTGAGGGTGAAGCGTTTTATGAGCGCTGCAAAACGATCCTTGCAGATGTTTCGCAGACCATGTCTTCTTTAGGTAATCGCCCTGCCCGCCTTATCGGAAAGCTGCGCGTAGACATGCCCGTCAGCCTTGCAAAACTATTGATTATTCCTGCACTGATGGACTTTCAAAGTCAGTACCCAGGGATTGAGCTCACCATCGGAGCGAGTGACAAACCCATCGATATGCTCAGTGAAGGTGTTGATTGCGTGGTCAGGATGGGGGAGCTCGAAGACTCCAGTTTGATCGCCAGCAGTATCGGCTATTTACCCATGCTGACATGCGCGGCGCCCTCCTATCTTGAGCGCTTTGGCTCTCCTCGGACCCTCGCAGACCTGGTAGTACACCGCGCCGTCAATTACTTTTCAGGCAACAACCCGCGCCCTGTCGAGTGGCTGTTTACGGTGGAGGGGCAAGTGAAAAGAATGCGGTTGGCGTCCGGGATCAGCGTCAATGACACAGAGGCATTTGTGGCTTCGGCGTTGGCTGGCTTTGGCTTGCTTCAGGGGCTGGAAATTTCTGTTCGCAGCCATTTGCAGGATGGTTCGCTTGTCCAAGTGCTCGACGAGCTTGAGGTTCCAGCAAAACGGGTTTCGATCCTGTATCCGCATCGCGAACTTTTGCCCCCCAAAGTAGACGTCTTTATTGAATGGTTGAAGGCGCTGATGGCTGCCCATCATCTGGCGTAATTCCCATTGGTATTTTCTGGATAACAGTCTGTGTCCGCAGGCGGTCTTCCTCAATCTGCTACGAGTGATTAGTTTTGAGCTTTTCCATATCGCAGGAATTGCCAATGTCTAAAGTTATTCGTTTCCACCGCATGGGCGGCCCTGAAGTCCTACAAATTGATGACGTGGATGTGAGAGCACCTGCCTCCGGCGAAGTCCGCATCAAGGTAAAAGCACTCGGGTTGAATCGTGCCGAGGCCATGTACAGATTAGGCCAGTACACGTTCACCCCGCAGATGCCAGCGATCCTCGGATACGAAGCAGCGGGCACCGTTGAATCGGTGGGTGAAGGCGTCTCGGAATATGCTGTAGGTGACGAGGTGAACGTCATACCCGCGTTTTCTTTTGCGGATTACGGCATGTATGGAGAGCTCGTCCTTGCTCCGGTTCATGCGCTGGTAAAGCAGCCAGCAGGACTTACATCCATTCAGGCGGCCGCGACATGGATGAAGTACGTAACGGCCTATGGCGCGTTGGTCGACATCGGCAACTTGCAAAAAGGCGAGACCGTATTGATACGTGCGGCATCGAGCAGCGTTGGGTTGGCGGCCATCCAAATCGCAAATCTGTTGGGCGCCGTTCCCGTGGCGTTGACCCGTACCAGTGAAAAACGCGAGGCACTTATGGATGCCGGCGCAACGCACGTCATTGCAACTCAGGAGCAGGATCTGGTTGCCGAAGTGAATCGTATAACTGAGGGTAAAGGCGCCCGAATGGCGTTCGATCCAGTTGGCGGCCCTGAGGTCGCGAACATCCTCAGGGCCCTTTCGTACCTAGGTATCTTTTTCCAATACGGAGCGCTTGAAACTGCCGACCTGAGTGTTCCTGTCATGGAGTTGCTGGGCAAAGATCTGACCATTCGCGGCTATCAACTGTTTGAGATTACCCAAGATCCTGAACGTTTGAACCGCGCCAAGGACTTCATCACCAAAGGGCTTGAGAGTGGCGCCCTGCAGCCGGTGATTTCAAAAACGTTCCCGCTCAGCGAGATTGTTGAAGCGCACCAGTACATGGAATCCAATGCGCAGATCGGAAAGATTGTGATCGAACTGTAAACCTCCACCGAAAAAAAGGCGGCCAGCGCACCTTCTGCATCAAAGCACCTGCGACCTCGACTTAAATAAACGCGCGGCTGAAAACAGTTCTGCGTTACTTAAGCGCAGGGTCGCTGTGATTTGCGCTAGCGTAAGGGCAAGCAGCATTCGGCCAGATCGGGTGACTGACCAATTAACGATCTGATGGAGAATGTATGAAGTACGTGAAACTTGGCAGTACGGGCCTGGATATCTCGAGACTGTGCCTTGGGTGCATGACCTTTGGTGAGCCTGATGCAGGCACGCATCCATGGACATTAGGCGAAGAGGCCAGTCGGCCCATCATCAAGCATGCAGTGGAGCAAGGGATCAACTTTTTCGACACGGCGAACAGCTACTCCGCCGGAACGTCGGAAATCATCGTTGGCAAATTGCTGAAGGAGTTCACACGTCGAGAAGAAACCGTGATCGCCACGAAGGTATTTTTCCCAGCGAACATGTGGGAAGGATCAACAAAACCAAATGAAAAAGGGCTTTCTCGTAAGGCAATCATGACCAGTATCGATGCGAGTTTGAGCCGTCTGGGCACCGACTACATTGACCTGTATCAGATTCACCGCTGGGACTACGACACCCCTATCGAAGAAACGATGGAAGCCCTGCATGACATCGTCAAGGCGGGGAAAGTCAGATACATCGGCGCGTCCTCCATGTATGCATGGCAATTCGCTAAAGCCCAGCAGATTGCCGTGGCCAACGGATGGAGCAGGTTCGTGTCCATGCAGAACTATTTGAATTTGGTGTACCGAGAAGAGGAGCGGGAAATGATTCCCCTCTGCCTCGACCAGGGAGTTGGGTTGATGCCCTGGAGTCCGATGGCACGCGGAAGGTTGACCAGACCCCATGGCCAGCAGACTGAACGTACCAAAACTGATATCAGCGGGCAGTCGTTTTACCAGGCGACGGAGATTGAAGACGGTCGGGTGATTGATGTCGTAGAGCAGGTCGCAGGTGAGCGAGGCCTACCGATGGCGCAAGTGGCGTTGGCATGGGTGCTGGCCAAGCGTGGGGTATCAGCCCCCATCGTCGGAGCCTCCAAGGCATCTCAACTGGACGACGCAATCGCGGCGCTGGAGCTGGTGCTGACCGATGATGAAATCAAACGCCTGGAGACTCCATACGTACCTCATGCGGTCACTGGCTTCTCCTGAGCGAGCAAACGGCAGCTTTTTTTTCAGCCACTTGATTGATCGTCTGGATTGGGAATTCATCGGGATGTTGCCTGCAATCCTTGCGCATTACAGGCTGTGCCTTAACGCTAGCTGCGGGTGCAGTTTCAGCGAAGGAGAGGGATAAGGGGATAGACGAACTGGGCGGGAAGTATGGCCAAACCACACATCCAAACTATTTTCGTGCTAAGCGTGGCTAAACTCTCAGGCTTGTAAGCTGCTGGCACGAGATGAGCGACCACCGGATTGATGGTCGCACAGGCTTTGAAAACTTGGTGTCCCAGGCGGGGTTCGAACCTGCAACCTTCCCCTTAGGAGGGGGATGCTCTATCCAATTGAGCTACTGAGACAAATAACGGCGTGCATGGTAACGGGCACGCCTTTGTTTGTCATGTCGTCCCTGAGCTTTTTAACTGTGGGCCTTAGCATGACAAGTCTAAGCCAGGCTTGTACCTCGCGCAGGCCCTCCTCTTCTGACCTCTGCCCAATCCCGAAATCACGAGGTCGTGCATTTTGCACTACGGCTGTTTGCCATCATTGCAATTTGCAATCAATCATCACCTAAAACATACTGTAACTAGCTGTATTTTAAGGCTTTATCGCACTTCAAGAGTTGGCACGAAGACTGCTCTAACAACAGTCTTCCGTCCATGCACTCAGAGATGACAGCCATGAACAGCACCCTGATTCTGTTGAATGCCTTGGCACTGGCCGTTTTGGTGATTTTTCACTTCCAACCGGTGTCGCCTGCTGGCATGCAAAACACCGATGTGGCGGTCACTTACGACAAACCAGCCCGACCTGCTGGGCAATTGGCCGTTATGTCAGACACGTCTCGCGTTACGCCTCAGCGGGTCACTGAAGCACCTGCTGCGCCTCAGAACCCTTCCGGTGAACGCTGGGCATTTTAAAGAGAGCTTGAAAATTCATGTCAAAAATTGCTTTGGGATTATTGATGATGGCGTTGCTGAGCCTGGCCCTGGATGTATTCACTCAAGGTGAGTTGGGCGATGCACCATTGGTTGCGGCAGGAATATTTTTTGCGGGCTGGCTGGTAGCACAAATTATTGGGCGCAGGATCAAATTCGATCCGCAATTACGTTGAGGCCGCCACACCTTCATCAATGATCGCCAGCAGTTTTTGCACGGCGCTGGACAGCGACGTTGAGTTATCGAGCAAATGCACACGCTCGCCACGCAGCGAATGGGTTGATTCAAGGAACGCATGATTGCGCTCCAGACGCGCGAGAATTTCTTCCTGAGTCTCTCGGCCACGGGCCATCAGTCGCTTATACAGCACTGGCGTATCGACTCGCAGCAGGATAGGCAGCACATCCGGATAACGCTCTCGCGCACGCTTTAGATACCCGCGTGAGCCGTTGACCAGCACATGGCGCCCAGCCCCTAGCCATTCGTCGAGTTGTGCAGGAATACCGTACTCAAGGCCATTGGCCTGCCAATGCAAGGCAAACGCCCCTTCTTGTTTGAGCGCCTCAAAGGCTTCGGGCGAAACGCTTAACGCATCCTCCCCCACCGCCTCCGGGGAACGAGTGATGACCCGTCGAATGACCTCACATCCGCGTTGCGCCAGATAAGGCCGTGCTGCGTCAATCAGGCTGTCCTTGCCTGAGCCCGAAGGGCCCATCAAATAAATCAGTTTGCCTGACATGCTTTGGATCTCCGGGGCTTGACCGCCCGCATAACTGCGCCCAACCTCACTGATGTCTACAGGTAAGGGGCCGATTACTGACTTTCAAGCACATGTTTCGTGCAAATCTATCCGAACGGATATTTTTTAAAGAAATATGTGGCGGTATGCCTCAATTCAGCGCACATTTTGATACTGGCTACTGGCATAAAGCCTGTATCCGGTTCAATATTTGTCACAGAATTGACGCCAGGGAAGTGGCGGATTTGAGGCATGATGCGCGCCTCTTAACAATTCAGGTTGAACATTTGGTCGAAAGGACGGTCATAAGTGCCATCCTGCGGCCAATTCCGAGAACCGCTCCCCTGAACTAACCGGTTAACTATAATGCGCCCATTGAAACAGGCAATTTACTCAAGCCGTACGGCTGACAAGTTCGTCGTAAGCCTGCCAGACGGTATGCGCGAGCGTATTGCCGAAGTGGCTCGCGAACATCACCGCAGCATGAACTCAGAAATCATTGCTCGCCTGGAGCAAAGTCTTATTCAGGAAGGATCCCTGGGTGATGATCTGAGCATGCGCCTGGACAGCCCTGAGCTTTCCCTGCATGAACGCGAATTGCTGCAACGCTTTCGCCAGCTTTCACATCGTCAACAAAATGCGCTGGTCTCTCTGATCGCTCACGATGCTGAAGCAGCCTCAAAAGCGTCCTGATAGCCCAGCCATAAAAAAAGCCAGCTCAGCTGGCTTTTTTTATGGGCGTGATTTGCGCCTGTGATGAATTAAAGCAGGAAGATTGTGGCCAACCCCAGGAAGATAAAGAATCCACCACTGTCCGTCATGGCGGTAATCATGACACTGGCGCCCATTGCCGGGTCACGACCCATTTTGGCCAGCGTCATGGGGATTAGTACACCCATCAGCGCGGCCAGCAACAAGTTGAGGGTCATTGCCGCTGTCATCACCACCCCCAGCGACCAACTGCCGTAGAGCATATAGGCCACTACGCCAATCACACCGCCCCACACCAGACCGTTAATCAAGCCCACGGCCAGCTCTTTGCGCATCAGACGCGAAGTGCTGCCAGTGTTGACCTGATCAAGCGCCATGGCCCGCACGATCATGGTGATGGTCTGGTTACCGGAGTTGCCGCCAATTCCCGCAACAATGGGCATCAGCGCAGCCAGTGCCACCAGTTTTTCAATGGAACCTTCAAACAGCCCGATCACACGCGAAGCGATAAACGCCGTCACCAGGTTGACCGCCAACCAGGCCCAACGGTTACGCAGGGACTTCCAGACTGACGCGAAAATGTCTTCTTCTTCGCGCAAACCCGCCATATTGAGGACTTCGCTTTCGCTTTCCTCACGAATCAGATCGACCATTTCATCGATGGTCAGACGACCAATCAGCTTGCCGTTCTTGTCGACCACGGGCGCCGAGATCAAGTCATAACGCTCGAAGGCTTGCGCAGCGTCGTAGGCGTCTTCATCGGGCTGGAAACTGACCGGGTCGCTGGCCATCACATCGACCACTTGCTTCTCCGGGTCATTGACCAGCAAACGTTTGATCGGCAGCACGCCCTTGAGCACGCCGTCATAATCGACCACAAACAGTTTATCGGTATGCCCCGGCAACTCTTTGAGCCGACGCAGGTAGCGCAACACCACTTCAAGGCTGACATCCTCGCGGATGGTCACCATCTCGAAGTCCATCAAGGCGCCGACCTGGTTCTCGTTATACGACAGTGCGGAGCGAACACGCTCACGCTGCTGCGCATCGAGGGTCTCCATCAGCTCATGGACAACGTCTCGCGGCAGCTCGGGGGCCAGGTCAGCGAGTTCGTCAGCGTCCATCTCCTTGGCAGCAGCCAGGAGCTCGTGATCGTCCATGTCGGCGATCAGGGTTTCACGCACGGAGTCAGAGACTTCAAGCAGGATGTCGCCATCACGGTCAGCCTTGACCAGCTGCCAGACCGTTAAACGGTCGTCCAGCGGCAAAGCTTCCAGGATGTAGGCAACGTCCGCGGAGTGCAGGTCTTCCAGCTTGCGCTGGAGTTCAACAAGATTTTGCCGATGGACCAGGTTTTCAACCCGGTCATGGTGATGGCCTTCCTGACGATGAGTCAGGTCTTCGACCACACGCTGGCGATTGAGCAGCTCAATTACTTGAGCAAGACGGCTTTGCAGGCTGTCTTGGGTTTTCTTTACTTCAACTTCGGTCATAGGCGAGCTCCACTCCCAGCAGCAGGGCACGCCGGAAGGATCAATCAGTCAATTCATGATTGGAAAAACAGGATGCTGAGTAACTACTGGGTAAGTCCATGGAGGTATTCCACAAGCCCCGGCGGGGCTGACGGGCGCAATCATACACGGCTTAAAAATTAAAGACGCTAAAAATCTCGGCGATAACAGATGCTTGCGGGGTGTTTTTAGTGTTTACCTTGAAAGCTCACTCTGCGACGAACGTTCAGCCCGGGAGAGCACATCCCAAGGTCTCGCCAGCGCTCAAGGCTGAGCGCTCTATCCGACATCGCCCTGCCGGGTTAATTCACGAGCAAACGCTGCTTGCGATATTTCTCAAATCGCAGACAGCAAAAAACCCGCACAATGTGCAGGCTTTTTGGTGTTTGGTGCACTCGACAGGATTCGAACCTGTGACCGCTCGGTTCGTAGCCGAGTACTCTATCCAGCTGAGCTACGAGTGCAAGTTGTGTTTGTTAGACCAGACCACCCTGGTTGAAGCAAAGTTAACTACCGAAGCAACTAACTCTTAAATGGTGCACTCGACAGGATTCGAACCTGTGACCGCTCGGTTCGTAGCCGAGTACTCTATCCAGCTGAGCTACGAGTGCATTTGAAGCTGCGTATTATAGACCGTTGAATCTCTCTGCCAAGCTTTTTTTTCAATAATTTCAACAACTTACTGAAACCGGCTAGATTCGAACGTGCTACATGAATAATGGCGGAGAAGGGGGGATTCGAACCCCCGACACCCTTTTGAGATGTACTCCCTTAGCAGGGGAGCGCCTTCGGCCACTCGGCCACCTCTCCGCAACACGGGGCGTATAATAACCAGCCTTTTCCCCGTATGCAACTAAAAACTTAAATAAAATTAAAGACTTGGTTCTTCGTCCTTTTCCTTCTTGATCCTCAGGTAGATTTCCTCACGGTGTACAGCCACTTCCTTGGGGGCATTCACACCAATACGCACTTGGTTTCCTTTGACGCCAAGCACGGTCACCGTAATCTCACCATCGCCTATGATCAGGCTTTCCGCGCACCGGCGAGTCAAAATCAGCATACGTTTCTCCTCACGCTATTCATTCAGGGACATCAGTCTGCAAAAAAAAAGGGCTTCGGACTACTAGCTAAAGAGCTATAGACCGCCGCGCCTTAGTATTGTCCAGCATGACGGGGTGCGTTCATGCAGATCAAAAAAACAAAGGGCGTGGATCAACCACGCCCTTGGTAACACTTACTCGCCCTGACGGGCCGGTGCATCCAGTTCAAAAGCGGTGTGCAGGGAACGCACGGCCAGCTCGAGGTACTTTTCTTCGATCACCACCGACACTTTGATCTCGGACGTGGAGATCATCAGGATGTTGATGTTCTCTTTAGCCAGCGATTCAAACATGCGGCTGGCAACACCCGCGTGAGAGCGCATGCCCACACCGACAATCGACACCTTGGCAATGTTGGTGTCACCCACCACTTCACGCGCGCCAATTTCTTTAGAGGTGTTTTCAAGCACCTGAAAAGCCGCCTGGTAGTCATTGCGGTGCACAGTAAAGGTGAAGTCGGTGGTGTTATCGTGCGCAACGTTCTGCACGATCATGTCGACTTCAATGTTCGCCGCGCTGATAGGCCCCAGAATCTTGAACGCCACGCCCGGGGTATCCGGCACGCCACGGATGGTCAGCTTGGCTTCGTCGCGGTTGAAAGCGATGCCAGAAATGATCGGCTGCTCCATGGATTCCTCTTCATCAATAGTAATGAGGGTGCCCGGCCCCTCTTTGAAGCTGTGCAATACGCGCAGCGGAACGTTGTACTTGCCTGCGAACTCGACAGCGCGAATCTGCAACACCTTGGAGCCAAGGCTGGCCATTTCGAGCATTTCTTCGAAAGTGATCTTTTCCAGACGCTGAGCCTTGGCCACAACCCGCGGGTCCGTGGTGTAGACGCCATCAACATCGGTGTAAATCTGGCACTCGTCAGCTTTCAAGGCTGCCGCCAAGGCCACACCGGTGGTGTCAGAGCCGCCACGACCCAGGGTCGTGATGCTGCCGTGCTCGTCGACACCCTGGAAGCCAGCCACCACCACCACGCGACCGGCCTTGAGGTCGGTGCGGATCTTTTCATCGTCAATCTTCAGGATGCGGGCTTTGGTGTGCGAACTGTCGGTGAGAATACGCACCTGGCTGCCGGTGTAAGACACCGCTGGCACGCCACGCTTGTTCAACGCCATCGCCAGCAAGCCAATCGTCACCTGCTCGCCCGTGGACACAATCACATCCAGTTCACGGGGCATCGGCTGATCGCTGATCTGTTTGGCCAGTTCGATCAGGCGATTGGTCTCACCACTCATCGCAGAGAGCACAATCACCAGATCATTGCCGGCTTCGCGAAACTTCTTAACTTTATCGGCGACCTGCTCGATTCTCTCGACAGTGCCGACCGAGGTGCCTCCAAATTTTTGTACGATCAAAGCCATTTCAAAGCAGCCTCAGCCCATAAAGGGCGCCCATTTATCATTCAAACGACGCGCAGCCACTAGACGACCGCGCGTACTGGACCTCAGATACCCTGTTCGACAAATGGCGCAGTCAGGGCCAGCGCGGCATCCAGAGCAGTGGCATCAACACCACCGCCCTGCGCCATGTCAGGACGACCACCGCCCTTCCCGCCCACTGCCGCAGCGGCCTGTTTCATCAAATCACCGGCTTTGAGTTGGCCAGTCAGGTCTTTGGTTACGCCTGCAACCAGTACAACCTTGTCTTCATGAACACTGCCCAGCAGGATCACTGCACGGCCGAGTTTGTTCTTCAGTTGGTCAACCAGCGCCAACAGCGCCTTGCCGTCTTGACCGTCCAGGCGGGCAGCCAACACTTTTACGCCTTTTACATCTACCGCAGACGATGACAGGTCATCGCCGGCCGCGCTTGCGGCCTTGGCCTGCAATTGTTCGAGTTGCTTTTCCAGCTGGCGATTACGCTCAAGCACGGCCGACAACTTATCGATCAAGTTCTCGCGCGAACCTTTGATCAGGCTGGCGGCTTCCTTGAGCTGCTCTTCAGCGGCATTCAGATACGCCAGTGCTGCGGCGCCGGTCACCGCCTCAATACGACGAATACCCGAGGCTACACCGCTTTCGCTGGTGATTTTGAACAAGCCGATATCGCCGGTGCGGCTGGCATGAATACCGCCGCACAACTCAACCGAGAAATCCCCGCCCATGCTGAGTACGCGAACGCTGTCGCCGTACTTCTCGCCAAACAGTGCCATGGCACCTTTTTGTTTGGCAGTTTCGATGTCGGTTTCTTCCATCTGTACCGGTGTGTTCTTGCGAATCTCGGTATTGACGATGTCTTCCAGCGCCTTGATTTGCTCAGGCTTGATGGACTCGAAGTGACTGAAGTCGAAACGCAGGCGCTGGCTATCAACCAGCGAACCTTTCTGCTGAACGTGCTCACCCAGCACTTGGCGCAAGGCCGCGTGCAGCAAGTGAGTGGCTGAGTGGTTCAACGCCGTGGCGTGACGCACATCAGCATCGACCTGAGTTTCAACGGTTTCACCGACCTTCAGGGCACCCGCTACGACAGCGCCGTGATGCAGAAATGCGCCACCGGTTTTAGTGGTGTCGCGCACATCAAAACGTGCCGCGCCAGCTTGCAGGTAACCGCAATCACCCACCTGACCGCCCGACTCGGCATAGAACGGGGTTTGATCGAGAACAACAACGCCTTCGTCGCCTTCATTAAGGAAGTCGACCGATTTGCCTTCTTTATAGAGAGCAATCACTTTGGCCGAGCCTTGTGTGGCGGTGTAACCGATGAACTCGGTAGGCACATCCACTTTGACCAAGGTGTTGTAGTCCAGACCGAACGAGCTGGCCGAACGCGCACGTACGCGTTGAGCTTCCATCTCACGCTCAAAACCGGCCTCATCGACGGTCAGGTTACGTTCACGGGCGATGTCAGCCGTCAGGTCCATCGGGAAACCGTAGGTGTCGTACAGCTTGAACACTACGTCGCCCGGCACAACCGTGCCCTTCAGTTCGGCCAGATCCTGCTCTAGGATTTTCAGGCCCTGCTCCAGGGTCTTGGAGAATTGCTCTTCTTCGGCTTTAAGCACGCGCTCGATGTTGGCCTGCTCGCGGACCAGCTCCGGGAAGCTGGCGCCCATCTCGGTCACCAGCGCCGCAACGATCTTGTAGAAGAAGTTGCCAGTAGCGCCCAATTTGTTGCCATGACGACAAGCACGACGAATGATGCGACGCAGCACATAGCCGCGACCTTCGTTGGACGGCAACACGCCATCTGCGATCAGGAAGCTGCAGGAGCGGATATGGTCGGCCACGACTTTGAGCGAGGCCTGGCCTTCGTTGGCGCAACCAATGGCTTCAGCCGAGGCTTTCAACAGGCTCTGGAACAGATCGATGTCGTAGTTGGAGTTAACGTGCTGCATCACCGCACTGATCCGCTCCAGGCCCATGCCGGTGTCGACCGACGGCGCTGGCAACGGATGCAACACGCCATCGGCGGTGCGGTTGAACTGCATGAAGACGTTGTTCCAGATTTCGATGTAACGGTCGCCGTCTTCGTCTGGCGAGCCCGGTGGGCCACCCCAGATTTCCGGGCCGTGATCGTAGAAAATCTCGGTGCATGGGCCGCATGGGCCGGTATCACCCATGGTCCAGAAGTTATCGGACGCGTACGGAGCGCCCTTGTTGTCGCCGATACGGATCATGCGCTCAGGCGGCACGCCCACATCTTTGGTCCAGATGTCATAGGCTTCGTCATCGCTGGCGTAGACCGTCACCCAGAGTTTGTCTTTAGGCAGCTTCAAAACGCCGGTCAGAAAGGTCCAGGCGAAGTTGATCGCGTCTTTCTTGAAATAGTCGCCAAAGCTGAAGTTGCCGAGCATTTCGAAAAAAGTGTGGTGACGTGCGGTGTAACCGACGTTTTCCAGGTCGCTGTTCTTGCCACCGGCACGCACGCACTTCTGGCTGCTGGTTGCACGGGTGTACGCACGTTTTTCCTGACCCAGGAAACAGTCCTTGAACTGGTTCATCCCCGCGTTAGTGAACAGCAGGGTTGGATCGTTATTCGGCACCAAGGAGCTGGAAGGGACACGGGTGTGACCTTGCTCCTCGAAGAAGCGAAGGAAGGCTTCACGGATTTCTGCGCTTTTCATAGGTTCTTCCACGGAGGCTGCGGCCAGAGGCAAGTCAATCATGTCCAACGACAATGCGACTCGCAAAGGGCCGCATTATATCGGCCCTTCGCCTTGGGTACAGCGTGTTTATACGATAGGCGCAAGCAATTGGACGGCCTGCGCACTCATTGACGGTTAAATTCAGTGAAAACGTCGATCACTCGCTCAATTTGTCCGCGACTGACATCCCTGTGCGTCACCATACGCAAGCGTGGCGCGGCCGTCAGCTTGATGCTGTGTTCGCTAGCCACGGCCTTCAAGGCTTGCGACCGGTCGCCCATCTGAACGTAGACCATATTGGTCTGTACCGGCTCAACCTCATAGCCTGCAGCAAGCAAGCCTTCGGCCAGCAACTGCGCATTTTCATGGTCGTGCGCCAGACCTTCGACCTGGTTGTCCAGCGCATACAGCCCCGCCGCGGCTAACTGGCCAGCTTGACGCCAGCCACCGCCAACCATTTTGCGCAACCGTCGTGCTTTGCCGATCAATTCTTCAGTGCCGCACAACACCGTCCCCACCGGCGCACCCAGGCCTTTGGACAGGCACACCGAGACCGAATCGAAATGGCGGGTGATATCGGCGGCATTGACGCCCAGTTTAATAGCCGCGTTGTACAACCGCGCGCCATCCAGATGCAGCGCAAGGCCATGTTCACGGGTCACACGGCTGGCGGCGGCCAGATACTCAATGGGCAACACCTTGCCCTGCATGGTGTTTTCTAGCGCCAGCAGGCGCGTACGGGCGAAGTGAAAGTCGTCGGGTTTGATGACCGCCGCCACTTGATTCAGATCCAGACTGCCATCCGCCTGGTTCTCCAGCGGCTGAGGCTGGATTGAGCCCAGTACCGCCGCCCCACCGCCTTCATATTTATAGGTATGAGCCAGCTGCCCCACGATGTACTCGTCGCCCCGCCCACAATGGGCCATCAGCGCCAACAAGTTGCTCATGGTCCCCGTTGGCACAAACAACGCGCTGGCAAATCCCAGTCGCGAAGCCAGTTCGGCTTCAAGCCTGTTCACCGTTGGGTCTTCGCCATACACATCATCCCCCAGCGGGGCACTCGCCATGGCGTCGCGCATGCCGGCACTGGGTTGGGTCACGGTGTCACTACGAAGATCGATAACAGTCATTGAACAAGCCTCGGCAAAGTGAGATCAGCACAGGATGCCAATCGAGAATTCCATTTCGGACAGGGGTACCACGGACACAATTACGCGCACTCAAGCACTCATATTAGGAAAAGCCCGATAAAACAATCAGGAATTTTGATGGCTATTAGCAAAAAGCATCAATGCATCCTTGAAACAGATGTGATACAAAATGTCCGCCGCCAGAAAGGCTGGCGGCAACGTTCTCAGGGCGGGGTGCAACTCCCCACCGGCGGTAATTGCGCGCAATGCGCATAGCCCGCGAGCGCTTGGCAGATCCGATAGCTCTGGCTACGGGAAGGTCAAGGTCAGCAGACCCGGTGTGATCCCGGGGCCGACGGTCATAGTCCGGATGAAGAGAGAACGGGATTGGCGCCAAAGGGCCGTCAATCAGGCGGGCTGCCACAACGCTGATGGCTGAGTGCAACCCGTCTGAACGTACCCTTTAATCCCATTCGATTCATATGCCCTGTTTTTCACACAAACAGGAATCTGAACATGCAACCCACAGCAATTCACCACAACGAGCGCGTCGCGTTTATCCAGGCTTCCTGGCACAAAGAGATTGTCGACCAGAGCCGTAAAGGCTTTCTGGCTGAAATGCTGGTGCAGGGCTATCAGGAAAGTGACATCGATTTCTTTGAAGTCGGCGGCGCGTTTGAAATTCCACTGCACGCCAAACTATTGGCCAAGACCGGTCGTTACGCCGGGATTGTCGGCGCTGCTCTGGTTGTTGACGGCGGCATCTATCGCCACGATTTCGTTGCCCAGTCCGTCGTCAGTGGCCTGATGCAAGTGCAGCTGGAAACCGAAGTGCCGGTGTTTTCGGTCAGCCTGACCCCGCACCACTTCCACGCAGGCGAAGAGCATCAGAAGTTTTTCTTTGACCATTTCGTGCACAAGGGTCAGGAAGCCGCGAAAACCTGCGTAGATACCCTGCAAAAAATCCGTGCCATCAAGCGCATGGACACTCAGCAAAAACGCGCCGTTTAAAAGCGCTGTAAAAAAGGCCAGAGCGAATCTGGCCTTTTTTCATTAAGCCTGTCAGACAAGCACGGGCGCACGCTCAGGTTCGATAATGATGCCTGCACGCAAACCATTCTTCACTTTGGGGTTCGGGAAAATAATTCGAGCCTGCGCTTCTTCAATCACCCAACGTGGATGGCCCGGGTCTTCAGCTAAGACATAGCCTTTGGGCAATTCAGCAAAATTTTCGACATGAAGCGGCAAATGCAGAATAAATCTGTCGCTGTGCTTGATCACTTCACGGGCTACGCGAAACAGCTCCAGACCATCAATCGAATCTTCAGGCTGTTCGCAGCCTTCAATAATGTGTGTTAAGCGCCGCTCAAGAGACTGCAAGTTCAGCCCCTCATTTTGACCAAAGGGTCTCGCCTTACCCAGCTCGAGGGTGAACGCCTCAACGTCCAGCTGTTCATAGGTAAACGCACTGAAGACAATGGAGGGCTTGTTTTGCAGCAACACCGCCTGCATGCCAGCCGCTCGTAAACGCCCAAGTTCGCGCAGAGAATGCGTTCGCCCTTGTTTATAAGGATAAAGCGCGAATTGCTCGATTTTCGAACCACGGATGGCGGTGTGCAGGTCGTAATGAAGACGGGTACGTTGCGGCACACTGAAAAAGGTCGTGGCCAAGCGCTCCAGCTCATGAGCGCGCATGGCCTCGTAGCCACTGCTGCTTTCATGGCGACCGTTAAACAGTCGGTTGAGGTCTTCTTCGACAAAGCGACCGCCCGTTCGCATGGCTGCCGGGTTGCCAAACAAAAATAGAATACGGGCGCGGGGTTTTACAACGCCCCGTGCGATGTCATGCAACAGACGATCGAGCAATTCGATCGGCGCTGTTTCGTTACCGTGAATGCCGGCCGACAACAGTAAATCCATACCGTTGTCGCGCACCTCTGGAGGGCGTACTTCAAGGGCCCCCTCGGCCAGCCAGCGCATCCGCACGCCATCGACAGTCAGTTGAGTTTTCTCAGCCGGTTCACGTCCGGCCAGGGTCAGATCAAGCAGCTTGCCGAGAGCGAGCATAGAGCACCTTTAATCAGTGATTGCAGTCTGGGCCATGTACATGACCGTCTTCGTCATCGCCCGGATCAGCCGGTTCCATTTCAAGTTGCAGGCTGACCAGGTTAGTGGCCAATGGGCGCAGCAGCAGGTTGGCGTATTCAGCATCACCTTCTTCTACGTCAACGCCGATCAGCAACTGGCCACGGCCGTCTTGTTGAATCCAGACTTCCTTGCCCTGCCAGATGATCGCCACGCGCGTGCATGAGGTTTCAAGCTGTGTGCCGTCAGTGTCTTCAAGAATCAGTTGCAGGGAATCGCTCATAATTTCGCTCTCATCTTTAGTAAAGTCGCATGCCTGCGGCTTAAGCCGCGAGCACGCGTTTGATCAATTAATTTGAAAAGGATAAACCGAGCCCAGTTTAAGGATGTTCGTTAATTCATCCAGTGCCGTACGGCATTCGATCAACAACTGCGGGTCGGCCAAATCGTTTTCGCGCAAGGCGTCACGGTAATGCTTGCTCACCCACTGAGTCAGTGTTTCATACAGCGCTGGCGTCATGATAACGCCCGGATTGACAGCCGCCAGTTCCTTTTCATTTAACGCCACCCGCAGACGCAGGCAGGCTGGGCCTCCGCCGTTCTGCATGCTCTGCTTGAGGTCAAACACCTTGACCTCAGCAATCGGCCCGGCCGACGCGATCAATCCTTGCAGATACTGCCAGACACGCGGGTTGGCACGGCACTCTTCGGGAACAATCAGTAACATTGAGCCGTTGGCACGGGTCAGTAGCTGACTGTTGAACAAATAAGAACGCACCGCATCCTCAACCGCGACCTGATCACGAGGCACGCTGATTGACTGGAAGTTCGCGCCACGTGCCGCCAATTTACCGTGCAGTTCAGCAAGCGTTTGCTCGGTATTCAAAAAGGCATCCTGGTGATGAAACAACAACTCACCGTTGCCCACCGCGATCACGTCGTTATGAAACACGCCCTGGTCGATCACCGCCGGGTTTTGCTGAGCAAATACGACGCCCTCTTCACTCAGGCCATGCAGCCGGGCCACGGCTTGAGACGCTTCCAGTGTCTGACGAGCCGGATACTTCTGTGGCGCCGGGTAGCGGCTGTCAAACGCGCTGCGGCCGTACACAAAAAACTCAACGCCTGCCTCACCATAATCACGACAAAAACGCGTGTGGTTGGCAGCCCCCTCATCGCCAAATTGAGCCACCGCTGGCAACGCTGCGTGGTGGGCAAAATGATCGTGGTCGGCAAACATCGCGCCGAGCACACGGCTGGTAGTCGGGTGCTCGATGCTGCGGTGAAACTTGCAGTTCAAGTTGGCCGCCGTGAAATGCACACGACCATCGGCCGTGTCTGCGCTCGGGCTCACCGTCGCCGCATTGGCCACCCACATGCTGGATGCCGAGCAACTGGCCACCAGCAAGGGCATGGCCTCTTTGGCCGCCCGCTCAATCACTTGAGCATCAGAACCACCAAAACCCAATCGACGCAAAGCCGCCACATCCGGTCTTTCTTGCGGTGCCAATACACCCTGGACAAACCCCATGTCCATCAGCGCTTTCATCTTTTCCAGACCTTGCAGCGCGGCTTCCCTGGGGTTCGAAGCCTGCTGACTGTTGCTCTGGGAAGCGACGTTGCCAAACGACAAGCCGCCATAGTTATGGGTCGGCCCCACTAAACCGTCAAAATTGACTTCAAAGGACTTCATCAGCGAGGCTCCGGCAAACTGTTGTAATAAAAGACGCTACAAGACTGTTTTTGTAGCCGCCGCCGAAGGCTGCGAAGGGTTGCGAAGCAATCCGTTTTAGCGCCTCGCAGACCTATTCGCAGCCTGCGGCAGCGGCGGCTACAGGGTTGTTGTCAGGACAAATGCACGCCGGGCGTCAACGCCGCGGGTAGTGCCAGTGTCGCGGTTTCAAGCGACGCCACCGGGTATGCGCAATAGTCAGCCGCGTAATACGCGCTCGCGCGGTGATTACCCGACGCGCCGATGCCACCAAAGGGTGCACTGCTGGCCGCCCCCGTCAGTTGCTTGTTCCAGTTGACGATGCCTGCCCGGCTTTCCAGCCAGAATCGCTGATAGCGTGCTTCTGAGTCGGATAACAGACCTGCCGCCAAACCAAAGGCCGTGTTGTTGGCCTCGGCAATCGCTGCATCAAAGTCAGCGTAACGAATGACCTGCAACAACGGGCCGAACAGTTCTTCGTCAGAACGTTCACTGACTTCGGTCACATCGATGATGCCGGGGGTCAACAAGGCTGAGGTGTGGGTGGGTTGCGTCATGCGCAGCAGAACCTTGGCGCCACTGTCGATCAACAGCGTCTGCGCGGACATCAAGTCACGCGCCGCTGAAAGGGAAATGACCGAGCCCATAAACGGTGCAGGTTGCTGGTCAAAAGCACCGACCTCGATACTTTTGCTGACTTCAACCAGACGTACCAACAGGCTGTCACCCCATGCGCCTTGAGGCACGAGCAATCGACGCGCACAGGTACAACGCTGCCCCGCCGAGATAAAAGCGGACTGAATGATGGTGTAAACGGCAGCTTCCAGATCAGCCACCTGATCGACCACCAGCGGGTTGTTACCGCCCATTTCCAGCGCCAGGATTTTGTCCGGGCGACCGGCAAATTGCTGGTGCAGGCTGTTGCCGGTGCTGCTGGAGCCGGTAAAGAACAGCCCGTCGATCCCTGCGTGAGCCGCCAACGCCACACCGGTCTTGCGCGCACCTTGCAGCAGGTTCAACACCCCGGCTGGCAGTCCGGCTTCGACCCAGCATTTGACCGTCAGTTGAGCGACTTTCGGGGTCAGTTCACTCGGTTTAAATACCACGCAGTTGCCTGCCAACAACGCCGGCACAATGTGCCCGTTGGGCAAATGACCCGGAAAGTTATAAGGCCCGAAGACTGCAACCACACCGTGCGGCTTGTGCCGCAAAACGGCCGTGGCATCGCCCAGCGGGGTGCTTTTTTCACCTGTGCGCTCGCGGTAGCTTTGTACTGAAATCCCCACCTTGTTGATCATGCTGGTGACTTCAGTGGCCGACTCCCACAACGGTTTACCGGTTTCTTCGCCAATGCAATGAGCCAGCTCATCGGCATGGCTTTTCAGGCTCGCGGCGAAGGCTTCAAGGACCGTCAGGCGCTCTTCAAACGTTCGCTTGGCCCAGGCCGGAAAAGCCTCGCGGGCCGCCTTGACCGCTTCACTGACTTGTTCGGCATTGGCACTATTGCCCGTCCATACCACCTGCTGAGTCACCGGGTTCAGCGATTCAACAACCTCGCCCAGACCGTTCTGCCAAGCGCCTGCAATATACAACGTGCTCATTATTTCGACTCCCGTGGGGCTACTGCCTGTGCCGACAACGCCACAGCGCGCACTTGATCGCCCGCAGTCAATTGAAGGCGCTTGGCCGTCTGCGGATCAACCACCAGCGTGCCTGCCGCCAAGCGTGCCGGGGCAGCCGTAATCCGGCAATCTTCACGCTTGCGGTTGTGAATCAGATAAGGCGTGGCATCGTCACCCGGTGTGCCTATAGCCAGCACCAACGCTTCGCTGTCACGCACTGCGCGGATTTTGCCGGTTTCACACTCCACCGCCGGGCCGGCATCAAAAATATCGACGTAACCCTGATAGCTAAAGCCTTCGCTTTTAAGCATGTTCAAGGCGGGCTCTGTGTCGGTGTGCACCTTGCCGATGACCGCACGGGCATCTTCTGACAGGAAGCACGTATACACCGGGAACTTAGGCATCAACTCGGCGATAAACGCCTTGTTGCCGACACCTGTGAGGTAGTCCGCCTGGCTGAACTCCATCTTGAAGAAATGCCGCCCCAGACTTTCCCAGAATGGTGAACGACCGGCGGCGTCGGACATGCCGCGCATCTCGGCAATGATCTTGTTGCCGAACAGTTCCGGGAACTCGGCAATAAACAGCATCCGAGCCTTGGCCAACAAGCGACCATTAAGGCCTGTTCGGTAGTCTGCACTGAGGAACAACGAGCACAGCTCCGAGTTGCCGGTCAGGTCATTGGCCAGAAACAGTGTTGGGATTTCGCGGTAAATGTTCAGTTCCTGAGAGGCGCTGACGGTCAGGCCCACGCGGAAGTTGTACCACGGCTCACGCAGGCCGACGGCACCGGCGATGGCGGAAATACCAACCACCTTGCCTTCATCGTTTTCAAGCACAAACAGGTAGTCGGCGTCGCCGCGCGAGGCTTCACCACGAAAGGTTTTCTCTGCCCAGGTCACCCGGTGCAGCAAACGCTCTTCGTTGGCAGGCAGCGTCGTCAAGCCAGTGCCGGTGCTGCGGGCCAGTTCAATCAAGGCCGGTAAATCGCTGTTGCGTACAGGACGAACGATCATGCTATCTCCTTAAACAGGCCGCGCTGGCGCGCCCTGCGAAACTCGCTCAAACGCGTTAAACCGCCACCACTCGTACGCTGGCGCCTTCGCCAACACCGAGCGCATCGGCCGCTTCCAGATCCAGCGTGACCGGCTTGCCGGGTGCCCAATCGAGGTCAAGCAAGACCGCGCGATAATCCTGCAACTGGGCATTGGCCACCAGGTATTGACGACCGCCGCCAGTGCTCTGCGCACCGATCTTGACGGGCACCACGCGGCTTTGCGCAATGGAGCGAATGCCTGAAACCCGTGCATGCAGGGTTGGCCCGCCGTCGAAAATATCGATGTAATGATCGGTCTCGAAGCCTTCACGCATCAGGATGTCAAAGGTGATCTGCGCACGCGGATGAACCTGGCCCATTGCCTCTTGGGCAGAGTCCGGCAGCAACGGCACATAGATCGGATAGTGCGGCATCAGCTCCGCAAGGAACGTGCGGCTTTTCAGCCCGCACAAGCGCTCGGCAGCTGCGTAATTCAAATCGAAGAAGTTACGACCAATCGCATCCCAGAACGGCGAGTCACCGTTCTCATCGCTGTAACCGACAATTTCAGTCACCACCGAATCGGCAAAGCGTTCCGGATGATTAGCGACAAACAGCAGTCGGCCGCGGGAGTTAAGTTCAGCCCACGCAGAACCCACCAATTGAGGCACGACATAAAAACTGGTCAACAGGCTATTGCCTGTCAGGTCGTGGCATTGGGACAAGACATGAATCTTGTTGTGGATTTTCAGCTCACGGGAGGCGTGCACGAAGGTTTCGTTACGGAAGCTGTAGAACGGCTCCGAATAACCCGCCGACGCGACGATGGCCGAACACCCCACCAGCTTTCCCGTGGCGCTGTCCTCAAGCACAAAAAAATAACTCTCCTCGCCGTTAAAGCTGACTTCAGCGGCAAAAGAAGTTTCGGACGCTGCAATCTTGTCGCGCAAGCGACCCACATCGTCGGGCAAGGAAGTGACACCAATCGGGCTGTCCGCAGCCAGACGCTGTACCTCGTCCAGGTCAGCCATTTGCGCGGGGCGCATCACCAGCATGGTGTCACTCCTTAATCAAAAAATAAAAGGGGGGGGAAGTTGAGCCTGCGCATGTACAGCATGGCGCACAGGCTCGCACATAAAAAATTGACGCCTGATGTCTCAAGCGTCGAGGTCACTCTCAGACTTGAGTGAGTGTTTTCACCGCGCGCTCGAAGCGGTTCAAGCCTTCTTCTATATCAGCCTCTTCAACCACCAGACTTGGCGCGAAGCGCACCACATCCGGGCCAGCCTGCAGAATCATCAGATTTTCTTTTTCGCAGGCATTGAAAATGTCCTTCGCTTTACCTTTCCAGGTATCGCTCAATACACAGCCGATCAATAAGCCCATGCCACGCACTTCAGTAAACACACCGTATTGCTGGCCGATGGCTTCAAGGCGAGTTTTGAACTGGTTGTGCCTGGCTTTAACGCCATTGAGTACCTCAGGCGTGTTGACCACATCGATCACTGCATTGCCTACCGCGCACGCCAGCGGGTTACCGCCGTACGTGGTGCCGTGTGTGCCCACAACTAAATGCTTGGCCAACGCTTCAGTGGTCAACATGGCGGCGATCGGGAAACCACCGCCCAGACTTTTAGCGCTGGTCAGAATGTCCGGCGTGACGCCGTAGTACTGGTAAGCAAACAGGTGGCCAGTACGGCCCATGCCGGTTTGCACTTCGTCAAATACCAGCAGCGCATCGTGCTGGTTGCACAGATCGCGAGCGCCTTGCAGGTAAGAAAGCTCAGCCGGCAGCACGCCGCCTTCACCCTGGATCGGCTCAAGAACCACCGCGCAGGTCTTGTCCGAGATTGCCGCTTTCAAAGCGTCAAGGTCGTTGAACGGGACGTGGGTAATACCGGTGATTTTCGGACCGAAACCGTCAGAGTATTTCGACTGCCCGCCCACGTTCACCGTAAACAGCGTGCGGCCGTGAAAGCTGTTGAGTGCAGCAATGATTTCGTACTTCTCTTCACCAAAGCGATCGAATGCAACACGACGGGCCAGCTTGAAAGCGGCCTCGTTGGCTTCAGCACCCGAGTTACAAAAGAACACACGCTCGGCGAAGGTCGAGTCCACCAGCTTTTTAGCCAGACGCAAAGCCGGCTCGTTGGTGAACACGTTCGACACGTGCCACAAGGTATTAGCCTGCTCAGTCAACGCACCGACCAAAGCCGGGTGTGCGTGGCCCAGCACGTTTACGGCAATCCCGCCTGCGAAGTCGATCAGTTCTCGGCCCGCTTGGTCCCACACGCGCGAACCGGCACCACGAACGGGAATAAAGGCCGCAGGTGCGTAGTTGGGAACCATGACCTGATCGAAATCGGCGCGTTGCACCGGGGCTTGCTCAACGGACATCGGAGTCTCCTGAGAAGAACGCCTGCCTAAACTGGCAAGCGATGGGGGGATTGTAGGGACACATCTAGGGCAAGCCTTGCCGCCAAGCGACAACTTCTTATAGCGCTCAACCCATTTTTTCCAAGGCTTTCGACAATGCGACATATTCCGTCACAAAGGCGCAGTTTAAACGCTGCGCCTCCCGTTCGGCACTGTAAAACCAAATTGATTTCTCCTAGCGCTAGCCGCTACTGCCCTTGCGCGCTCGTCATTGAGGTTGCCCTGGCGCGCCCAATGTCTTGGCTTACGGTCAACTGCACTCGCAAGAGAGCGTCTAAGTTAGCCCGACTTGACCCATCGACTGGCATAAACCATGAGTATATTTAACCAATTAAACTATATATGTATATAAATACAACTACACATTCAACGTTTCAAAACAGACCTCTACACTAAAATGAGAAAACCTTATCTCTAAAGAAAACCCTCATGAGCATGCTATCCACTATCACGCCTTACCCCAACCGCCCCACTCCAAAACTTGCGCATTTAAACCCTATTAAAAATGCCCTCCCCTCATGGGCGCTGTCATTACCGCCACACACTTTAACCGCTTTAAAAAACACCAACCCAACACTTCACGCCTCATTGAAAAATATCACCTCCACACAAAATAGCGTCTTCAAAAACTTGCTTTACCAGCGCCAGGTTGCCCATCAGAACCTCGAAACAGAACTGGCAAACAGCCTGGACGTGCTAGCGTTCGCCGAGCCTTTACTCAAGCAATACATCAACACTCACTACCTAATTGATTTAGATGTGAATGATATTTATATCAATCTGTACGCGCCCTCCACCCTGCCCATCGTTGGATTCCCTGACGGCGGCTCCCGAACGTGGCGAGTCACGTTACTTCAAGCGGCCCTGCACAATTTCGAACTCGCTGAAAGCTTGCCCAATGCCTACCTGCCTGAATCAGGATTTATCAGCCGTCCGGATGAGCTCGGACGCTTTGAAGCACGCGATGATATAACTCAAAAAATGCCCATCGCAGGGTTTATCCACTTATGCCGCACACTCGACCTAGGGAAGCGTTACAAGGCCTATCTCAAAGAACTATTAGGGCTTAATGATCGAGGTAAACAAATACGACTTAAAGAAAAAATACGCGATAGCCATATTGCAAACCTGAAAACAGATCTGGCTCATGGCTTTCTAACGCAACACACAGCGCTTGATATTAACGAATCGCTAACGGCTTATATTTCAAACCTCAACCAAGACTGGCAAACCTTCAGCTTTTCCTTATTTTCAATGGCCGTAGACGGGGTGCTTATTTTTATACCCAAGGCGGCGGCAAAAACTGAGTGCAACACCTGACCTTTCCGGTACGGTGCTGCCCTATGTCTTATTCCGAACTCAGCGT
>NZ_WIWC01000032.1 GCF_009600315.1 Pseudomonas helleri | reverse complement strand
GCTGAGTTCGGAATAAGACATAGGGCAGCACCGTACCGGAAAGGTCAGGTGTTGCACTCAGTTTTTGCCGCCGCCCTACATAAAAATAGACCTCATTATTTGTATCAAACAATGACTTACATCCGGTAAACATGCGCAAGAAGTTGCGCAGTGCTGCGCAACTTCTTGCGCATCGAGCTGTAGCCTATTGCCCATATAGCTTCCAGCCTCTCGACCCCATAAATAAACCTTTTAAGTGCGCAATAATTTGCGCATTTAAAAGGTTCCGGCTAAGCGTACTTCAAACGATTAAATATCTCTGACTTAACACCTCTGAAGTGATAAGCCCGAGTATTCATCTTTATCGGTGAGGGACGGCAATGGTTCCGGAACCCAAATCAAAAAGGGGTCCTTGGCCGGGCGATTGTCGTAAGGCCGCTTCGAGCCATCGTCAGTCAATTCACAAGCACGACGAAAACCGTACACCTTACGGCGCTCCACATGAATGCTCGGCGCTGCGCCCTCACCACTGGCCGGCTCGATATTCATCGCCTTCAAGGTGGCCATCAGGTCACCCATGATCAGCGCGCGATCGAGGGTAAATGCCGAAGCAAAACACCGCCAGAAACGCCAGCCTGCACGCTCAAGAATACGCTGACGACGCATGTCACTGTCCCAGCGGTCAGGTCCGTGGAAACGGTCGCCGTCGCACTCGATCGCCAGACGGCTATCGTTATCGCCCTCTACCACCATGTCGATGCGATAAGCGCCCACACCCACCTGCGGAATCACTCGATAACCCCTACGGGTCAGTTCGTCGTATATCTCGTGCTCAAACCCGGACTCGCACAGTTCCCGCAAATCACTGACCTGTTCCGCGTCCTGAGTAAAAGGCGTCTCGAAGTGCTCAATCAAGCCACGGCGCAAGCTGTCCACCGCACTGAGGTCAGTCAGTTCGACGCTGCGCACCAGGTACATACGGTCCCGCGCCCGCGACGCCGCTACGTTGAATCGCTGAGCAATCGAGTCGCGACTGTTGGCAAAGCAATCACCCGGCGAGGCCACCATCGACAGAAACATGATGTCGCGTTCCTTGCCCTGAAAGGTACGGGCATCGCCGCAACTGATCTGGAACTGGCTGATGACTTCTTCACCCAGTTCTTTGGTCAGCATTTGCATGACTTTTTGCGCTTGCTCCGCCCCCAATAACGAAACCACGCCGATGCTGCGACCTGCGATCTGCGGCATGGCGATCAAGCGGCGAATTTCCTCGACGATCACGTGGGCCTCGCCGAGGTTGAATTTGCCTTTTTTCTCCCCGTCCATCACCAGCAGGTCAACCAGCGGCGGGTCTAGTCGCTCTGTCATTTTGGGCAGGCGCAGCGGCTTGAGCTCGTGGTTATAAAACTCGCGCTTGGAGTATTCAATGATCGGCGCCACGCAGCGGAAATGCTCGCGCAGCATGGTGCCACTTTTAGCGAAGACCACTTTGAACAGGTCATATAGCGAGCGCTCGGGTGACATCAAAGGCCGGAACAGCCCCACCTGATTACCCAGAAAACGCGTCATCATGTTTTGCACGCGCTCTTCTTCCATGCCGATGCCGTCTGGTGAGACTTGTTTGTCATCGCCCACCACCAGCACTTTTTTAGCCCGCAGCAACGCCGGTAGCGCCGTTAGGTCGGATTGCGACGCTTCGTCGATGATCACCAGATCGAACGCACCGTACTGTGCCGGCAAACTTTCGCAAATGCGGTAGTGCGGCATGATCCAGCACGGGATGGCTGAAATCGCCACATCGGCGGCCAGTCGCGCATCCTGTCGATAGCGACCGGCGCGGACACCGGTGCCTTTGCCAATTTTTCGAATCGCCGTGCGATACAGTTCAAGGGCCGCCCTGACACTCGGCGTGGCGTTTTCAGACAGCCGCAGCCACGTCCGCTTAACCACCGCGTCCTGATAGAGGCGCGACAGGCTCAGCTCCAGTTCGCTTCGCAGACTAAACAGCCGCTTGAGATCCTCGCGTCCGTCGATGCTATCGAGGTAATGCGCCAGACGGCAAAGGCGCCATACGTCCAGACAGTTATCGGGCAGCAAGTCGTCTACCGGATTGGTCGTGGGTTCTTCGCGCAAGCGAGCGGCCCAGATCAGACCGCCACTGTGCGCAATACTGTCCGTGACCCGTTGCACGGTGTCGAGCGCACCGGCCAGTGCCAGTACCCGCCGCAATTCGTCCATCAGCGTGGACCAGTGACCTTGAAGCTCTGCGGTATCTACTTGCGGCTGGCCCAGCGTCACGTCCAAAAACCCTTGCAGGCGTGAACTGATCTCGCCACCACAACCGGCCAGAGCTTGGTTGAAGGTTTCTTTGATGACCCAGGTGGCCGCCAAGCGATGGCGCATCAAGTAGTGGCGCAGAATACTTTGCGCCTGACCCAGTACCGCCTCATTGCTGCGCCACTGGTTCACCTCAGCCCACTCCGGGAGCAGGTGTTTGAGCTCAAGGCAGGCACGGGTTTCGCTCTGTTGTGTCAGCTCAAGGGCGTCGAATTGCTCGATGGCCCGCGCCGCCGCCATCAGTTGCTCCGGGTCAGCCTCCAACGTAGGCAGCGGCATTTCGGCGGCAAGGGCATTCCAGCGCAGCAGCAAGGTACGGGTATGTTGCTGCCAACGCACAAAGGCTTGTACGTGCTGCCAGTCCTGTTCGTTTTGCGGTTTGCTGCCCAGTACCACGATGGCGTCCAGCAGCTGTTTTTGCGTGCCCTTGCCGATCAGGCCGGTCAACCCGAACGGGCGCTTCCCTTGCGCCACGTTGTCGATGGCCGCTAACACCTCGGGTTGCGTGTGCAACTCGAACGATAAACTCACCGGGCGGGCAACAAATACCTTACGACCCGCCAATGCCTCTGAGATCTCAACCTTAAGGCCGTCAAACAACGTACGCACGTCATCGTTGCCACCGCGCATCAGCCATGCCTGCATCGCTGCTGCCCAGTCAGGCGCCGATGTGCTGAATTGCGTGCGCAGTGTCTGCAAACGCTCCAGATGCTCAACCAGTGCCTGTGCCTGCTCAAGCGTCTGCGGGCTGTTATCCAACAGACGAGGCACCTCGCCGGTGCTTTCCTTGAGCTGCAACTGGCTTTCCTGAGCCAGATCCTGATGAACCTGAATCAGCGTCTGAGCGTCCGGGAAGGCCGCCAGCTGCGGTAATGTTTGCCCCAGATAAGCCAGCGAATCCTTAAGCTCAAGGCGGGCTTCACGCAGCGCGATGATGTCCTGCACATCGAAGCGTGGGCGATGCGCCTCGCCGATCCCGATGTGATCGCTAAATGCGCTGACCTCTGCGTGTGCCGCAGCGACCTGCAACGCCGCATGTGTGGGGCTAAGGCGCTCGCCGTCGATCTCAAGGTCTGACAGATTGCGTTCGGCCCAATGGCTAATCTCGCGATCAACACTGGCCATCTGACCATGCAAGGTGTTGATTTCGTCATCAATTTGACCGATTTCGCGCTTATATAGCGCCCGATCAATGCGCTGCACTTCGGCCGAAATCTTTTGTATGGCGAACTCAAACTGCTTCATGCCGTCTGCTTCACTGCTCAGCAAGCTGATCGCCAGTGGCCGAATGGCTTCGGGAAGCTTTTCCTGCAACACGGCCAAGGCTGGGTCTTTCATCGACGTCACCAACACACGCTTGCCGTTGGCCAGGTAGTGACTGATGACGTTAGCGATGGTGTGGGTTTTACCAGTACCGGGCGGGCCTTGCACTACGACGCCATCGTGCACTTGCAGCAGTTGGATGATCTGCACCTGCTCGTCGTTGTACGGTTTAGGGAAATAAAGCTCCTGGACTTTTGCCGTCGGGGCATCAGCGCTTTGCGTGCCGCTGACGTACGACAAACCACGAAACGGAGGCAGATCCACGTCCTCAAGCACAGAGGACGGTTCCGTCAGGATGGCCTGCAAGGCTGCCGGTAGCGTTTCAAGGCCCTCAATCTCGCCTTCGAATCGGCTCAGGTCTTCGATGAACATATTGCTGTCACGGGCACGGGCAAACAGGCACCAGGTGTCGGTGACACACAGGTGCTCTGCGGCTTTGGGGACGGAGCGATCACCCTCGGCAATCGTCACGGGCAAAAACTGCCCATGGGCATCGAGCAAGGTCGAGGCGGAGCGAATCACCGGTTCATAACTTGAGGGGCTAAACGGACTGATGCCCGCCTGCTCTTGCTTGAAAAAGTCCTTGGCTAGCGTGGCCAACGGCCCGACACCGGCAATGTCAGCCGCCACATAGGCGTCCACTTCCAGGCGCGGTTCGGCCGCCCGTGGGCGCACTTCAATCGCCATGCTGTCCGGATCAATGGCCAGCTCAACCAACTGACTGATCAGGGGGTAATGGATGACGCCAATCTGGGGATGCTCCCACGTCGAAACACCCAAACCCCACACCAGCTCCAGTTGAGCATCCCCCAGGTTGCCCTGCATCTGTTGCACCAACAGAAACAGCTCGGCATACAGCTCAATGCTTTTACGCCGCTGTTTTTCTTCAACCGACCATCGTCGCCAAGCCGTCTGGCAGTAGGACTTGAACTGTGCCTTGATTTCGCCAGCGTCCAGGCAGTCTTCCAGGTTGACCCATTCTTCCAGAGGCGTTTGTTCGTCCAACTGCAAGGCGTCGGGTGTCAGGCGGGCCAACTCGGCATCGCTGAGCGCGCCACAGCCCAACAGCAATTCACGAGCCACCTGCAGCTTAAGAGCCGGTTCGGTTTGCGGCGTGCTTGTGAGGTCCATCCACAACCCCAGCAATGGGCTAAGCGGCACAGGCGGCTTGGTCTCATGCAAGCGTTCAAGGCGCAGCCAGACTTCATCGTCTTCACCGCTTTGCACGTCCAGACTGACGCCGGGCAAGGCTCGCAGTTTTTCTTCGGTGGCATTGAATGCGTTGTGCTGACCAACCGTTAAGGCGGGCCGCTTTTGCATGAGGGCAGTCTGTTTTACAAATTCAATCAGACCGGCGAGACGGGCACGTACTGTATCCATGGTGAACTGAACCACTTCGAAAAAGGGGCGCCTGATGAAAGTCTAAAGGGCGCCGAGTAAAAGCGAAAAATCTTACAATTCCCGACACGATACAGAGGTTTATAAGGGATTCAGACACCTCTTTTTAAACGCCAAAGCCGCGCCCAAAAAAAAGGCCCTCCCCGAAACCGGGAAGGGCCTTTTGATTAACGCCGAGGGTTAGCCCAGGTTAACGCCGAAGTTCGATGCCAACGGTGCCAGACCGCCCGCAAAGCCTTGGCCGATTGCCTTGAACTTCCATTCTTCGCCGTTGCGATACAGCTCGCCGAACACCATCGCGGTCTCGGTCGAAGCGTCTTCGCTCAGGTCAAAGCGTGCCAGCTCTTTGTTGTCCGCTTTGTTCAGAACGCGGATGTAAGCGTTCGACACTTGGCCGAAGCTTTGTTTACGGCCGTCGGCATCGTGAATAGTCACGGCAAACGCCAGTTTTTTAGCGTCTTGCGACAGGCCCGCCAGGTTGACGTTGATCTGCTCGTCGTCGCCTTCGCCTGCGCCCGAACGGTTATCGCCCTGATGCACAACATGACCGTCCGGAGAGGTCTTGTTGTTGTAGAACACAAAGCTGCCGTCGTTCAGCACTTTGCCGTTCTCACCCACGATAAATACCGAAGCGTCCAGGTCAAATTCCTGACCATCAGTGACGCGTGGGTCCCAACCGAGGCCCACAATCACTTCGCTCAGACCCGGTGCTTCCTTGGTCAGGGAAACGTTGCCGCCTTTACTCAGACTTACTGCCATGTTCGTGAACCCTTATATAAAAAGATGAATGGGTACGGATTAAAACTTCAGACCGAAGCTTTCAGCCAATGGCTTGAGGCCACCGTTGAAGCCTTGGCCCACAGCGCGGAATTTCCACTCGGCGCCGTTGCGGTACAGCTCGGCGAAAATCATCGCCGTTTCAGTGCTGGCGTCTTCTGCAAGGTCATAGCGAACAACTTCGTTGTTGTTGTCCTGATTGACCAGACGGATGAACGCGTTACGCACCTGGCCGAAGTTCTGACGACGGGCGTCAGCTTCGTGAATGGTCACAGTGATCGCGATTTTGTCGACATCAGCTGGCACTTTGGACAGGTCGATTTTGATCGCCTCGTCATCGCCGTCGCCTTCACCGGTACGGTTGTCGCCGGTGTGCTCAACCGAACCATCGGTACTTTTCAGCTGGTTGTAGAAAATGAAGTCGGAGTCTGCGCGGACTTTACCGTCGGCTTTGAGCAGGAAAGCGCTCGCATCCAGGTCGAAGTCCTGACCGTCGGTGGAACGGGCATCCCAGCCCAGACCCACAAGTACTTTAGTCATCCCTGGAGCTTCTTTGGTCAGGGACAGGTTGCCGCCTTTGGAAAGGGAAAGTGCCATGTGTAGTTCTCCTAAGTCCTTAGTAATCTGCGATCAAGCGTTCGTGTCGTTTTTTGCAGGTTCTTCATCTTTACCGGGAAAGATGACGCTGGCCACGATACCTATGGCCAATACCACCAGCACGATTATCAGGCTGGTATTTGGATCAATTTCATAACCATGGCCAAACAAGTGATCGGTTGCATTCAGGGCCAGCTTGCCAGCGATGAAGAACAACAGCGCGATGACTGCTTTTTCCAGGTGAACCAGGTAGCGCTTCAGGGCCTCAAGCACAAAGTACATGGTCCGCAGCCCCAGAATGGCAAACATCATGGCCGAATACACGATCAAGGGTTCACGGCTTACGGCAATTACTGCTGGCACGGAGTCGAACGCAAACAGAATGTCCGAAACCTCGACCACCACCACACACAAAAACAGCGGTGTGGCGAACAGTGCGCCCTTGCTTACCAAGGTCATTCCCTTGTTCTGCGGCTTGGTGATCTCTTTTTCAAGCTCTGAACGTGAAACAAAGAAATTATGACCATGCAGCTTTGGCCATACAGGGAACAGTTTCTTCGCGAAACGGTAGGCAATGTGCTGGGAATAGTCCTCTTCTTCGTCTTCTTCCTTGCTGCGTAGCATCATCACTGCGGTCCAGGCCACGACCACTGCAAACACCACTTCGACCCAAGGGCCAAACGCCAGCAAGCCAGTACCGATCGCTACGAAGATCAAACGGAAGACGATGGCGCCGATGATGCCCCAGTACAGCACGCGGTGACGCAGCGCATCGGGGATCTTGAACCAGGCAAAGATCGCCATGAACACGAACAGGTTATCGACGCTGAGGACTTTCTCCAGCGCGTAACCGGTCACGAACAGGCTGGCCACGGTAGGGCCATGTGCGAAATACAGATAGCCCGCAAACGCGAGGGAGATCAGTACCCAAAAGATCGACCAGATGGCCGCATTGGCCAACGTGACCGGTTTATCGCTTTTGTGGGTGAACAGGTCGATTGCCAGAGCAATGACCGCCAAAGCCACAAATACAGCGATGGTCGTTGGCGGGAAGCCAATTGCCGTGTTTTCCATGATGTCCTCAGAGATCAAAATCGCCAGGGTTCAGCCCCAGCTCATTACAGATGGTGCGGCAAGCAGCCCGCTCACTTTCATCAAAGTTGCCGTCAGCACTACCGATTGCGCAGCAAACACGCACCAGCAGACGTGCAGCATCTTCTTTTTTACGTAGCTGACCGATCGATTTCAAAGCTTCTGCGCGACCGATCTGCTGATCAAACTCAAACTTCTCACAGACTGCGTTGAAGGACTTGATCACGTCTTTGACGTCAAAGGCCTTCAACTCATTCGAGTTTTGAATAAACCCGATCATTTTCTGTTTTTCTTCGCTGCTGATAGAGCCGTCAGCTGCTGCCACCAGAGCACAACCGCTGACCACCGCTTCCATGAACTCGCGGTTCTTGAATTTGCTGACTTCCGTCGACAATTTGTCACGGGCCGCTGTTGCGTTGGTTTTCAGCCATTCGAGCATGGGATTCACCTTGTCAGAAATTGCGGGAAGGCCACCTGCTTCAGCAGGCGGCCAATGGCACAGCGCTCATTTGGAGCCAGCTGACCAGCGCATGCCCCAGTTGTACGCTTTGTCCATGTCAGAGTGGCCCTTGAAGAACTCGACCTTGCGATTGACCTTCACGCTGCCGCCGACGTTTTCAAGCAAGGCGATGGCGCACATGCCTTTGGTGCCACCCTCTTCGCTCAGGCGCACTTCAATCGGTGGCTCACCCGGGATGTACAGGGTGATCACACCGTCAGTGGCCTGCCAGTTTGGAGCGCCTTCGTAGATGAAAGCGTACACCAGCACGCGACGCATCTTGCGCCACTCTTTACCATTGATGCGCAACCACTCGCCGTCGCTGACAGCGCCGGTGCGGTCATCGCCCATCAACTGGATAAACGGCTCGTCACGGAAGTCGCCAAAGGCATTACCCAGGGCCTGAACCGCACCTTTACGGCCGTTTTCCATTTCGTAGAGGCAGCCTACGTCCAGGTCGATACCACCCGACTTGCCGCGCAAGGACGCGAAGAAACCACCACCGCCACTTGGGGAGGTACGGTTCCAGTTAAGGTTGATTTTGATCTCGCCAAAATCGCCATCTTTTTTGTCGAGGCTGATCGAAGGGCGTTGTTTGTCGAGGGTGATTTTCGACAGGTTGATCTTCGGTGCAGGCGCTGGTGCAGGTGCAGCCGGTGGCGGCGTAGGCACTGGAGCTGGCGCCGCGGCGGGTGCGGGTGCGGGTGCGGGCGCAGCGATTTCAACCCCGAAGTGCTGGGCCAAAGGGGCCAGACCACCAGCAAAACCCTGTGCTACGCAGCGGAACTTCCACACACCCTGACGTCGATAAAACTCGCCCAGAATCAACGCGGTTTCCTGCATGCCTTCTGTCGGAATCGGCGCTTCAATGCCGCCCGACACCGACACGTTCAGCTGCGGAAATGCGGCAAACTTGGCTTTATTCTCGTAAATGGTCGCGGTGAGTGCGACTTTATCGATGGCCGGATCGAGGGCATCCAGATTAACGCTGAACACGCTGCGACCTGGTGCTGACTCGGCCAACTTGACCGCACCATTGTTGACGCTTTGCTGGCCGAAGAAACACATGTCGTTGTCGCCACGCACTTTGCCCGACTCATTGAGCAAAAACGCCGAAACATCCAGATCAGCGCCCGGCACAGGCGTATAGCTGATGGTGACGCTCAGCGTGCCGCCAGCAACGGCTGTGTTGGCGCCCGGTGTCAAAGTGGTCATGCACGCACCGCCTGAGCAGCTTCGCTGCTCAAGTCCTGTGCCGTGCGGCCATTGGCAACGGTGCCCACCGCGGTCAAGTCCCAACCTGCCGAAGTACGGCTCAGGTAAGCCATGACCACGCCGGTATGGCGACCTTTATCAGACAAATTGAAACGAGCGAGTTCTTTACCGCTCACTTCATCGACGATTCGGCAGTAAGCGTTTTCTACCGACTCGAAGTTCTGTCCGGTGAAGGAGTTGACGGTAAACACCAGGTGTTTAACCCCGGCTGGCAATTGCTCAAGGTTGACCTGAATCGATTCGTCGTCGCCATCGCCTTCGCCCGTGCGGTTATCGCCGGAGTGTACGATGGAGCCGTCGTTGGATTTGAGCTGGCGGAACCACACAAGATCCAGCGGTTGTTTACTGCTGTCGAGCAAGATGCAGGAAGCGTCCAGATCGATGGCAGTGTCACTGTTCAGCAACTTGGCAAAGAAGCCGCTCGGCTTGACCGGGTCCCAGCCCAGGCCCATGCGGATTTTTTTGAGGCCGGTGCCGGCTTCTTTCTCAAGGGAAATGGTTTGGTTCTTGGACAGCGAAATGGCCATGAAGCGTCTCCTTGTCTGCACTGATGCACATTTAGGGTGTTGCTGAATATTGACGTGTTTTGCTTACGCCTTGCTTACAGTTCTTCACGCAAACACACGTCAAGTGGCCGCTTGCGACGCCACAGCGCGTGAAATTCGCGCCAATGTGGCTCTTGAGCGGCTCCGAGCAGTTGTTCATCGCCCCGGGTGTCACCCCAGGCGCGCAATGTGTATTGGTCCAAAGGCCCGTATTGCGCCTCTAAACGGATGACTTTTTGTTCACAACGACAGTTAGTGCCCTCGATCTCTCCGGTCAGTACACCGTCGACCGAAGCCAGGCGGGTGCCAATCAGGCCGATGCCCAGTTTTTTGGCAAATGGGGCCAGCACCAGCTCGGGTGAGGCCGAGCAAATGGTGACCGTAGCGCCCTGCTCCAGCTGGTTGGCGACAGATGTTAAGCCCAAAGGGCGCATAAGGCGCTGCCACGAAACGTCACAAAATGCTTCGGCGCGCTCTTTGACCCACGCTTCTCTGGCCCCCGTCAGGTAAACCGTGATCAGCTTTTCTTTCAGATCATTACGCGATATCTGACCCAGCAAGTAAGACAGGGTCGCAGGAATCATCCGAAGCAAACGCATGGCGAACAATCGGTTGCCGTACGCAAAGCGCAAAAAGGGCACGAACGAGTCATGATATGTCAAAGTGCCATCAAAATCGAAGGCGGCCAGAACTTGTTTGCCATTACTCGATGCTTTCAAAACGTTGTTCACCCCACTACTTCAGCCAATCGCAGGCTGCCTCCAAAAATGTCCGCTGAGCTGCATTCAGGACGAACCCCCTGCCAATGCGCTCGCTCAATCGTTTTTTGCGCCCAGGTGTAATGGGTCGCGGGTTCGCACATGGCGTCGTTGAATTTGAATACCGCTGGCGCGGCCTCACTCACAATGTGGCGGGCGCTGTTGAGGTCTTCAAGGCTGACTTGCAGCGCCTTGTGGATAATGGCGATTTGTGACGGATGAATCGCCGTTTTGCCCACCAGCCCGTGAGCCAGATCCAGCGCCAGCTCATGCTCCAACAGTTGCGGTGTATTGAGTTGCTCAAATACCGGCGCTGTCAGGGCAAAGCCCGCAGAGCCCATAATCCCGCAGAGCATCGGTATGACATAGCTCATGGGTGTGCTGTACAGCGTCATCGCCGGATTACGACGCAACCCCAAACAGCCCATCAAGTCATTGCCGCCTATACGCAGGGCAATAATCCGCTCAGGCAACAGCTCAAGCATGGCACCCCGCAATTCAACCATGGCGCTAGGGTCATAGACCTCGGCCGTTTCCAGAGTAGGCATCAACATCAATTCGTCGCGTGTTACCGCCTGTTGCCATTGGTGGATATTGCTCAACCGCAGCTTGGGCACTACAAACCCATCGACGTGTCGCATTAATGACCATTCGTTGAGCACCGCCGCCATGGCCGCATCCCGTGGACGAACGAAAACCATCGGCCCGCCTGACGGTCGCCCTCCACGCGCATCAATCCCCAATAACAGGTTTTTCAAGTTATTGAGCGCTTGCTGCACATCGGTTTCGGCCACGGCGTCTTCAAGGCAGACCACCAGCGAACGCAAACCCTGAATCTTTTCGCCCATCACCACGTCAAGTATGTCGGGACGGGTAGCCGGCATATAAAGCGTGGCGCCCAAGGCATAGGCTGAATGTTTGATCATCAGCGAACACTCCTGATTACTGTCACAGCGCGGTACGGCCCCAGTTCATCGCCGACTTCTTCGACCTCGATCTTCGCCTGCCGGGTTAGGTGTAGCAGCAATTGCACGTCCTGGTCGTCTCGATTGCGTACCAGTACATGGTCCGGTACCCGACGCATGACGGCGCGGGTCGCTTCGGCAATACCCGGTTTGACACGATTGGGGTTGCTCACCCCAAACCGCGTCGAGATACGTTCGACAGCTGCCACTGCCGAGTGTTGCAACGCTGCGGCCTGCTCGGTCGTCCACGGCTGGGCCGATACCAGCGGTGCCAACTGCGCCCGCTCGGTTTCAATGCTGTGAATAAAAGGCTGGGTTACGTCATGTTCAGACAGGTGGCCATACACCACACAACCATGCAAGCCAAGCGTTTGTGGCCAGATTGAACGCGAAACCAGGCCGGAAACCGTAGCCCCGAGAATACCGGAGGGAATCAGCCAGTCCTCTGCCGACGCTGCCAGCCAGGCACGCCCGCACGGATCGGCCAGCACCACCAGCCGGGGATCAACCGGAAAACGCGAGTCACCGGCCAAACTCTCGCGAATCTGCCCGCTGATCGCGCCTTTACCCGTCCAGCCGTCGACGAAGACGATGTTTTCGGCGCCGTGGGTCTTGATGATCGCTTCAAGTGCGACGTTATCGATGCCTCGGTCGCGAATGATGCTGATCCCATAATGCCGCGCATCACGCCCCAGCCCGACTAGCGCCCGACGCAGCAGCACGCCCAGCGGCAAACCGGCACGCACGAACGACACCAGCGCAATCGATGCCCCGGTGTAGCGCTCGTTCAAGGCTTGAGCGAGCGACTGCACATCTGCGGCCATCCGTGCGCCGTTCTGCGCCAGCGCTAACTGATACAGACGCATATGGGTGTCGGAGGGCGCATCTTCCTGACTGATCATCTCGGAATAATGACGCTGCTGAGTCTGGATCAGGCGCTCTTTTTCCTGCACATCAGTGACTTCGATGTCCATGGCGCGCAGTAAAAAATGCACGTCATCGGCGTCATAGCTGCCACTGCCAACCGTGTGCAGCCCTGCAAAAGCATTACTCATCGGTAATACTCGACATCACGTGGCTGGCCAACTGCCCACGCTTGGGCGTGCCCCACCAGTCGCATTCAGTCATAAAGCCAAGGTCCGACACGCTATCGCCGAAGCCCAGTATCGGGCGCTTACCGTTGATCGCTTGATCGCGGCGGATCCACTCACGCACCGCCACCTGCTTTTGCAAAGCATTGGGCAAGAAGGCCAGATTATTGCCGTTGCCATGCACATACAGCCCGTCGAGCAAGCCACGCGCTTTGACTTCATTCAGAACGATCAGCAGAGCTTCATCGGTTTCGTGGTTGTGCTTGGTCACCACGTAATTGGCCAGCCCTTGCTCTTCAACTACCCAGCCGCGCAGTGAAAAGCCCAGCTCGGTGCCAATCGCCAACGTCAACTCGCTTAATTGATGCAGGCGAGTTTGCTCCAGGGCCAACTCATCAGCCATCCGCGCATGCCACGGCGCGTCAAGCTGGCCCTGCGCATTGAGGATTACGCCACCGTGAGCGCAAATGGCCCCATGGACAAACGGCAACTGCACGCGCTGATAAGCCTCAACGCTGCGGGCCGTTACCGGAACCACATCCGCGGTGGCCAGCAGCCACTCGACAAAGCTCTTTTGCGTGGCGCTCATAAAGCCGTTGGGTTGACCATCGACATCCAGCGTGGCCGTAAAACGCGGCTCATCGCCCATTTTCCGGGCGGTCTGAAACAAAGTGTCGTCAAGATCGACAAACACCAGCGGGCGATTAATGGTCATCGACGATTACCTGCGCATTCAAGGCGTTGAGCAACGCCGGATCAACCGCAGCCGCCGGGGTTTCGCTGCAAATCAGCACCCGGTCAAACTGGCCGGGGGCCACGTTGTAAAGGAAGTTGGGAATCCCCAGACCGTAGTTGTCAGAGAACGACAAGGCGTGATCAATGGCATGCCCAAGCGCAATCGGCGAGCGACTGGTTGAACTGAAATGCACATCAGCACCAGCACGTTCAAGACGCTCGGCCAGCAGAAACGGCAGCCAGACAAACTCACTGGTGCCGATCACCAACACGCGCTCACCCGGCTCAATCTGCAAGCCCGGCGCCAGCGTATCAGCGTGTTCACGCACGCCCATACGCCCCCAGTCCCGGCTCGGGTCCAGTGGCCAGTTGCCTTGGGCCACGCTGCCGACTTCGGGCATCTCCGGCAGTTCAGCTGCCGGATCTTCGGTGAAGGTGTAGCAACCGTCGAGCAAGGAAATACTGGTGACGTGCTCACCCATCGCATGACGCACGGCATCCTGCGACCAATCGGTCAGGGTGGCAGTGACGATGCGTTCAATCGAGTTCAGCCCGGCCTCGGCCAGGGCCTTGGTCAGATTGATAAAGGTATTGCCGGTGGAGGCTTCGTCATCCACCAGCACCAGTGAACGCGCGTTGAGCATCATCTCGCGCGTAAGCGCTTCTTGTGGCAGGTGCAACAGATGCGAACTGGCGTGGCTGTGCTCCTCTTCAAACCGGGCGAACAACGCTGAGCCCGTCGGGTGGCGGCTGCTGCACAAATACACACTGTCCTGACGGGTTTGGCTGAGCGCACGGTGCACCCCGGCGCCAAGCCCTACTGCAGTTTCAGCCATGCCGATGACCAGCACCGGGCCGGGCAGGTCTGCGGGGATCTTGGCGGCCAGCGCATTGAAGCTTTCGGCCATCAGCGACGGGCGGGCCGGTATATGACGGCCCAGCACGCGGGATACGAATAAAAAGGCGCGCTTGGGGTTTCGGCGCTCGGCAAAACTGAACAATGCCTGTGGATCAAAAGTCGATGCATTGACCTCAACCTCCAGACGACCGCGCTTAAGGTTTGCATGCAAAGCCTTGGTGTGGGTCTTGGAATTACCGCTGCTCATCAATGTTTACTACCTGAACATACTTAAAAATGGGGGGACGATTAGTGAGACGGGGATTTTAGACAAGTAAAAAATGGTTACTGGAGATGGCTGGCGTCAATCCGCCACAACCCGGCCTGCGCCGCTCGCACCAATTCGGGCGTGCTCAATGAGCGCTCGCTGTGCCCACGCTGGGCTGGCACTCGGGCCGCCTCCAAAAAGGCCAGCAACAGCGCCGACTTGACGGCAAAGTTCATGTTCTGCGCATCCGCCATGCTTGATGTCACCAGACCGCTGACCAGCCCTTGCGGATCAAACACCGGACTGCCGCTGGAACCGGGCTGAATAGGCGCGGTGAACTGCATCAGACTGGCGTCATCACGCAGGCCAAACAGGCCGGAGACTACGCCTTGGGAGACTTGAACGCCGCCGCCCGCCAGTCCGGCCAGCGGAAAACCCAGCGTCACGACACTTTCCCCCAACTCACAGCCTATGCCCTCGCGAAACGTCACTGGACTCAAGGGCGGCGCGCCAGTGACCCGCAACAATGCGAGATCGTTCTTACGATCAACCACTACCGGTTCCGCTTTGTATCGACCATCAAACGACGTAATCGATAAATGATCGAGGCCTTCAATGACATGGGCGCAGGTCAAAATATGCTGAGCGCTGACGGCAAAGCCTGTGCCCGTGGAGCCTTGGCGCGCCGCGCTGTCGTCTGGCGCCTCAGAGCCTGTTCGCTGCGGATGTCGATCATCCAGAGTCAGCCCCATGCGTCGGGCAAACGCGCTCAACCCGTAGGCTGAAGCTTCGGCCAGTGCACGGATTTTCCATTGATCGTTGCGGCGGTACACCTCGGCGATGACCATAGCGCCATCACCATACTCATCCAGTGCCAGCCCGTGCTCGATCTGTTCGCCGACGTTCAGCTGGAAAGCACCGAGTTCACGCAACGGCCCCAGGGCGCCGAACACATAGAGCACCAGCAACACCCGTTCGCAGTGTGCGGGCAGTTGCTCCAGCGCAAGGCTGAAACGGGCCAGACCCAGCGTGTCATGCCACACCACCCAGGGTTGCGGGGTGTGCATTAATGCCGGGGGTGCGACGGGTTGGCGCTTGTCATCAACCGCCAGCAGCGCAAGCCCGGCGTACTCACCCAAAGCACCCGCTCGCGAGCACGTCAGGCTCATCTCACAGCGCACAGACTCAAGGGCCGCATTGGCGCCCGGCATCAATATCATCGCTTGTGACTCCCCTGTGCCCGCGACAAACAAGAGCCGATCACCTTAACAGTTCTTCTCCACCAACCGAAACGACGGTGGTGATGGCTTTGACCTGGATATTTTCACGCCAGACGCTGGCCGGTACAGGCAAGCCCAGACGACGCGCGGCAAAAATACCCGGCAGGTTGACGCCGGCTTCGCGGGTATAACCAATGCCGCCGGAATAGCGCAAATTGATCTCCAGCAAGTGAGGCTGACCGCCCGCGTCATCGCGGGTTTGTACGTTGACGATGCCATCGCACTTGAAGTGCCGCGCCGCCTTGATCGCCAGCTCCACCGCCGCACCGTCGCGCTCGAATGACTGCATCAGCCCTTGCTTGCGTCGCCCTACATACGCCACTGCCTCACCCGCCTCACACACCATGTCCACCGAACACTCAGTGCCGGGCATATAAGGCATCACCAATAACGGCTTGGGATTGATCGACTGACCGTAAGCCTGAGCAAATACGGTGGTGTTCACTTCGTGGGCATCGGCATTGGCAAAGCTGCGAAACGGATCGACATCCTCGGCCAGACGCCAAAAGCCCTGCCCGTAAATCCCGCGCGTCGGTTTCACACACACCTGACCATCACGGGACAGTAGGGCGTAGGCATCCAGCAACTCTGCTTGAGTGCTCACGGTTATCGCCGGAATGCACGCAAGCCCAGCGGTCAGCGCTTCGCGGGTAAACACCGATTTGTCATCGACCCGCTCAAAGGTGTCCAGATCCAGCGCACCCGTGACCAGTTGCAGGCCAGCCGCCTCGAACTCGCCACGGTGGGCTTCATACACCTGCCCCACACGCCCTGCCAACACCACCTTGATGTGCTGCGCTCGCGCTTGCTCGATCACCCAGGCAATGCGCGCGTCATTATCCAGCGGCTCGCGCCAGCCGATGTCTGCCAGACCCGTGATTTCAGGGCGATTTTGTCGGTGAGAAGCGAAGATCCGAACCGTCTCGGGCAGTGCCGCACGGGCACCGGCAATCACATCGCGTTGGCTGGATTGCCCTTCAAGAAACCAGATCATGAACATCCCTTGCCACAGATAGTGAAGACACACGTTAAGCGCGGCAGTCTAGCGGATGGCGCGGGTAGACGCTCTCAGACATTGTGCTCAGGTGCTCATGTAACGAAACATGAAAATTTTGTACTAAATAGTTCATAATGTGCGGCATCATGTCGCGCCCTCCGTAGAGCGGGCCTATTACGTAAAGGAGCACCCTTCGATGTTTTTCTCTTCCCGCGCCCTGCTGACCTCCAGCGTGTGCAGCGGCTTGTCCCTTCTGGCCCTGGCGCCTTGTTACGCTCAGGCCGACAGCGCCGATGACCTGATGCACCGCTCAACCCTGACCGGCAACTGGGGCGGCGAACGCCAAAAGCTGGCCGATCAAGGCATCAAGCTGACGGGCGACTACAACTCCGAGACGTTTTCCAACCTGCATGGCGGAATCAAACACGGCACCCGTTACTCTCAGCAAGTGCGTATTGGAGCCCAGTTCGACCTCAGCAAACTGCTCGACACCCCCAACGCAGGCCGGGTGCAAATCACCATCAACGACCGCCGCGGCCACAGTGCGTCCGAAGATTTGGTCGGTAACCGCCTGCCGGTGCAGGAAAACTACGGCGGCATGTACACCCGATTGTCGGAATTCAGTTACGAAAACACCCTGTTTTCACCCGCACTGAATGCCAAGGTCGGCTTCTTGCCGATGGGCAATGATTTCGGCGGCATGCCCTTGCTGACCAGCTTTGTGAACGCTGGCTTTTGCGCACACCCGTTGACCATGTCCAACGGCAGCGGCTGGACCAACTACCCGACCGGGCACTGGGGCGGCGAATTGCGTTACACCGTTAGCCCGGAACTGACCCTGCAAACGGCGTTGTTTCAGGTCAACCCGGAGTACAACAGCCGTTCCTCCGAAGCGTTCACCATGACCACCAAAGGCACCACGGGCGCGATCATGCCTCTGGAAGCGATCTTTAATAACAACGCCTACCTTAATGGCCAATACAAAGTGGGCTGGTACTACGACACGTCCAACACCACCAAAATTGGCAGCAAAGAGAAGGCCAACAACCGCACCGGCGCCTACGTGCTGGTTGACCAAGCGATTTGGCGGGATGAGCAAGACCCGGACAGCGTACTGCGCGCCTTCGGTCAGGCGGCCACCAGCAATGCAGCGACCTCGGCCATGCGCCGTTGGTATGCGGTGGGTCTGGTCAAACAAAAACCCTTTGCCAGCCGTCCACACGACAGCATCGCCTTCGCCTATGGCCGAGCGGTGTTCAACTCACGTTCACGGGATGTGCAGGAAGCGGCAGCTTCTACACCCGAACAAGCTGACATGATCGCCAGCCTCGACAGCGGCGAACAGTTACTTGAACTCAACTACGGTGCGCAAGTCACCCCGTGGCTACTCGTGCGCCCGGACGTGCAATACATCATCGAACCCGGCGCGTTCTACGGCAAAAGCCGGGGCAATGCGCTGGTCGCGGGTGTACAGATTAAAGCGACGTTCTAACCGGCGATTTCGCTCATACCGTAACCCTTTAATCACGCGCACCTTAACTCTCAAGGACGTGCAGGTTGACCTGCGCGCCCTTTGCGGGTTCCGGGATTTGTGCGATGCCCAACGCATCAACCCGACGCTGGCCTTTTTGCCCATTAATGGTGGCGTAATAGCGTCGGCTGGGCAGCGCGTCCTCAACGTCGCTGGTCATGAGGAACATGTGTTGCATCGCCTCTTTAACCTGCGGGGGCGGTGACGCCATCATTTCCATGACCCGCTGCTGCTTGAACGCTTCTTTGAACGGTGTGTAGTCGAAGTAATAGGCTTCAGGTTTGATCAGCAGCCATTCGCCATCCCTGACTTTATTCAACACCTGATCGTCGAAATTCAGCGCCAGAAAGCTGCGCAAATGCGCCAGCCCATCCAATACGATCCTGCCGTCCAAATGTTGTTTGACTACGCCTACCGCTTCTTCTGCGCTGTAAGCGTGCTTCAACTCAGTGGGTAAGGGGAACCGAGCGCTGATCAGTTTCATCAGTGGCCCTCGTTTTGCCAAAAGTCATACCCCGACGTCCCCGCGATTTCATGCCGCCAAGTAATCGTCTGATAGGCAAACTGCACCGTTTCCAATTGCGTGAATTGCGCGGTCTCCATGCTCTGACAGTGAGGCAAAGCAATGTCCACACCGACAATCACAGCGTCGCCCAGCTCCATCGTGTAGAAATGCTCTCGCCCCGCACTGCCCGCAGGCCGATACCACTCCACACGGCAAGTGGTCAGTATTTCAGCATTGCACAACGCAATATTGAGCAAGGGCGATGACTTATCGATCACCTTGGTAATGATCAAGGGCTTATGCATGCGCTGACTGGCTTTAGCGCCGCCGGGGACCGAGATGCCGTGGGTCAGCGCCTGAATCATGATCTGGTCCTCGCGGCCCATTTGCCAGGCGGTGCCGACGGACTCCTTGCCCAGTGCGCCAGCACTGATCAAGCCTTGGGATTTACCAACGAGGGTTAAATAAGCGGGAGTTGGCATGGTGGGGTTCCTTTATAGTTGTGATGTATTAAGAGATGGTAGTTATTGATTTCAACGAGTTCCTACAGCGAGCCAGATAAAGAGTGAATTGATTTTCAATCGTAGGTGCCCACTCACGCCCGTCTTCGCCGCACTATTCGATATGTTCAGGAAGCCAGGGTTTACCAAGATCCAGCATGATCATGTAACGCTCTTGGCCAGGGTTTCTAGTGTCTTTAAATCGATTCAAACCCAGCAAAACTTGATAACGACCGCCCGCCTGCCAATAAGTAACACCCACCTTGTTTTTGTCTCGAAAAAGGGCACGCCATTGGGGGGTATCCGCGAAAGGAGGCGCACTAAGCCGTCTCATTGCCACCCAACCGTTTGCACGCCATTGATCTTGCAAGTCCAGCACGACCTTTAATGCATCATCCAACAGCAAGGGTTCGACTTGAGGAGACATGCGGATATTGCGTACTTCCCCCTTGTTAAAAGTGATCGCGAAGAACCGAGCCAGCGGTGTGACGAATCCATAATGCGGATCAATAAAACGTAAACGGGCATCTGATTTAGGCATACGAAACCAGATTTCATCAGGGATCGCCGGGGCGATTTTTGCACTTGAGCGCTGACGCATGTCTTCCCAAGGTTCCCCATACACAAGAGCAATTTCAGGCTCTGCGGCGAACGAATGGAAGAACCCACTTATAAGAATCAATCCTACTATTGCAATAGATACACAAACAAAATTTTGGCGCCTGCTGCCAACCTGAATTCGCAACTTCATTTGGCAACACCAAAATCCGAAATTTCTTTGATCGAGTGCTTCAGCAAGTGACGTTGTGTGCTATTTAGCATCTCATTAAAGCTAGCAGCCGCTCGAAGCACGAACTCCATGCGCTGATCTATATCCGATAGATCAGAGAACACATCATCGCTAAATTCAATTGTCCCCCCATCCTGTATAGGCTGGCATTGACTGGTGAGAGTGAGTTCGATAGCTAGTGCGGCACCACTAGGGAAGCTAGTTGCATAAGAAAATTGATTACCACGAAGAAGTAATTTCAACCTCAAATTTTCATATATCGCGGGCTGCAATATATTTTGCTGTTCATGAAAAGCAAATAATTTCACGCTCTCTGCAATATTTCCCTTCTCGATCTCGCTGAAAGCTTCCAAGATCTGTGCATGGGCAAAACCAAATATCACTTTATCCTGATCAACTGGCCAAAACACAGGTGATTTCGAATACCCATAGATATTTGCCCGCTTCTCCAGACATTTCTTCATCTCCGCAAACCCACGCTTCTTATAAAACTGATGAAGCGGATAAATATCCAAAAACAGCGTGGTATTCCCCAAGGCCAGCATGTCGTGCACATATTTCAATTGTCTCTGGACCACACCCAGTTTCATGGCCCCTAAGCGCACATCCACGGGAATGGGATTATCAGCGTTGGCAGCCTGAAACTCTTCAAATGCGCTGACGATAGCATCGACCCTATCAATAGTGAGCTCTTTAAACTTATTGACAACCTGCTCTTTAACCTCTTCAAAGGTAAGCGTTTTAAATCGTCCACCCAACGCGTTTAAATTGACAATGATGGATTCTATTTTTTCATCCGTCAGTTCATTCAAGTGTTCGATACGAAACTCAGTAAAATTTTCAACCGTGTGTTCAGTCAGGTTATAGATCAATTCAATGAGTTCGTTTTGCCTATAAATAGTACTCAAATAAGGAGTGAGCTTCATGAACTTGGCAACGGCCTTGAGCTCCACCTCAAGTTTTTCCATCGACTCTGTGGCATGCAACAACCCACACCCGACCTGCTTGGATGCAAACGCTGCCAGCCCAGCCCATTGAAAGCGTGAGTCATGGAGCCACAAGCGTGCATAAGCTGCATTTATTACGCGGTTTCGCTCTTTTGGGTCTGCGATCAAAACACCCCCGGGGGCGACAATCTCCTCGGCTTCGCGCTGGTAAATACGCCACAGACAATCACACGTCAGGATCGGAACACGCGTCACCATCATCTCGACGCCCAAGACTTCCATCATGTGAGTCTTACATTCATCCAGCGGTTTGATGTTTTCGTTTAGTTTTTCGTTGTCACTGGGATGATCTTTAAAACACTGAGTCATGGGCTGGCTCCGACTGGAATGTCGCGACCCTACCAGCCTCACTCCCCTCTGGATCATCGTCGGGAAAATCAGGATGAGTCCTACATTTAAATGTCCTGAATCACTCAGTTAAAACGCCTCCCACGCCCTCCACGAACATGAAAAAACCCGCTGGCCACTTTCACGTTCTGTACAGGATTGCCCTTCTATACTTTTGCCCCTGCACATTCCCCGACACCCTTTGGTAGACCCATGCGCCTGACTCGTCCCACTCTGCTGTTATTGCTGCTTACCGGTTTGTTGTTGTTTTTCGCCCTTGGTAATCACCACTTGCAGGGCTCTACCGAGTCTCGGGTGGCGGGGATTGCCATGCAGATGCAGGTGAGCGGAGATTGGGTCACGCCATCGCTGCTCAATGAGCCCTTTCTCGAAAAACCACCGTTGAGCCTGTGGCTGGATGCAACGGCCATTAACCTGTTCGGCGGCGAGTTGTGGGCCGTGCGGCTGACGTCAGCGCTAGTCGGGTTGGCGTGTGTGATGCTGCTGTACGTCATGCTGCGTCGAATGGGGCGCCCTGTCGCGATGGCCTGGACCGCCGCGGCGATGCTGGCAACCATGGCCAGCTTTTGGGATAACGCGCGTCAGGTCGGTGAGGATGCGCTGCTCACACTGGGCGTCACGCTCGCGTTGTTGGCGTTTTATCAGGCCAGCCGCCACGTCCGGCTGCGCCTTGGTAGCTGGCTGCTGTTTGCCGCGGGGATCGCTATCGCAACCTTGAGCAAAGGGGTGCTGGGGCTGGCGCTGCCGGGGGTGGTGATTTTCGTCTACCTGCTGTGCCAAAGCCTGATCGACAAGCGACTGGTGCTACGCGACTGGTGGCGACCTGCGCTGTTTACTCTAGTGGGGCTGATCCCGCTGCTTATCTGGTTGTGCGTGCTGTATCAACACGGGGGGCTGCACGCCGTCGGTGAGGTGCTATGGACCAATAGTGTGGGACGTTTCAGCGGGTCGTTTGTCGAGGCGGGGCATTATGAGCCGTTTTATTACTACCTGAGAAAACTGCCCGAATCCTTCTTGCCGTGGAACCTATTGACCTATCTGGGGCTTTGGCATTTCCGCAAACACCTGCGCAACAACCCTTACATGCTGTTTTTCTGCGTGTGGCTGGTGGCGCAGTTTGTGCTGCTCAATATCGCGTCCAGCAAGCGGATCGTGTACTTGATGGCGCTGACCCCGGCCGCTGCCGTCATCGCGGCGGAATACGCGGGCGTGGTAATGGCGTGGCTGCGCGCTCACAGCCAGCGCTCGGCCATCGCCAGATTTCTCAGTGACTATCATCGCCCTCTCGCCGTGACGGTACTGGTGGGTGTGGTAGCCACGTATCTGGGGGCGGCGCTATGGGCACCCCGTGCGGATCGGGCCGAATCGTTCCAGCCCGTGGCGGCCCACGTCATCCGTTTGCAAGCCGAGGGCAAACAGGTTGCCTTGCTCAAACCCGACGAGCGTTTGGGCGCCGTGGTGTTTTATAGCCAGCAGTTGCAGCACACGCTGGATTCAACGGCTCAATTGCAGGCGTTTCTGGCCGCATCGCCCGACCACATTGCCGTGGTCGAAGATCCAGTCATAGCGGGCCTACCCCTGACCGTCGTGGACAAGGTTAGCGTGGGGCGGCATCACTATTACTTTGTCAGCCTGGCCACACTTGATCCCGGACAATAGAACAGCAGTTGCCGTGGCCGATCCCGGGCGATTGGCTACGCTCCCTGTGCTGGGTACTTTCCCGCCAAGGAGCCTGACATGACCATTACGATCACCAGCAGCACGTTGAGCGACTATGACGCTCAGTTGGCCGTCAATACGGCGACCGCCTTTTTACGCCAGTCTGATCTTGCCCACTATCTGATTGACCAACTTGAGCAGCAACGGGTAACGCTCACGCTGGACGTCAGCAGTGACCCTGGGTCGGCCAATAAAGATGCCTCGAACAATGGCGAGCTGTTATGGAGCCTGCACACCCGAACGCTGCCAAACCCGCCTTTGCCCGAAGTGACTCAGTTGATTAACCATGCCCCGGTCGAGCAGCGGCCGTATATCACCAGCCTATGGGTGTTGATGCATTTGCTGGCAACGGCGTGTCAGCAACTCAACAGCCACCTCAACTTTCGCGATGCGGATGCCACATGGCCCTGGCTTGACGAACAAACGCTCAACGCCAGCGATATTGAACGTGCCGTGGCGCGTGAACTCATTGAGCAACCACTGCCCGAAGACAACAATTGGGATCGCCTGCTCAAGCGTGCTTAGAACTGCGAAGCTTCAATGGCATATCGACTCGGCGTGCCTGCCAGCGGTATCACCTTGGACCAATGCTCGGGCTCGATGTACCCCAACATCTGCGGCCCGCCTTGGGCGCCATCAGCGTTGATAAACAATGCCGTCGCGTAGCCGAATGATGTGTTCGTGGCGGCGTGCAAGTCCGTCACCATGGCGTCCATGCATTCGCTGTGGGTGATCAGTACCAGATTGCGACCCGGTACTTTGTGCTTGAGCGCATCGTGCAATATCGAGCGGCGACACTTAAACAGCCAGTCCTGTGACGCCACAGGCCGGCTAAACATAGCGTCAGCGGTCTGCCGGGTGCGGGTCATTTGGCTGCTGTAAATATCGACGTTGGCGAGTCCCAACTGTTTGAAGTCTGCGCCCACAACCTGTGCCGTCCGTGTGGCTCGCACGGTAATGCCGTCCAACGGGCCCAGACACGGCATGGATGATCGGTCGCAGCGCTCGGCATGGCGCACCAGGGCGATCACATTGCCTTTTGCCCACTCCTGAGCCACATCCAGCGCGCGGGCTGCATTAAATGGCTGCGCCAGATTGGGCACCGCAACAGGCGCCAACAGGTGCAACGTGAGCATGAGCGTCAGCACACTGGCAGCGATCACCACCCCTGTATTTCTATGGCGGATCAAACCACGCAGCAGCTTGGCGCGCAGCGACCCGGCGAAATGAAAACTGAGTATCACAAATTGCCCCCCACCTTTGACGCGACGATGACCCCGGCAGCGAGAAGCCTCACACACTCATGGCGTCTATTTGCTGAACCGCAGCCTAAAAAAATGTGGGTCAGAGGGGAGTGAAACGGATGTGAAAAAAAGCTCAACCTCGAAAGGGTCATGGTCGCGCAGAGGGCCTTTCATCGTGTTTATAAACAAATCGTTTCAGCTCTACGTTCTGCCGCCGATACAAGCCAACACAAGCACTCTGCTGGGCAAATACAATAAAACCCTCCAGCGAATCTCGACCCTGCGCGCACGCTCCTGGAGAATTTTATGAACCGTTGGCTGAACAACATCAGCGTTAATCTAAAACTGGCCCTGGGCTTCGGCCTGGTACTGGGCCTCACCTGCCTGATGGCCATCAGCAACTGGTTCAGTCTGGACAAACTGATTGACCGCAGTAACTGGATGAGCGACATCACGCGCTTAAACACCGCGTTTACCAACCTGCGGGTCACGCGCCTGCAGTACATGCTCACTGACGGCGACGAGGTTGCCGCGCAGAAGGTACAAGACAGCATCAATGCGTTTCAGGACCTTGAAAAGCAGCTGATCAGCACCTTCAAGAGCCCGGAAAACCTCAAGCTGCTCAAAGAGCAGCAAGACATCATCAGCCGTTACGAGGCTGCGCTGGTCGTGATGCGCAAAGCCTATATTGACTCGGCAACTGCTCGGGCCGTCATGGACCGTAACGCGCTGGTCGCACAGGATGCGATCGCCAACCTGCTGGCCCGCGCCCTGCAAGTGCCGGAAGGTGATGAATCACGCTTCGCCATGTATCAGGCGGTTTCCGAGATGCGCGAACAATTCCTGCTCTCGCGTTATCAGGTACGCGCTTATATAGCGGCACCTAATCCAGCCACCGAAAAAGCCGCGCGTGAACAGCTGAGCACTACCGTCGCCAGCCTCGGCAAACTCAACGCCTGGTTCGCGGTCAGTGCCGCCGACACCCTGCGCACACTGACCCAGACCATGGATCAGTACCAAGCCGCGCTACAGGTGTACGCCGACACGGACAACGCCATTATTGCCGTGCGCAAAGACATGACGGATTACGGCACCGCCGTGCTCAGTCGCAGCGATGAACTGTACAAAATCCAGCTGGAACGTCGCGACATCGAAAGCGCCCAGGCCAACCGTCTGCAACTGATCACAACCTTGTTGGTCTTGCTGTTCGGCATCGCGGCTGCCGTGATCATCACCCGCCAGATCACCCGCCCGTTGCGTGAAACCCTGGACGTGGTTGAACGGATTGCCAGCGGCGACCTGAGCCATGACCTGCGTGTAACCCGCCGTGACGAACTGGGCGTACTGCAACAAGGAATTGCGCGTATGGGCACCACCCTGCGCGATTTGATTGGCGGCATTCGCGACGGCGTGACGCAAATCGCCAGTGCGGCTGAAGAGCTGTCGGCGGTGACTGAACAGACCAGCGCCGGGGTCAACAGCCAGAAGATCGAAACCGATCAAGTGGCCACCGCCATGCATGAAATGACGGCCACCGTGCAGGAAGTCGCGCGTAACGCCGAACAAGCGTCGCAAGCGGCGGCCGGTGCTGACGCCGAAGCCCGTGAAGGCGACAACGTGGTCAATCAGGCGATTGATCAGATTGAGCGACTGGCGGTGGAAGTCGGTCGCTCGACCGAAGCGATGGCCGTGTTGCAACAGGAAAGCGACAAAATCGGCAGCGTGATGGACGTGATCAAGGCGGTGGCCGAACAGACCAACCTGCTGGCACTCAATGCGGCCATTGAAGCGGCCCGTGCCGGTGAAGCGGGACGCGGTTTTGCGGTGGTCGCCGATGAGGTGCGCGGTTTGGCTCAGCGTACGCAAAAGTCCACCGAAGAGATTCAAACCCTGGTAGCCGCCCTGCAAAGCGGCACCCAGCACGTGGCGTCGGTCATGAACAACAGCCGCGTGCTGACTGACAGCAGCGTGACGTTGACCCGTCAGGCGGGCACATCGCTGCAAGGCATTACCCGCACCGTGTCGAATATTCAGTCGATGAACCAGCAGATTGCCGCAGCGGCCGAGCAACAAAGCGCGGTGGCTGAAGAGATCAGCCGCAGCATCGTCAATGTGCGCGACGTGTCGGAACAAACAGCAGCGGCCAGTGATGAAACGGCCAAGTCCAGTGTTGAACTGGCGCGTCTGGGCAATCAACTGCAAGAAATGGTGAGCCACTTCAAGGTGTAAAAGCAGGGCTACCCTCACCCTAGCCCTCTCCCAGAGGGAGAGGGGACTAAAAGCAAAAGCCGATCTGCGCACCACCACACATCAGCCCCCTCTCCCTCCGGGAGAGGGTTGGGGTGAGGGGCTTTTGCTCAGCGCGGCAAAAACACCCCGGCACGCTGCCCCGTCGCGCCACCCTGTTGATAACTCAACACACCATTTACCCACACGCCGTCTATCCCTTCAGCCGCCTGTTGCGGCGCGTTGAAATCCGCCACGTCGCGCACTGTTTGAGCATCAAACAACACCAAGTCCGCCCAATGCCCTTCGCGTATTTCGCCCCGCCCTTGTAGACCAAAACGACTCGCCGACAGTCCGGTCATTTTGTGCACCGCCGTGTGCAGCGGGAACAACCCCACGTCCCGGCTGAAATGCCCCAGCACTCGGGGAAATGCGCCCCACAAGCGGGGATGCGGGAACGGATCATCCGGCAAACCGTCCGAGCCAATCATCGATAACGGATGCGCCAAAATGCTTCGCACGTCGCTTTCATCCATTCCGTAGTACACCGCACCCGCAGGCTGCAGACGCTGCGCGGCAGCCATCAAGGACACTCCCCACTGCGCGGCGATGTCCTGCAAATCCCGCCCGCCCATCTGCGGATGCGGCGTTGACCAGGTGATGGTGATGCGAAAGGCATCGGTCACTTGCTTGAGGTCCAGCGTCGACGAGCTGGCGGCATAGGGATAGCAATCGCACCCCACCGGATGAGCCTTAGCCGCCTGTTCCAAAGCCGCCAGCAGATGCGGACTGCGCCCCCAATTCCCGGCCCCCGCGCATTTGAGGTGAGAGATGATCACCGGCACGCGTGCGGTACGACCAATCAAGAAGGCTTCGTCCATCGCCTCCAGCACCGGCTCGAACTCACTGCGTAAATGCGTGGTGTACAACGCGCCGAACGCGGTTAATTCTGCGGCCAGTTGCAGCACCTCGTCCGTGTCGGCGTTAAACGCACTGGCGTACGCCAGCCCTGTGGATAACCCCAACGCACCCGCCTCCAGACTTTCACGCAACTGCAAGCGCATGGCCTCAATTTCTGCGGCCGTGGCGGTGCGCTGCAAGTCATCCATATGGTTGCTGCGCAACGCCGTATGGCCAATCAACGCGGCCACATTGAGCGCCGGGCGGGCCGCTTGCACCGCGGTGCGGTAGTCGGCAAAACGCGGGTACGAAAACGCGGCCTTGTTGCCCAGCAGGTTCATCGGATCAGGCGGTTCATTGCGCAAGGTCACAGGGGACGCGCTAATGCCGCAGTTACCCACAATCACCGTCGTCACCCCCTGACTGAGCTTGGGCAACATCTGCGGCTGACGAATCACCACAGTGTCGTCGTGGGTGTGTACATCGATAAACCCCGGCGCCAGCACCCGCCCCGCCGCATCGATTTCGTGCGCGGCCCGGCTGCCGCTCAAGTCGCCAATGCACTCGATACGCCCACCGCGCAGCGCCACATCAGCGCCATAGCCGGGGGCATTACTGCCATCAATCACATGAGCATTGCGGATCAATGTGTCGTAGTTCATCTCAATCCCCCAACGGCAAACCGTCGTCGCCGCCTCGATAGTCATCCAACGCCAGTTTGATCCGGCGCAAACGTTCCTGGCTGGCATGCGGCATCGACAGCGCCAGCTCAGTGGCCAGCACATCAATGGCCAGCAACATGCCGTAACGGGCCGCCGTGGGTTTGTAGATAAAGCTGGTCTCCACGCCTTGCAACGCCAACACCACGTCGGCCAACTCCGCCAGCGGCGTACCGGGTCGCGTAATGGCGATAACTTTGGCGCCATAGTTACGGGCCAGTTGCACCGCCTTGATCAACTCGGGGGTCAGGCCGGTCAGTGAACAGACAATCAGCGCGTGTTGCGGCCCGAGCGTGGCCGCCGTCACCCGCATCATCACCCCGTCCCGACACGCCGCGATGGCATAGCCCAAACGCACCAAACGCACTTGCAACTCGTCGCAGCACACACTGGAACAGCCGCCCATGCCGAACGCGTGAATCATGCTGGCCTCGCCGAGGAGTTTGACCGCATCCGCGAAATGCCCACCGTTAAAGCCATCCAAATGCTCATGCAGTGTCGATTCAATGTCACTGACGATTTGGCGAAAAAACGCCGACTGCTCCGGCTGATTGCCCGTGTCGAAAAAGCGCTTGCCCACCCCGCTGGCCTGCGCCAACTGCAAGCGCAAGTCACGCAAATCGCGGCACCCGACGCTGCGGGCAAAGCGCGACAAAGTGGCGCTGCTGACGTCTGCACGTACGGCCAGCTCGTCCAGGCTGGCACTGGCGGCAAAGCCGATATCGCTCAGTATCAGCTGAGCAATTCGCGCCTCAGCCGCGCTGAAGGTGTCCTGACGCACTCGAATTTGATACAGGATGTCCATTTAGATCAACTCCGAGAGCACGAGGGTTAGACCGAACGCTACCACTGAAATCAAGGTTTCCAGCACCGTCCAGGTCTTGAAGGTTTGAGCGACCGTCATATTGAAGTATTCCTTCACCAGCCAGAAGCCGCCGTCGTTCACGTGGGAAAAAATCACCGAGCCAGCCCCCGTCGCCAGCACCAGGAGTTCCGGATGGGGATACCCCATGCCAATGGCCACCGGCGCGACAATGCCCGAGGCCGTGGTCATGGCAACGGTCGCCGAGCCCGTGGCAATCCGCATCAGCGCCGCAAATACCCAGCCCATGAACAGTGGCGACAGCTGAAAATCCTGCGCCAGCCCGACAATTTCAGTGGTGACACCTGAGTCGATCAAAATGCGATTCAAGCCGCCGCCCGCCCCCACCAGCAAGGTGATACTGGCTGTGGGCGCGAGGCATTCATTGGTGAACTTGAGGATTGACTCGCGGCTAAACCCTTGCGCCAACCCCAGCGTCCAAAAACTGACCACCGTGGCGATCAGCAAGGCCATGACCGAGTTGCCGATAAACTGCAAAAACTGATTAAAGCCACTGCCCGGCGTGGAGATCAGATTGGCCCAACCGCCAATGAGCATCAGCACCACCGGCAACAAAATGGTGGCCAGCGTCAGGCTGCAACTCGGCAAACGAGTACGCGGCTCACGGTTGATGAACTGCTGTTCCATCGGGTTATGCGCGGGCAAGTGGATACGCGGCACGATAAATTTGGCAAAGACCGGGCCCGCAATAATCGCTGTGGGTATGCCGATCAAAATCGCATACATCAAGGTTTGCCCCACCGACGCTTGATACGCCTGAACCGCCAGCATTGCTGCCGGGTGCGGCGGCACCAGCGCGTGCACCACGGATAACCCGGCCACCATCGGCAAACCCACCATCAGCACCGACACCCCCACCCGGCGGGCGACGGTAAAGGCGATGGGCACCAAAAGCACAAAACCGACTTCAAAGAACAGCGGCAAGCCCACCAGAAAGGCGATGCAGACCATGGCCCAGTGCGCATTTCGCTCCCCGAAGCGATCAATCAACGTGCGCGCCACCTGCTCGGCACCGCCCGACTCGGCCATCATCTTGCCCAGCATCGTGCCCAGCGCAACCACCAGTGCTATATGCCCCAGGGTTTTGCCCACGCCGCCTTCGTAAGCACCAATTACACTGCCCGCCGGCATGCCCGCCATAAGGCCCAGCCCGACTGAAATCAGGGTAATAACAATGAAAGGGTTGATCTTGTAGCGCGCAATCAAAACGATCAGCGCAATGATGGCGATGGCGGCGTAGAGCAGCAGCCCGTAGCCCGAAGATGGCGTCATGCGTGAGTCCCCGGCAATGTTTTTTGAGTTCTTGTGAAACTTAAAAAGCATTGCCGAGGTTAATTATCAATCTTTCTGAAACTAATTTTCGCTTACCGGCATGTGCTGTCGCATTCAGGCATGCGCAAGCGCCCAAAATGAAAATCACGCCGGTGTATTTTCATCCCCAGCACTTACTCATGCGCGATGCGCGCCCGCTTGAGCAGCTTTTTACTGCGCGCCGACAAATGCACCACCCGCAGGTGTTTACCGGCCTTGTTATAGCGCTCACGTAAAGTGTCGAGCGCGGCAATGGCCGAGTAGTCGGCGAAACTCAAATGGCTGCAATCGAGGGTGACGTCAGCCGGGTCATTGGCCGGATCAAACTGCTTGAGAAAGGCCGTCGTTGACGCAAAAAACAACGTGCCGTGAACCCGATACAACTTGCTGCCATCCGCCTGCACGTCGGTGTCGGCATACAGTTGACGCGCGTGTTGCCAGGCAAAATTAAGCGCCGCAATCACCACCCCGCACATCACCGCCACCGCCAGATCGGTGAATACGGTGATCACCGTCACCGCGATGATGACCAGCACATCATTCAACGGGACTTTGTTCAGCACCCGCAGGGAGGCCCAGGCGAAGGTCTGCTGTGACACCACGAACATCACCCCGACCAATGCCGCCAGCGGGATGCGCTCAATAAACGGAGACAGAAACAGCACAAACAACAGAATCATGACCCCCGCCGTAATGCCCGACAGTCGGCCGCGCCCCCCCGAGCTGAGGTTGACCACGGTTTGCCCGATCATCGCGCAGCCACCCATGCCGCCAAACACACCCGACACCATGTTCGCCGCGCCCAGCGCCACGCACTCGCGGTCGGGGAAGCCTTGGCTCTCAGTGATTTCGTCGGTGAGATTGAGGGTCAACAGGGTTTCCAGCAAGCCGACCATGGCCATCACCAGCGCATAGGGCGCGATGAGGCTCAGCGTCTCCAGGTTCCACGGCACCTGCGGCAGGCTAAACGTCGGCAAGCCACCAGCAATATGGGCCATGTCGCCCAATGTACGGGTCGGTAGCCCCAGCAGATAAACCGCCAGCCCCACGCCCAGAATCGCGATCAAGGCAGGTGGCGCAGCGCGAGTCAGGCGCGGCAGCAGATAGACGATGGCCATGGTCAGCGCCACCAGGCTGATCATCAGGTACAACGGCATGCCGCTGAGCCAGGTGTCACCGTCCTTGAAGTGATCGAGTTGGGCCAACGCAATGACAATCGCCAGCCCGTTAACGAAGCCGAGCATCACTGAGTGCGGCACCATGCGTACCAGCTTGCCGAGTTTAAGCAAGCCGAACGCCAGCATGATCAAACCGCTCAGCAGCACGGTGGCCAACAGGTATTGCACGCCGTGTTGCACCACCAACGCGACAATGACCACCGCCATTGACCCGGCAGCACCCGAGACCATGCCGGGCCGACCGCCGAACAGTGCGGTGAGGGTGCAGATGATGAACGCACCGTACAGCCCCATGAGCGGATTGAGATGCGCCACCAGCGCGAAAGCGATGCACTCGGGCAGCAGGGCGAACGACGTCGTGAGCCCGGCCAGTACATCAGCGCGCAGACGTTTGAATTTCATGGAGTACCTAAAAGACAGGACAAACGGAGGGAAGTATCAAGAAACGGATGGTAACAAATCCATGCAGGGATATATCAACCCGTAGCAGCTGCCGAAGGCTGCGTCCGGCGGCGCAGCAGTCGTAAATTCAGCCACTGCGGTGTAACAAGTACACCGTGATTGCAGAATTTACGATCGCTTCGCAATCGGACGCCGCCTTCGGCAGCTGCTACGGGTCGTGTGTGTGTGTGGATTTACTTCACCACCTTACCCACCCCGCGACCACGGGGGTCGGAAGCGGTTTCAAGCTGGCTGCCGTTGACCCGGATGGCTTGAATGTCGCCCATGTTCCAGCCCTGATCTTCCACCGTGTAACCCATGGCTTTCAGCTCATCAGCCACCTTGCCAGTGATCGGCGCATACGCGTCGTAGTAGATCGTGTCTTTAGGCAGCAACTGATGGTGCACACGCTGCGCAGCCACGGCTTTTTGCAGCGGCAGGTCGTAGTCGTAGACGTTGTTCAACACTTGAAAGATCGAGGTGAAGATCCGCGAACCACCCGGCGTGCCCAGCACCAACGTGACCTTGCCGTCGCGCGTGACCAGGCTTGGGCTCATCGATGACAGCATGCGCTTGCCCGGTTCAATGGCATTGGCGCTGCCCCCCACCACTCCAAACCCATTGGCCACGCCCGGTTTGGAGCTGAAGTCGTCCATTTCGTCGTTGAGCAAGAAACCCGCGCCTTTAACCACCACCCCGCTGCCGTAATCAAAGTTCAGCGTGTAGGTGTTGCTGACCGCGTTGCCGTCTTTGTCGACGATTGAGAAGTGCGTGGTCTGATGTGGCTCAAGTCCGGGTTTGACGTTGGCGGTCGGCGAGATCGCCTTCGGATTTATTTCACCCGCCCGCTTGGCGATGTACACGGGGTCAATCAAAGCGGCCACCGGCATCTTGCCGAAACCCGGATCGCCGAGGTAATCGGCACGGTCGGCAAACACGCGTTTCTCGATTTCGGCGAGCAAGTGGATATACGGCGCGGAGTTCAGTTCTACGCCTTTGAAATCGGCAGCGCGGGCTTCCTTGATGCCGATCAGTTGCGCCAGCGCGATCCCGCCCGAGCTGGGCAGCGGCGCGGTGTACAGCGTGTTGCCGCGCCAGTCGACCCGCATCGGTTCACGCCATTGGGCCTTGTACTCGTTGAGGTCTTCCTTGGTAATCAGGCCTTTGTCCTGCTGCATTTGCGCGACCAGCAGGTCGGCGGTTTTGCCGTGGTAGAACTCTTTGGCGCCCTGATCGGCGATGCGCTCCAGCGTCTCGGCTAATTCAGGTTGCTTGAAAGTCTGACCGTTTTTCATGCTGCCAAAGTAGTCAGCGAAATTGGTCGTGCCGTTAAACAGCTTTAACGCATCTTCGCGGTACTGGTATTGCTTGTCGGCCACCGTGAAGCCGTTTTTCGCATACCCCACCGCCGGGGTCAGCAGCTCACTCCAGGGCAATTTGCCAAAGCGCTGATGCGCCTCCCACATGCCCATCACCGTACCCGGCACCCCCGCCGCGCGCGCGCCCACCAGGCTCATGTTTTCGACAATCTCGCCTTTGTCGTCCAGGTACATGTCACGACTGGCCGCCTTGGGCGCTGTTTCGCGATAGTCGAGAAAGTAAGGTTTGCCGTCGATAAACAGGGTCATGAAGCCCCCGCCACCAATGTTGCCGGCTTCGGGGTAGGTCACGGCCAAGGCGAAAGCAGTAGCGACCGCGGCGTCAACGGCATTGCCGCCTTTTTTGAGGATCTGCGCAGCGACATCCGCGCCATATTGATTGGGGGCCGCCACCGCGCCGCCTTCCAGGGTGACCGCAAAAACGGATGAACTGGCTGCAATCGCCGCCGTCAGAGCCAATGTTTTGAACCATACAATGCGCATTCAATACTTCCTTTTATTGTTTTTTTAAACGTGTCCAAACCTTGTCTCATTTCAGACACGTTTTCAAACAACAAATACGAAAGCAGAAGGGCGCGCCGGATTCACTCAGCCAAGCGGGGCTCCACCAGAAGCGACTCAACCAGACTGCGCGCCATCTCGACGCCATGAATGACGCTCCATAACTGTTCGGCGTCGTATCCGTTGAGGTGAGAGCGGATGTCATCGGCCGTCAGCTCTGCGCCCTTGAGCAATAAAGAGGCGTGTGTGAGGGCGGTTTGTAGGGAAATGCCGGGGTTGGTGCTGAATAACACGGTGCCTTTGTGGGCGCGGGTATGCAGAGGTGGGTCGGGGACGATTTTTTTCATGGGTGTATTCCAAAGCAAGTCTGAAATAGCTGCCACGTACCGCTGTCAATCGGTGAGGGTGGCAACTGCGTGCGGGTTGACAGACCGAGGAAAAAAACACCCAAAAACTCGGCGCACTCGAAAGTGCCCCACACGCAGCTGCCATAACATCAAGAAAGGTCTACAGCGCTGAAAGTGCTTTTGGGTCGGTCTGTCAAAACCGGTCACTGATGCCAGTGACTCGCCGAGACTATTCGCCCAATTGCTACGCCGCAAGACGGTCAGGATTCTCTAGGAAACGTCGTTCAATAGAAAGGGAAGCGTCGGATCAGACGTTGCCATATGTGTAGGCACGAGGCTTATCCTCGGCCGTCACATTCCGCGTAACTGGCCAGTTTGGTCTGGATAAAATCCAAAAAGCACTGAATGCGCAGCGCCAACTGTGAGTTGCGGTAGTACACCGCATGGATGGGTTGACGGTAGCCGCTGTTGAACTCAGCCAATACCACCTGCAATCGTCCGGCACTGATGTCTTCATGGGTCATAAAGTGCGAAAGGCAGGCAATGCCCTGCCCTTGCAGCGCCAAATGACGAACCGTCTCACCGCTGGACGCACTGATGGCGGGTTGAATCGCCCAGCGATCACCCTGTGCATAACGCAGGGGCCATTGGTTGAGACCATCGTTCTGGGTAAAGCCGATCAGGGTGTGGTCGGCCAGTTCAGCCACGCTGGTGGGCATGCCGTGACGGGCGATGTAGTCGGGGCTGGCAAGAATGTTCAGCGGGCTGCACCCCAACGAGCGAGCATGCAATGTCGAGTCGGCCAAAGGACCGATGCGAATGGCAATGTCTGTGCTTTGCTCCAGCAAGTCGATGATCAGATCATTGCTGTTGAGCTCCAGCTGAATCTCGGGGTACAGCGCACGGAATTCGGGGATGTACGGCACGATGGCGTGCAGCACAAAAGGCGCCGCAGCATTGATGCGCAAACGCCCGGAAGGCGTGCGCTGGTGCGAGATCAGGCGCTCTTCCAGCTCATCCATCTGCGCCAGGATCAGCTTGGCCCGCTCGAAGAAGAACTTGCCTTCTTCGGTCAGGTCCATGCGCCGCGTGGTGCGATTGATCAGCGTGGTGTCGAGCTTGGCCTCCAGCCGTGACAGCGTGCGGCTGACGGCTGAAGGCGTTTGCCCGGCTTGTTCGGCAGCGGCGGAAATAGACCCGCACTCAATCACCGAAACAAAGATTTGCAGCTCATCGGATCTGGCTTTCACATGCACCCCTCATTGGTAACCGCCATGATAGTAGTCGCTGAGGAGCGCAGCGAGGCTGCGATTGCGGTTACGCGTTGAGCCCGAACACTTCGCTCAGATGCTGTTCATAGCGAGCCGCGTCAACCTCTGGCTGTGGACGTTTCATCACGTCAACGCACAGGAAGGTCGGCAAACCGGTCATGCCCAGGAACTCGTTGGCTTTGTGGAACGGGAAGTACACCGCGTCCACGCCTTTGCCTTCAAAGAAGTCCGCAGGGTCGTCAAACGCTTGCTGCGGTGCGTTCCAGGTCAGTGACAGCATGTATTTTTTACCCTGAATCAGACCGCCGCTGCCGTAGCGCTGCGAAGCGTCGGAACGGGTGCGCCCGTCGCTGGCATAGAGCTTGCCGTGCCCTTGAGTGAACACTTCGTCGATGTATTTTTTGACGATCCAGGGCGCGCCCATCCACCAGCCTGGCATTTGGTAGATCACCACGTCCGCCCACAGGTATTTTTCGACTTCTTCGGCGACGTCATAGCCTTCGTCGATGTGGGTAACTTTGACTTCAAAGCCATGGCGATCAAAAAACGCCAACGCCGTGTCATGCATCGTCAGGTTGTAGCGACCATCGGAGTGGGCAAATTTTTTAGCACCGTTCAGTAACAGAATCTTTTTCATCGTCAGCCTCGTCAGGAGTTAACCCTCAGCGCTGTTGAGCGACTTGGGGCGTTAAAGGTTTAAATCATGAGGGGCAGGATATAGAGCCTTGCACCACAGAAAAACCCGCGTCGGGACAAATAGCTTTTGCGTTGTAGTCACAAATCAATATTTGATTGTTGCCAAAGGGCGCACACCCAGTCGTGCCATGCCGATAACAAACACCCGCTTTATCACCTACGCACGGGTGCGGTGACTCTGCTTTGAATGCGTAGGACATTTCTCAGAGTCGTTTTCGCCTGTATGCCTGCATTTTTACCCGGAGTAATATCCGGGGCTTCCCGCCACCCGGGCCCAGACGCCGTGGGTGATTTGATCCACTACCGATAACAACAACGTGCAGGGCACCTGATGGTTGACACTAATTCCCCCCCGGTCACACTCAAACGCGGTTTAAAAAATCGCCATATTCAGCTGATTGCCTTGGGCGGCGCTATCGGTACCGGCTTGTTTCTGGGCTCGGCGGGCGTGCTCAAATCGGCCGGGCCGTCGATGATTCTGGGCTACGCCATTGCCGGTTTTATCGCCTTTCTGATCATGCGCCAGTTGGGCGAGATGATCGTCGAGGAGCCTGTCGCGGGTTCGTTCAGCCACTTTGCCCACAAATATTGGGGCGGTTATGCGGGATTTCTATCGGGCTGGAACTACTGGGTGCTTTACGTGCTGGTGGGCATGGCCGAGCTGACAGCGGTCGGTAAATACATCCAGTTCTGGTGGCCCGAAGTGCCCACCTGGGTCAGTGCCGTGGTGTTCTTCGTGCTGGTCAACCTGATCAACACCCTGAACGTGAAAGTCTTCGGTGAGATGGAGTTTTGGTTTGCCATTATCAAGGTCGTGGCGATTGTCGGCATGATCGTGCTGGGCTGCTACCTGCTGTTCAGCGGCACGGGCGGCCCGCAAGCGTCAATCAGCAACCTGTGGAGCCACGGCGGATTCTTCCCCAATGGCGGCACCGGGCTGTTGATGGCCATGGCCTTCATCATGTTTTCGTTTGGCGGCCTGGAGTTGGTGGGCATCACAGCGGCCGAGGCCAGCGAACCGAAAAAGGTTATTCCCAAGGCCATCAACCAGGTGGTGTACCGCATCCTGATTTTCTACGTGGGCGCCCTGACCGTGCTGTTGGCCCTGTACCCGTGGGATCAGTTGCTGGTCACATTGGGTGCGGGTGGCGATGCCTATGGCAGCAGCCCCTTTGTGCAGATTTTTGCCTTGATCGGTAGCGATACCGCCGCGCAAATCCTCAACTTCGTGGTGTTGACCGCCGCCCTGTCGGTCTATAACAGCGGCGTGTACTGCAACAGCCGCATGCTGTTCGGTCTGGCCGAACAAGGTGATGCGCCCAAAGCGCTGATGAAACTGACCAAAAACGGCGTGCCGTTGCGCGCACTGGGTCTGTCGGCGCTGGTGACATTGCTGTGTGTGGTGGTCAACTACGTGGCGCCGCATAAAGCGCTGGAACTGCTGTTTGCGCTGGTGGTTGCCTCGCTGATGATCAACTGGGCATTGATCAGCCTCACCCACCTCAAGTTCCGCAAGGCCATGACCGAGAAAGGTGAGACGCCTGCGTTCAAGGCATTCTGGTCGCCGTTCAGCAACCTCCTGTGCCTGGCGTTTATGGCGGTGATTATTGCGGTTATCTGGATGATCCCCGACGTTCGTGCCTCGGTGTACGCCATCCCGGTATGGCTGCTGATCATTTATGGTTTTTATCAGGTGCGTTTGAGTACGGGTAAGCCGCTGTCTCGGCGCTGACTTTACATCCAAAGCCCCTCACCCTAGCCCTCTCCCGGGGGGAGAGGGGACTAAAGTCAAAAGCAGATTAGCTCCTTCTCCCTCCGGGAGAGGGTTGGGGTGAGGGAAAAAGACAGCCAACGCAAAAAACCGGGAAACCCGCCCGACGCGGACTCCCGGAAAAAACCCTATTCGGGTTTGCGATAGCTATTGATGATGGCTGAGAAGTCTTTACCGCCCTCCCCGCGCAAACTCATGGCTTGATACAACTGCTGAGCCACAGCCCCCATCACCACAGGTTGATGGGCCAGACGAGCCGCTTCGGTAGCAAGCCCCAAATCCTTGAGCATCAGTTCGGCACCAAAACCGCCGGTGTAACCCCGTGACGCCGGTGCCGTTTCGACAATGCCGGGCCAAGGGTTGTAAACCTCGGAACTCCAGCAACGCCCGGTCGAACTGTTGATCACCCCGGCCAGCACTTCGCTGTCGATCCCCAACGCCGCACCCAACGCCATGGCCTCGCTGACGCCGACCATCGAAATACCAAGCAGCAAGTTGTTGCAGATTTTAGCCACTTGGCCCGTGCCCACATCCCCGCAATGGACGATGTTGCGGCCCATCTGCGCGAGTACGGGGTGCAGGGTGTCGAACAGCGCTTGGGAGGCACCGACCATAAACGTCAGAGTGCCCGCTTGTGCCCCACCCGTACCGCCCGAGACCGGCGCGTCGGCCATCTGCACCCCTTGCCGGGCGGCAGCAGCCGCCACATCACGGGCCGTTTGCGGGTCGATGGTGCTGCAATCCACGGCTGGCACGCCTTCACCGATACCGGCCAGCACACCGTCCTCACCCAGCCACACACTGCGCACATGCGCGGCAGCCGGCAACATGGTGATGACCAATTCAGTGCCTTGGGCCGCCTCGCGGGGCGAGTGACTGATGTGCCCGCCCAGCGCGGCCAGCTCCGCCAGAATGTCTTTGTTGAGATCGAACAGGTTCAACGAATGTCCAGCATTGAGCAGGTTGCGCGCCATCGGTGCGCCCATATTGCCCAAACCAATAAATGCGATATTCATGATCGTGCCCTCAGCGAAGGTTGATGGTGGTGTTGACGCCATCATTCACGCTGTCATCGTCAAACCAGCGGCTGGTGACGGTTTTGGTTTGGGTATAGAACTGCACGACTTGTTTGCCGTACGGGCCAAGATCGCCGAGTTTCGACCCGCGTGAGCCGGTGAAGCTGAAAAACGGTACCGGCACTGGAATCGGGATGTTGATACCAACCTGACCCACGTCGATTTCAGTCTGGAACTTGCGCGCAGCCGCGCCGCTTTGAGTGAACAGGCCCGTGCCGTTGCCGAACGGGTTAGCGTTGACCAGCGCGATGGCCTGATCAAGGGTGTCCACTTCCATCACCGCCAGCACCGGGCCAAAGATTTCCTGCGTGTAAATCTGCATGTCCTTGGTTACGCCCGAGAACAGCGTCGGGCCGATAAAGTTGCCCTGCTCAAATCCCGGCACGTTGATGCCGCGACCGTCCAGCTCAAGCACTGCGCCTTCTTTGATCCCGCTTTCAATCAACCCCAATACGCGCTCTTTTGCGCGCTTGGAAATGACCGGCCCGACGTCAGTGCCCGCTTCGCTGCCGGCATTGACCTTGAGCTTTTGCGCCAGCGCTTTGAGATCGGGCAGCCATTGTTTAGCCGCGCCCACCAGCACCACCACTGAAGTGGCCATGCAGCGTTGACCGGCTGCGCCAAACCCCGCACCGACCAGCGCATTGAGGGTCTGTTGACGGTTGGCATCGGGCAGCACCACGGCGTGGTTTTTGGCCCCCATCATGGATTGCACGCGCTTGCCATGACGGCCCGCCAGGTCATACACATGGGTGCCCACGGCGGTCGAGCCGACAAAGGACACGGCCTTGATGTCAGCGTGTGTGCACAGGGCGTCCACCACGTCCTTGCCGCCATGCACCACGTTAAGCACACCCGGCGGCACACCGGCTTCCAGCGCCAGCTCCACCAGCATCAGGGTCGACAGCGGATCTTGTTCGGACGGTTTGAGGACAAAGGTGTTTCCGCACGCGATCGCCATCGGAAACATCCACAGCGGAATCATGGCCGGGAAGTTAAACGGCGTGATGCCTGCACAGACGCCAATGGGCTGACGCAGGGTGTAAGTGTCCACCCCACCTGCAACGTTTTCGGCGAACTCACCCATCTGCAACGTACCGATGGAGCACGCGTGTTCAACCACTTCCAGGCCGCGGAAAATATCACCCTCGGCGTCGGCAATGGTTTTGCCCTGCTCAGCACTGAGGACAGTGGCAATACGCGTGGAGTGTTCACGGATCAGCGCTTGCAGCTTGAGCATGATGCGCATGCGCGCGCCAATGGGTGTCAGCTTCCAGGTCTGAAAGGCGCGCTGGGCCGCTGCAATTGCCGCGTTGACTTCAGAGGCCGTGGCGAAAGGGACTTTGGCCAATACCTGCTGAGTGGCCGGGTTAACGATGTCGTGCCACTCGGTGGTCTGCGACTCGATCCATTCGCCATCAATCAGCAAGCGGGCGTTTTGATACGGGGTGTTAGGAACGCTCATGGAGGTCTCCGACATTATTTTTATGAGTACGGGTGCCCGGATTGGTCGCAGGACAGTTTTTGGAGTATAGGTGTGCGTTCTTCTAATAAGAACGCACATATAAGCCGGTCAAACATGCAAAAAAACATCACCTCGTTAAGCGCTTTGAACTGGGACGACCTGAAGTTTTTTCTGGAAGTGGCCCGTACCCGCAAAGCCAGCAGCGCCGCCAAACGCCTGGCGGTCGACTACACCACCGTGTCGCGGCGGATCAGCTCGCTGGAGAGTGCGCTGGGGACTTTGCTCTTTGAGAAGTCGCGCACCAATGGCTTCACCCTGACCCCTGAAGGCCAGCGTTTACTGGGTTATGCCGAGTCGATAGAAAGCACGCTGCACATGGCCTGTGAGCAAGTGTCGGGGTCAGGGGTGGCGTTGTCCGGGCATGTCCGCATGGGTTGCACCGAAGGCTTTGGCAGCTTTTTCATCACCCCGCAGCTAAGCCACTTTGTCGACACCTACCCGGCGATTTCGGTGGACATCCTGCCGCTGCCGCACTTCATCAGCCTGTCCAAACGTGAAGCCGATATTGTCATTGCGCTGGAGCGCCCGGAGCATGGGCCGTATGTGTGCTGCAAACTGTGCGACTACCGCTTGCAACTGTTCGCCACCCAGGACTATCTGGACCAACACCCGCCCATCCGCCGGGCCGCTGACTTGCAGGAACACCCGTTTATCAGCTACGTCGACGATCTGGCGTTCAGTTCAGAGCTGCTGTACCTGGCCAATGTGGTGCCCGGCGCCAGCGCCACCTTGCGCAGCACCAGCGTGATTGCGCAATTCGTGGCCGCGCAGCAAGGGCGTTCGCTGGCGATACTGCCGTGCTTTCTGGCGGCCCAGGACCCGCGGTTGCTGCCCGTGTTGCCGGATGAAATCAACCTCACCCGGCAGTTCTGGATGTACTGCCGCGAGGACCTGCGCAAGCTCAAGCGCATCACCCTGTTGTGGGATTACATCCGCGAAGTCACTGAACAGAACCAACGCCTGTTGATGGGAGAAAGTGGCGAGATGCTGTTCACCGACTCAAGCCGACTTTGACCACTTTTTTAAATTTTTAAGAATTCCCTTACATACAAACTAACCCTGCCTGAGTAGCGTCCTGTCGTATTCAAATGGACCGGCAGGAACACGCAATGGCAACAGGGCCAAACAGTGCACGAGGAAGTGTTAACGGGTTAGGACAAGGACTGCACGGTGATGTCACGACCACTGGCGCGGTATGCATCAGCAGCCTGCCCAATGCGACACAAAGTGGGCGAGGCGTCTTGCGCCTTGGGGATAAAACCACCCCCTGCCCGGAGTGCGGCAAAGAGGGCGTGATTGTTGAAAGCCTTCCGGCCATGAAATGGATGGGAGTGCCTACCGTGCTGGACGGTGCCACAGTCCATTGCGGCTGCCCCGAGGGCCGTAACCGGCTGATAGCGCCTTTGCAAACACGAGCAAGACCGCCGGCAGCCCGAGTGTCCAACCCAACAGCAAACTCCGCTGACCAACCACCGGCGAATCCTTCCAATTCGGTGGGTTCAAAGGCAACGGATAAGACCGCTGGCTATCCCGGCAGAGCGAAAGCGGACCCCACCCCATGCAACCACCCTGATCAAATGGAAGAGCTGGCCGAGTACATCGCAGGCGAGATGAATCGCAACATATTTCACTCCTCAGTGTTGGAAATGAAAGAGCTGCTCAGCTACGACGTTGTAGAAGAGACACGCAAACAGATGCAATTACCTTGGTACGCCAAAATCGGTATGACCAACCCTCAAGGGATCGGGGCAGCGAAGACTGCGGCGGCTATGGCCATGTGGACTGAACGAGTGGGCCAGGGCCGTCCGTGGGATCACAAGCTGATTATCCGTACGACCATTGGCGGGATTTGGCACAAACAAGGACAACACGACTATTTCTACGATATTTGGTCGAACATTCATTATGGGTATGTCGGTGTGGCCGGAGGTCTATCTGAAGGCGTCCTATTGGATGGCGCCGGGGCTGAGCAGATCGTTTCGGATTCCATACGCAAGGTTAAGGAAGTATTCAACGAACCTGAAGATCAATGGAAGCTACCCGGCCCAAACCGCTCCGCTGATATTGAGGGGCTGCGAGCTTGGGATGATACCCCCGACCGTAATTCAATCAACATTGGGATGAGGCTATTCAGTCAACACCCGACTGGGGGAATTACAGCGAAAATGCTCATGACCGAAGTATTAGCATTACCACCTAAAGCATGGGGGACTGGCATCCGTGAACACGAATGCAAGTAAAACTAGAATCAAGTATGACCGCTTGGCACTTATCGCCCTGCTAATCCTTCCCATATTATTTTCGTACTTGGCTACTCCTGTCGTAGTGGTTAAATTTTCACATGAAGGAGAGGAAGATTATCTATATATCTGGAACACCCAAGATCGAATCTACAAGGGCGAAATGCCCAAAGGCGGCGGTTCAGCCATTGAATGGGGCCATATTTTTCCTGATAAGGATTTCTTCATGAGGTTCGACTGGTGGAAAAAAAGGGGCTTGCAGATGTGCATCGACATAACCCCGAAATGGGGGAGGAAAATATACATCTATGTTGATGAAGTCGGCAGAATCGACACCGCTAAAACAGCCCCTTACGTTATTGCTCGTTTAAAGCAATGTCAGGGAGAGCTTGACCCTTTTCGGCTTCGTTGAATGCATTACCGCCCTAATCTCGGGGTAAAGGGGTAAAAACCCATGACTGCCAATAAACCCAAGATCCGCTCCGACCGTTGGCTAGTTCTAGCCCTCGTCGTCCTTCCTTTGGCTTTTTGGTATGCGGCATCCCCGGTCGTAGCCGTTAATTTTTCCCCGAATAGCACGCAGGTGTTCCGATACGTTTGGAATACTCAGCACAGAATCTACAGAGGTGATATCAGCAACGGCGGTTCAGCTGTTGAGCATGGCCACCTATTCCCAAACAAAGATTTTTTTATGATGTTTGATTGGTGGACTGATCAAGGTTTCCAGAGGTGCATCGACATCTCACCTAAATGGGGGAAGACCATAGAAATCTATCTTGATGAAGTCGGCAGAATCGACACCGTCAAAACAGCCCCCGACGTTATTGCTCGTTTAAAGCAGTGCAAGGGCGAAAGTAATCCTTTCGAGGCCTAAGCAACCGTACTTCAGTGTGCGGTTGGCCTCGTACTCGTCATCAACAGAACGCGAACCTAATCCGTAATCACCACAATCGACACCCGCCGGTTTTCGGTCCGCCCGGCGCGGGTCATGTTGGTTGCCACGGGCATACTGCTGCCCAGTCCCAGCGTTTGAATATTTTCCGAGCGCATCCCTGCGTTGATCAGTACTTTGGCCACACTGTTGGCGCGGCGCAAAGACAGCTTTTGGTTGTAGGCGTCCTGACCCGAGGCATCGGTATGGCCTTCTACCCGCACCCGCGGGATGTCTGCCTCGACCAAGGCCGTGCCGATGCGCTCCACGATGGATCGACTTTTAGCATTGAGCACCTCAAGGTCGCTGCCGAACAGCACCTTGCCCGACAAATCAAAGGCCCAGCCTTCGTCAGTCAACTCAAAGCCCTGCTGTTTCAACACCGCGACCTGCGCCGCAGTCAGGCCTTTGGGCGCTGTGGTCTGGCAACCGGCCAACGACAACGCGGCCAGCAACAGGGCAACGCTAACTAACTGCACATAGCGCTGAATCAACTCACGCATGGGGAACAGCTCCTGAAGTATTAGGGGTTACGGAGCACTCCAGCTTCGCAACGTGTTGCCCGCCACGGGCGAGGCGTTTGGCGTGGTACATCGCCGAGTCTGCTGCACACAGCAATGAATCCGGATGAGTGCCATGCTCCGGGTAAACCGCAATGCCGATACTGAACGAGGTCACAACGCTGCATTGCCCCGGCAGCGAAATAGGCTCACGCATGCTGGCGATGATCTTGTCAGCAATACGCTGGGCGTCTTCAATCCTGTGTAGCGGCGTCAGTAAGATCGCAAATTCGTCGCCCCCCAATCGCGCTACCACATCGTTTTCACGCAGCAAGGCGCGGATGCGGGCCGCCACCGTCACCAGCACCACATCACCCGCCGCATGGCCATAGGTGTCATTGATGTCTTTAAAACGGTCGCTGTCGAGAAACAGCACAGCGGCTTTTTCATGGGAGGTGTTCAGCGAACGCAGGGTGCGCGCCAACTGGGTTTCAAAGTAGGCACGGTTGGGCAACTCGGTCAGCGAGTCATGATTGGCCTGGTGCACCAGCGCCTGGTTTTGATGTTGCAGATGGCTTTGCCACGACTCCAGCTCATCGAGCAACGCGTTAAAGTCATTGCCCAGGCTGTTCAGCTCGGCAATCTGCGCCACAGGTACGCGCTGATCGAATGCGCGCTCGATGCGTACCGCGTGCGCCACTTCAGCCAGTTGTTGTAAGGGGCCGGTTATACCGCCATGCATGCGCCGTGAAAGGTGCAAGGCACTCCAAACACTGAGCGCCGTACACAGCAACACACCGAACAGTCCACTGATCAAAAACCTCAACAGGGTGGCACCGTGGGCACGGATTCTCACCTCACCGATCTTCTGACCCTGACGCTCAATCGGCACCGTTACCGGCTGATTCAACAAGTGATCTGCCAGCCACATCTCTGTCTTGGACAACAACCCGTTTTCCGGGCGCTGCCACTGCGCCAGTAACTGACCATTGGCCTTAATCACTTGAGCGTCGGCGACAGCAGCTGAGGAGGCAATCAAGGCCAATGCTTCTGACGCGGCGGCCTTGTCATCGAACACCACTGCCGCTTCGACGGTGTAATTGATGGCACGCGCCAGCAAATGCACGTTGTTGTCGGCGTACACCTTGAGTGCCAGCGTGCCCAACAGTGTCATCGACGTGCTGGCCAATACGACGGCGACCAATGCCACGCTCAGATGGCCGCGGCGCAGTACCGAACGCAATCGCCGGTGTACAGGAAGCCTTTTTTCCGGGCTCATACCTGATCACCCCGACGACGTGACAATTGCAACACACGAGGATGGATACGCACGCCGCTGCGGGCGACAGAGTCGAGGTTGACCTCAAACGACACATGCTCTTGGCCCACCCGCAGGCAAAACAAGCTGCCGACACTGCATGGATCCGCCTGTTCGCTAATGCTCAGGACCGCTTGGCCCGACAGTTGCTCGAACAAATCGCGACGGTCTTCAGGGCTGAGTTTGCCTAAATAGAGCGCGTTGCAACGCTGGATAAGTAAAGGGTCAGTGACCAGTACACGGCGCACCTGCAACGCTCTGCCACTGGCCTGTGTCGCGCCTTTTAGCAGGTCATCGGCGTACTCGGTCGGGCCGACCACACACAGCTGCAAAGACGCCGGTTCAATGGGCCAGCGCGCATAGCTGAGAATGCCAAGCACCACTTGGGTGACATTTTTGGCCCGTTGATCAACCTGATCCAGAGGGACTTCGGATTGAGCCAAGCTGGGGGTGCTCAGCAATAGCAGGTAAAGAGACAAGCGCAGCAGGCCGCTTCTCAACCCCTGCCGTATCGAGAAAACAGCCACATCCATGCAGGAAATCTCGGTAAACGTTGTAGGAATAATGCCGGGAATGTATCACAGGATTCGCATTTACTGTGACCGGCTTCACATAACCGGCCATCCAAAAGTAGCTATGCGAACCGTGTATCCCCCCTTTTGCAGAGCGCCGCTTCCCTGCGCGCCCATTGCCAATGAGCCGGGCGTGGCTAACCCAGAGCCAACATCAGCCCGCTCAAGCGTTTGACCTTGCGTGCTACGGCGTCCTCAAACACGCCCGCGCGCGGTTCTATCAGGCTGAACCAATGTTTGGCCCGGGTGATGCCGGTATAGATGAGCTCTTTGGTCAACACCGGGTTGAGGGCTTCCGGCAGCACCAGCGCGGTGTGCGAAAACTCCGAACCCTGAGATTTGTGCACCGTCATGGCGTACACCGTTTCGACATCATTGAGTCGACTCGGCAGCACAAAACGAATACCGCCCTGCCCATCGTTGCGGGCAAAGGCAACCCGCAGCACATGGCGCTGCTTATCTCCATCACGCTCCGGGAGTTTGAGCGCGATGCCGATGTCACCATTCATTAACCCAAGGCCGTAATCATTGCGGGTCATTAGCACGGGGCGCCCTTCGTACCACTGCTGATCACCGTCTATCAACTTGCGAGCAAACAACGTGCGCGTGATGCGCTCGTTCAAACCTTCAACACCCCACGGGCCTTTACGCACGGCACACAGTACCTGGAACGCCTCAAACGCCTCCAGCACGTGCCCTGCCCATACTGCCCAGCAAGGGTCTTCAAGGCCCGCATCGGCCGAGGGACGCCGCTCACGCAACACCTCAAGGTAATGCCGATAACCTTTGGCCTGCGCACCGCGCCCTTCCAGCGCCAGACGCTCGAACCCCCGGTCCTGCTCACCCTTGAGCGGCAGGGTGAATAGATCCTCGTGATGCCCCGCGACCAGCAACGCCCGCGCCTCATGGGACTCTTGTCGATTCACCAGACGAGAAAGCTGGCCAATCCCGCTGCCCTCTCCGAAGCGACGCGAGTGACGCAACATGACCACTTGCTGGGCGAGCGGATGAGTACCGTCGAGGTCTTGTTGCAAATCGCTGGCCGCAAGGTTTTCACCACTGACCTGTTCCAGCCAGGCACGAGTCTGCGGGGTGTACCAGCCTGCCTCGGCATCGCGACACAAATCGCCCAGCACCGCACCGGCCTCAACCGAGGCCAACTGGTCCTTGTCCCCCAACAGCACTAGCCGCGCATGGTCGGGTAATGCATCGAGCAAATTGGCCATCATCTCCAGGTCGATCATGGAGGCTTCATCAACCACCAATACATCCAGCGGCAGCCGGTTGCCTGCGTGATGGCGGAAATGCCGTGTGCCCGGTCGGCTGCCCAGCAGGCGGTGAACCGTGGTGACATCACTGGGAATTTTTTGGCGAACGCTGTCAGCCACTTCCAGCGATTTGACTTGCAGGCTGATGGACTCGGTCAAGCGTGCGGCCGCTTTGCCGGTCGGTGCAGCCAAACGAATTCGCAACGGCGCACCTGCCTCGACCGCTGGAGCCTGCAGCAGTGCCAGCAGGCGCACTACAGTGGTGGTTTTGCCGGTGCCGGGGCCGCCCGTGACGATGCTGAAGGCTCCTCGGGTCGCTAACGCGCAGGCCAGTTTTTGCCAGTCAATCGGTGCAGGCTGTACCGGGCTGGCGAACAAACTGTTGAGGCGAGCCGGCAAATCCTCAGGCGTGACCTGCGGGGCTGACAGACGTTGGCGCAAAGCGCTGTCGATTCGCCGCTCGTACGCCCAATAGCGACGCAAATACAGACGGCGGTCGCTCAGCACCAGAGGCCGACTGCTCGCGTGCGCAGAGTGTCCGGCGTGCTCAACCAACGCGCTGGCCTGCAAGGCGGCACACCACGCGTCACCGTCCAGCGCTTCGAGTAATTGCGAAGGCAGCAACATGGCGCCGGTCTGCACATCGCCTTCAGGAGGAAGCGACAGTGCAAAGTCGGGCTCTTTCAGGGTGTCGAACAGATCCAGACAGACATGCCCGTGACCCAACTGGTGGCTGGTCAGCGCCGCCGCCAGCAGCACCAACGGATCGCCTTCTGGGTCGCGCTCATGCAGGAAAGCGACAAACGCTTTATCCAGCGCACGCAGCCACCCGCGTTCTACCCAGCGCTCCAGCAGCAGCAACAGATCCTCGGCGCACGTCAACGGTTGTAACCGGGCAAGGCTTTCAGCCGTCAACGGCGTAGGTAACAGTTCGGCAAACGAACGACTCATAACAACTCTCCCTGTTCCCATGCCGGTTCAGCCAGTTGAGGCTGAGGTTTGCCCTGGAACATCAGGTCCAGGCTTTCAATCAAATATCGAGGCGGCCTCGTAAAGAACACGCCCTGCCCTTGGGAGCGAGTGCCGCGCAGGAATAAATACAATGCGCCACCCATGTGCTGGTCGTAGTCGTAGTCAATCAGCCGCGCCTTGAGTTGGCGGTGCAGGGCCAACAGGTACAAGACGTATTGCAGGTCGTAGCGATTATCCAGAATGGATGTGGTCATCGCCTGTTCGGTGTAGGCCGCATCGTCGATACCCAGCCAATTGGATTTGTAATCCGCGACGTAATAGCGCCCGGCATGCTCGAACGTAAGGTCGATAAAGCCTTTGAACATGCCATTGAGCAGGCTCGGTTCAGCCGCCGCACGTGGCGCACCGCCGTGAGTATGTTGACGCACGAGCTTATCGAGTTGCAGCACGTCGACCTTGTGGCTGGCAAACCAGAACTCCATTTCGATCTGGTATTGATTCAAACCGCTCAGTACTACCGCTGGCTGACCATTGTTCAGGCGCAGGGGTTCGTGTTGCAGATGCAGCAACCAGTCGCTCAAGGTTTCAATCCAGCCTTGCCAGCCACGTCGATTGCAACGTCGTGCGACGGCATCGTTGACGGCTGTAGCGTCAGCCTTGAAACCTTCGCCGCCGGCCCATTCCAGCAGACCGTGCAAGAAGGTGCCGGGATTGGGCCCACGAGGGAAACGGTGAATGTCGCCGCCGGTGAGTAACACATCACGCGGCGCATCAGGATCGAGTCGCTCATCATCCGAGAGCTTTTGCGCCAACGCGCTTTCCGGTGCCTCGGCAGGGCTGAGGCTGTCACCAATACGCAACGCACTGTAAGACGCTATCCACCAGTTTTCGGCAGCGCGACGAGCCGGGATCAACGGTTTGAGTAATGTGGCCTGGTTGATCGGCGGAACAAAGTACGCGGGGCTGGGCAATGGCACAGGCTGGTAATCAATGGCCGGGCAATCTTGCTGTGCGTCCGCCAGCCATCGCGCAAGGGATACGGATTCGGCGAGCACTGCACCACCTCCGAGCAAATAACCCAATGCAGACAGGTGCAAAGTCGAGCGATTGTTGTTGCCGCGCTTAAGGTCGGCAACGCCCAGCCAGCAAGCATGCTGGGCACGGGTCAGAGCCACATAGAGCAAGCGCAGGTCTTCGGCCAGACGCTCGTCATCGGCCTGCGCGATCAGTTCGGGTGTGGCTTTCAAACTCACCTGCGCGTTACCCGCCGCGTCGTGATAATGCAACGGCAAACGGCTGCCATCTACTGGCTTGGTCGAGCAAATAAACGGCAAAAACACCAACGGGTATTCCAGACCTTTTGACTTGTGAATCGTGACCACTTTGACCAGTTGTTCATCGCTTTCAAGGCGCAGGATCTGGTCTTCTGCGGCCTGACCCGACAAAGCCAGATGCTCGGCCAGATGGCGGATCAGCGCTTGCTCACCGTCCAGCTCGGCAGCTGCCTGCTGCAACAACTCGGACAGGTGCAACACGTTGGTTAACACACGCTCACCGTCCACTCGGGCAATCAATGTGCGAGGCAATTCAAAGTCATGCAGCAGGCGTCGCAACATGGCCAACACGCCTTGTTTACGCCAGATTTCGCGGTAACCGCGAAACTGCATTACCCGGCGTTCCCACGCCAGTTCATCCTGATTCAGACGCTCAAGCTCGATTAATGGCAGGTCCAACGTGATACAGGCCAGTGCGGCGCGCAGTGGGCGTTCGACATCCGGTTCGGCACAGGCTTTAAGCCATGCCAGCACATCCTGTGCTTCCTGCGCGGCGTAGACTGAATCCTTATCTGACAGGTAAACACTGCGCACGCCACGGGTCGACAATTCACGCCGCACAGCCTGCGCTTCTTTACCGTCACGTACCAGAATCGCGATATCAGCCGGCAATACACCGCGCAGCGAATGCCCTTCCTGGACAAACCCACATCGACCTTGCTGGCCGCCATTGAGCAACTCGACAATCTGAGTGGCACACACGGCCGCCAATTGCTGGCGATACACCGCGCCGGAAACGGGCTGTTCCGAGGGCAATTGCCAAAGGTTCATGGCGGTCACCGGCTGCCCATCCAGTTGCAGGACTTCTTTTCGGCCCTGGGATTTAACCGAGACAAAAGGCACAGGGTTTTCAGCACCGTCGCGGAATAAAAACGCGCCGCGTCCCGTGTCGCGCTGTTCAGCCCGCGCAAACACGTGGTTTACCGCATCCACCATTGCGTGGCTGGAGCGGAAGTTGGTGTCCAGTGTATGCAGCCGGTCTTGAGTGGCGTGACGGGCGCGCAGGTAGGTGTAAATGTCGGCACCGCGGAAGGCATAGATGGCCTGCTTCGGATCGCCGATCAGAAACAAACCCGTCTCAGGGCTGTTGTCCTCGATACGGTAAATGGTTTCGAAAATGCGGTACTGCACCGGATCGGTGTCCTGGAATTCATCAATCAAGGCCACCGGGAACTGCTCGCGAATCAAGGTCGCCAGACGCTCGCCGCCATCCGCCTGCAAGGCGGCATCCAGTCTGAGCAGCATGTCGTCAAAGCCCATTTCGGCACGGCGGCGCTTTTCTGCCTCAAAACGCGTGCTCACCCAGCGCGCGGCATGTTCCAGCACAGCAGCATCCGGGCTGGGCAAGGCGTCCAAAGCGGCTTTCAGGCCGGGCATGGCGTCCAGACCCGGATGCTGCGGCGGCTGCCCTTTCCAGGCTTCGGCCATGCCATCAGGTGTCAGACGAGTGAATCCAGTGCTCAGGTCCAGTTGTTCCAGCGTGTCGTCCGCAGCCCACGTGCTGAGCTTGTCAAACCAGGGTTCAAAGTAACGCGCTTGCATCTTGCGCCCGTCGACACTTTTACTGGCTACGCCTTGCAGGCAAATATCGCGCAGGTCCTGCGCCCATTGCAGCCACGGGGTTTTAAGCTGGGTGAGTACCTGACGGCGCTCTTGCAGGCTGGCATCGATAATCTGCGCGGGGCTTTGTTCGGGATCTACCCCCGTCCGCGAACTACCAAACAGCGCGCGTATACGCGGCAATAAGGCGTCGGGGCCACTCAAATGCGCACGCACCCAGTTCAGCGCGTCACCGTGCATGGGATAGCAAAACAGGCGCCAGTAATCACGCACCACTTCGCCCAGCAAGTCGCTGTGGTCGGTTTCCAACGTTTGAGTGAACAGGCTACCGCTGTCGAACGCATGCTCACGCAACATCCGCTGACACCAACTGTGGATAGTCGAAACAGCGGCTTCATCCATCCATTGCGCGGCAATGTCGAGCCGACCTGCGCATCCTGGCCATTGTTCGGACGAAAACTGATCTCGCAGTTGCGCAACCAAAGCGTCTGGCGCCTGGATCTCGTCTCGGAAAAACCGTGCTGCTTCGGCAAGACGGGTGCGGATACGGTCGCGCAATTCTTTGGTGGCGGCATCGGTGAAGGTCACCACGAGAATTTGTGGCGGTAACAATTCGCGGCCAAACCCGGCGTCCTGCGATCCGTGTCCCAGTATCAAACGCAGATAGAGCGCCGAGATGGTGAAGGTCTTGCCGGTGCCGGCGCTGGCTTCGATCAGTTGGCTGCCGTGCAAGGGAAAGGCTAGCGCCAGGGGTTCTGTTTGCGCACTCATTAGCGGGCCACCTCGCTGTTCAGTGAACGCCAAGGGGCGTCAAACAAGGGGCGATATAGGGCGTCGCACCAGTCTTCAAATTCATTGGCGGCAATCAGCGCCGCGTAGTCCGGGAACTGACGGGCGAGCGCAGCACTTTCGCGGCGTTCGCCATTACTGGTCTGACCATCACCTTCGTACGCTTTCTGTGCCGCGGCTTCAGCTTTGGCCGGATCGCTGTGGGCCAGCCAGGCGAAGGCTGTTTTCACCGCAACCGGCAGCGGGCGACTCATCCCGGCCTTCCAGGCCAGCAACAGATTGCCGAGAATGTCACGGGCGTGGTGAGGCGCCATAGGCTCAAGCAACAAGGTGTCATCGCTGGCGACCAACGCGGTGGACATGGGCAAGCCACTGGCGCAGGCAACCAGATGGTTCACCCACGGCCGGGTCAATCGGTGCCATTTACGGGTTTTAATCGCGCCAATGCTGTTAGGGATAGTGGTAATGGAGAGGAGGCCGTTATCACTTCGCTGATGCAGATTACCCAGCCACCCTTCCAGTCTCAGCCCATGTTCTTCGAGGCTGACAGGCAAGGCGCTGTTCAGTGGCGTAGGCCAAAGCGTCAGCAACTGTTGATAGCGCTGCAATACGTCGGGCAAAGGTTCTATCAACTCTTGCTGCAAGCACTCGCCAAACCCGGCCATCGGTAACAGGCCGCTGCCTTGCAGCCGCAGGGCGCGGTTATGCAAGGCTTGCTCCAGTTGATCGGGCTGGGCCAAGGCGGCGTCGAGCAAGCTGTCGCTCAAGGTGTAACGCTGTAACGCATCGAGGACGAAAGGCTCTTCATCTGCAAGAGGCGCTTCTGCGGCTTCAAAGAACACTTTCAAACGCTGACTGAAGAAGTGGCGCACCGGGTTGCGCAAGAAATCCTGCAACTGAGTCAGGTTCAAGGGTTCTTCTTGTTCGTGTGCGATGAGTGACCCGGGCTGAACCGGCGCGTCTTGAAACTCGTGCAATTGCTGCCACTCACGGGCGTAGCTGAAGAGGTTGGGATTGCCTTCATGAAAGTAGCGGGTGCTGAACGGTTGCAACGGATGCTCTTGAGTCATGGCCTCAAGCAGATCACTGCCGTCCTGCTGCTTCCAGCCACTGGCGATATGATCACGCAGTTGTCCGATCAGAACGCAGGCGGGACGCTCGCTATTGTCGCGGATACTGCGCCCTACCCAACTGATGTACAGCTGATCACGGGCTGAAAGCAGCGCTTCAAGCAACAAATAACGGTCATCTTCACGGCGCGAACGATCGCCGGGGCGATAGTCGCTGCCCATCAAGTCGAAATCCAGCGGCGGCTGTGCACGCGGATAGTCGCCGTCATTCATCCCCAGCAAGCACACCAGTTTGAACGGGATGGCGCGCATCGGCATCAGGGTGCAGAAGTTGACCGCACCGGCCAGGAATCGTTGGGACAACTTGCCTTGGTCGAGGCCAGCCAACCAAGCCTCACGTACGACGGTGAGCGGTAACTCATCTTGCAGGCCAACCAGCTCACAGGTTTCAAGCCAGTTTTCCCGCAGCTCTTCCAGCTGAGCCAGCAGATAGTCGTCGTGCTCGGTTTCCGCCAGGAAGAAGAGTTGGACCAGCGCTTGCAGGCGTTCGCCCCATTGCTGTGGCAAGGCTGGTTGCGAGAGTTCCTGATGGGCAATTTCCAGCGCATCGAGCAGTGCCACAAGCGGGCCAATCAATACAGCATCCAGGCCACCAATTTCATCGTAAGGCTCAATGCCATCACAGGCTTCGCCACTGCCCACGGCATAGCCCAGCAGCATGCGGCGCAAACCGAATCGCCAACTGTTCTGCTCCAGTTGTGCCGGTAAGCCGAGGCCGGCGCGCTGTTGCGCATTCAATCCCCAGCGAATCCCTGCACCTTCGATCCAGCGATGCAAGGTTGGAAGGTCGCGCTCTTGGACGTTAAAGCGCGCTCGTAACGAGGGAACGTCCAGAAGATCGAGAATCTCGCTAACCGGGAAGCGGCTGTCAGGCAATTTAAGCAAGTGCTCGATGGCGATCAGCAGTGGATCACGGCCCCGCTGGCCTTGGTCTGCCAGGGTGTAGGGAATGAAACGGCGATCGTCGCGTTCGATCTGGCCAAATACTGCCCGAATATGGGGTGCGTAACTGTCGACGTCCGGCACCATTACGATCACATCCCGTGGCTGTAAGCCAGGATCTTCGCTGAAACGGGCCAGTAATTGGTCGTGAAGGATCTCGACCTCACGTTGCGCGCTATGGGCAATATGAAAACGGATTGAACGATCGGTGTCTAAATCAACAGCAGGCCATAGCTCACGTGTTTCATTGAGAGGACGCAGCTCAAGAATATCGTCTTGTAATTGATTCAATACGTTGAGGGGCTCTACTTCGCTGAACAGGTCAATCCGTCCATCGCGAAAGGCGGCTCGATAGCTGTTCGGATCGTCATAACTGTCCAACAAGTTAATGTAGTCACGCCCCTGCTTGCCCCACGCAGCCAGTAAGGGGTGAGCATGTTGATGCAGGATGTCGATATCCAGCGCGGTAGGCATTCCAGCTTTGCGGGCTTGGCGTTTGTACTGATGACGCAGCAGATCTTTGTCCGCCACGATGTCAGACCAATGATGACGGCAAGGGTTGTGAACACACAGCAGTACCTGACTGAAGCGGGCCAGCCCTGCCAACGCTTCGAGTGCCTGGGCAGGCAACGAAGAAATGCCAAAGACGATGACTCGGGCCGGCAAGCCGGGCGGAGCTTGCTCGAGGGTATTGATCCTGTCCATAAAGCGCTGATGCACGCCGGCACGACTCTGCGACATGCCTTCTTCACCTACATCGAGCAGAAGCTCACGCCACAGTTCAGCTTGCCAGCAATTGGCAGAACTTAAGACTGGGGTTTCGCCTCGTGCATTGCGTAGCTGGTGACGGCCTGCCGCCCAGTCTTCAAGCCAATCGGCGCGATAAACCTGGTATTGGTCGAAGAGGTCGGCGAGGCGCTCTGACAATTGATAGCGTTTGCGCAGATCAGTGTCGTGGGTCAGAAACCGCTGCAAGGGTTCGAAGTGCGGCTGATCAATAAGAGCAGGCAACAAACGCATCAAACGCCACGTTAGCGGGGCTTTATCCAGCAAGGATTTGGCGGGGATTTGCTCTGTGCCTAATACGATTCGATAGAGCTGCCACATGAAACTGCCGGGCAGTTGCACATCAACAGCGGCAGCAATCCCGCAGCCACCCAAGTCGTCATCCTGAGCATCTTCGGCCAGAGCTAGCTTCAGCCATTGAGCGATGCCATTGCTCTGTACCAGTGCAATTTCGTTCTCCAAAGGCGCCAAGGGATAGCGCCGCATCCAGCTCACGACCAAGCCTCGCAGTTCATCAAGGCGATTACCGTGAACGACCATAAAACCTGGATTCAGAGAAGTAGCGACCGGCATGAAGGCATCCTTAGGGGAAGGCAATATCCAAAGACGAACCTTAACATTGCACGGGGGGCAGTTGCTGCAAGCTGCAAGCGAACAGCTGCAAGCGAACAGCTTGGGGCATACCGAGAGTATTCAAACCTGTCGTTTGAGGCTTGTGGCTCGCTGCGGTTTTTTTGCCCACAAAAACAAACCCCCTGTCTGCGTGAGCAGACAGGGGGTTTGGAATTTAATCTTGACGATGACCTACTCTCACATGGGGAAACCCCACACTACCATCGGCGA
>NZ_WIWC01000031.1 GCF_009600315.1 Pseudomonas helleri | reverse complement strand
AGAAAGCCTTGGCTATGCAATATGATGCTCCTGCGTCAATTCAATAACCGTGTTGCACTCAGCTCCTGCAACCGCCCTTGATAAAAGGTATTGAGTCCCGAGCCGCGTATCGAAATTTTGTTGGCCCCGGAGCCGCTGGTGGCCTGGGCAAAAACACCGGGTTGCAGGGCCAGCACATCTTCCGCGTTGGCGGCCCTGCCCTGCTCTATGACGCGGTTATCCACCACGGCGGTATTACCGGCGACTTTCTTCAATTGTTTCTCGGCTTTCTGCGCTTCACTGGCGCCGGCGCCCTGTACCACCACCGTGGCCAGTGTCGGATCCTGTGCCGCCACACTCATGCCCTGTACCAACATCAACAGCACACCCAGGCTCGATGCCGTGGCTAACGGGTTGAGACGTACAACCGTGTTCACGGACTTCTTCCACATAAATCAACACTCCACACCGGCTAAATAAAGGGAGCATCTATGGGCATAGTCTGGCTCTAACAGGCACTTTGCAGGGTTCATGCCAGCGTAAAAAGACCATGAAACGAGGGGATAACGAGTGTTCGAACAGCAACAACCCGACACTTTGTAAAACAACTGTGTGTATGACAACAGTGACTGGCGAAGGACAAATGCTGGCGGAGCAATACAAACCCGTAGCAGTTGCCGCAGGCGACGTCCGATTGCGCAGCAATCGTGAAACCTGAGTGGGCGGTTTTAAAGGTTAACCGCACGCTCAGGCTTTACGACGACTGCGTCGCCGGACGTCGCCTGCGGCAACTGCTACGGGTGTCCCATGCCCGCGTCTAAAATCAGGCAATCGCGTCATTGGCTTGCGCGTTTGGGTAGTTGACAGAGGACGACGAGAGACTACTCATGGATTTCCGGTCTTGACAGTTTTTGATTACGCACTCAATGCAACCCCGCCTCTTTGCAAGCAGCCGAAAAGGTCGCGCCCTGTGAATCCATCGCGTTGCGCACTTGCTGATTGGCTTTTAGCAGTGCAGCACTTGGGCTGGCCCATTGCTCGGGTGGCAGCGGCTCAGACCACGCTTGTACCTGTTCGGGGAATACCGGACGGCCTTTGCGATGGCCCCACTCAGCCAGCATGAAGGGCATCTTCCAAAAGGTCAGAACACGGCGTACGTACCACCAGCGCAGGGGCCAGGGTGTGCGCTTTGAGTAACCATATCTTTCACGCTCCTCAGCACTTAAATGCTGCCCTTCATCATCAAGGCTTCCCATGAAACGGGCGTCTTCATGTTCGATTCCAAAACTATGCAGTCCTTCATAATTTTTTAGTCGATCTCCCGAAGGGAATAGCCCCAGCGCGGTCAGCCAAGGGTCGGGGGCATCCACCAATTGCCCCTCTTCCATATAATTGCGAATCGCTGCCCACAGCCCCAATGCGTGAGCATCGCTGAACTGAGGGATTGTTATGAAATGCACTCGGTCTTGTTCTTCATCCTCCAGTCCTATGCCGAAGCCATACTGCCGTGTTGCACCATAGGAAGTGACCGCCTGACTGTTTGATACCCAAGCCACCACACTTTCCCATGGCACGATTAAAACTCGGTGAGTCTTACTGTCGACAAAGCACACTTCACGACGTTGGCGATTAAAACGCAGGGGATACGTTTTTGCTTGTTTACGCACATTCGAAACAATCCCGCTGAAATAAATTGCGATGCAACAGGCCGCATAGAAAGCGGGCATTGTGGAGGCATCATACATAAACCCTATAGTGTCGAAAAAACCCTCCCCTGCTTCGGGTGAACTCGTAAGTGCCAAAATCAGGGACATCACAACCGGCAAAGCGAAAGCAGTCATTAAAACCATCCATATACCCGCCGCAAGTATCTTGCCCTGTTCTACCAATCCCCGGTTGGAGCCACCCATTTCCAGAAACACATCATTCATTAGCGAAAAGTTTCTACTGCTTGCCTGCACTTGACCGGTGTACACAGGGAGCGGCGCTAGAAACAGGGTTTCATTTGAACCCTGACTGCGAATTTCTCCTGCGCCGGGTCGCTGGTTGCGTAGATCCAGCGCGGGATCTTCATTGCTAATGTCTTTGCGTTTGAACCAGCGCTTAAGCATTTACAGGCTCCACGTCACTTGGCGGCTTGAAGGCAAAAGTACTCAATGCAACCCCGCCTCTTTACAAGCTGCCGAAAAGGTCGCGCCCTGTGAATCCATTGCGTTGCGCACCTGCTGATTGGCTTTTAGCAGTGCAGCACTTGGGGTGGCCCATTGCTCGGGTGGCAGCGGCTCAGACCACGCTTGTACCTGTTCGGGGAATACCGGACGGCCTTTGCGATGGCCCCATTCAGCCAGCATGAAGGGCATCTTCCAAAAGGTCAGAACACGGCGTACGTACCACCAACGCAGGGGCCAGGGTGTGCGACCAGAGAAGCCATATTTTTCTTGATCTTCCGGACTCAGATCCTCTCCTCCAACAACATCCATTTTCCCCATATACCGGGCATCTTCGCGTTCAAGTCCAAAGCTATGCAGTCCTTCATAATTTTTTAATCGATCTCCCGTAGGGAAAAGCCCCAGCGCGGTCAGCCAAGGGTCGGGGGCATCCACCAATTGCCCCTCTTCCATATAATTGCGAATCGCTGCCCACAGCCCCAATGAGTGAGCATCGCTGAACTGAGGGATGGTAATGAAATGCACGCGGTCTTGTTCTTCATCCTCCAGTCCTATGCCGAAGCCATACTGCCGTGTTGCACCATAGGAAGTGACCGCCTGACTGTTTGATACCCAAGCCACCACACTTTCCCATGGCACGATTAAAACTCGGTGAGTCTTACTGTCGACAAAGCACACTTCACGACGTTGGCGATTAAAACGCAGGGGATACGTTTTGGCTTGTTTACGAACATTCGAAACAATCCCGCTGAAATAAATTGCGATGCAACAGGCCGCATAGAAAGCGGGCATTGTAGAGGCATCATACATAAACCCTATAGTGTCGAAAAAACCCTCCCCTGCTTCGGGTGAACTCGTAAGTGCCAAAATCAGGGACATCACAACCGGCAAAGCGAAAGCAGTCATTAAAACCATCCATATACCCGCCGCAAGTATCTTGCCCTGTTCTACCAATCCCCGGTTGGAGCCACCCATTTCCAGAAACACATCATTCATTAGCGAAAAGTTTCTACTGCTTGCCTGCACTTGACCGGTGTACACAGGGAGCGGCGATAGAAACAGGGTTTCATTTGAACCCTGACTGCGAATTTCTCCTGCACCGGGTCGCTGGTTGCGTAGATCCAGCGCGGGATCTTCATTGCTAATGTCTTTGCGTTTGAACCAGCGCTTAAGCATCTACCTTCTCCAGTTCATCTCGCTGGATCAGCCATGGTTTATCCGCCCCTAGCTGTTCAGGTAAAGCCTCTACCGCTTTTAGCTTGAACCTCCCCGACAGCGGCGCCCGGTGGCCACGCCCTGTAATAATCTTCAAGTCGTTCACTCTAAAGAACGTACGATGAATCAATGCACGCTCGGCTTCCAGTTGATAGCCAATGCTCAGTGCCAAACTAAAATCCGAGTTTTGCAGGTTTTCGGGAATCGGAATCTGCACGACCAGCGCCTCGTCTTCCTCACTGGCTACTTGGCCCATACCCGCCCACGCCGCACTGCGTTCATGCCAGCGTGCCGTGGAGTGCGAGCCATAAGGACGGTCGGTGTTTTTTTCGGTTTGCCGTTGGTACACAAGGAGCTGTAATTGGCGGCTGTCCAGTTCTCGCGTGCGGATACCCGGCAGCACAAATCGCAAAAAAGTCTTCTTTTCAACCCGGATCAGTTCGCAAGTAGGCTGCTGTACTACGCGGGCTAAAGCGCTCCAGTCATCTTGCAAACTACGTTGAAGAGACTGAGTGCCCCACACGCTGCTTTCCAGCCACTTCTGCATTGCATCACGGTGAAAAAAGTTATAAAGGCCTTCACCCGCTAACTGCAAGGCGGTGGCGATCAACCCGACCAGATTGACTCTCACCGCTATGCTCAGGAGTTTAGGGCTTGCTTGCGCCCACGCCAGCGCTCTGAGTTCCGACGAGAGGCTCATGACTTGTTGAACGATCCGGGTTGTATGGCGAAGCCCCCACACATTGGTGCCCACTAATATTCCATCGCCGGTCAGTTGAAGGGTTGTAGCCACTAATGTCTTGTGATTACCCGTCGCCAACGCTTCGCCCCACTGTTGTGAGTGCTTGCCCACATCAACCAAAGCGTTTACGACGCCGAATTTGAAAGCACCTATACCGGAAAATCCCACCCAGCGTCCTAATCGACTCATGGCGTTAAGCTTCCCTGCCACGCTCTCCATTTGTTGGATATGAGCCTGGAAAACGGTGACTGCCAAACCTTGTGTCGCAGCCGTACTAACGGCTATGAAACCTACAGAAGCCTCAATAATGGCTTTGGACTTTTCCCATAGAGATCCGTTGTCGGGGCGTGACGCCCCAAACACCTCAATCAACTTAAGTCCCTGAAACACGACCAACGTCAGCGCAATCCAATCGCCCTTTGAACTCAACACGCTACGCATCGGCGCTGCAAACGTTCCGGTCGCTCGAAAATCTCGAACGGTTCGATTCAGTTCAGCACGCACCTCAGGGCTCCAGCCATCAACCACCGTGCCAATTTGTGCAGGGCTGCCGCTGCCTGGGGTCAATGCCAACGTCAATCTTTCTTCTAGCGGCTCCAAAGCCGCTTTTACTTGAATGATGCTCCGGTTGATACGCTCTTCGCTGCCGACGGGGTCCAAGCCATATATTTGACGGTTGAGTGCTGTTTTACGTTCTTTATAGAGGTTTTTTAGTTGAGCTCGATATTGCAGTGCGGTGTCACGGGCAAGGTTGTATTGCTGGATTTCGATAGGGGTTGCACCTCTTACGGTTAATCCGTTTAGTGAAAACTCACGCAGTAACTTTAGGCGTGCGGGCGTACCTATACTACGAACAAAGCTTTCAGGGGGAATATGTTGATTGAGTCGAAATGCACTCTGTGCTTTATCCAGTTCGTCTGCTGCTTGTAATTGAAGTGCCGGGTTATACGCCCCCTCCAACATACTTTGCATGCCCTGAAACCGAGTGTTCAGTAAGGCATAGTTAGGCAACCGTTCGTTCATCAAACTATTGAACTGATTGGCCAGCCCTGAAACGTTGTCGATGTTTTTTCCCGACTCAAGCACGCCAATCGTGAAGCTGCTCAGATCTGCCAGCTTTTTGGCAAGCTCGGTCTGGTCACGTAGATGCAGCGTTTCCAGCCCTGGGATCAGGGTCAGCAGGTTTTTTTCTAGATACGCTGCCAGTTTTTCGGTCATCTCCCGGTTTTCACAGATGGCCGCTAGACATAAAAACTCAGTCTCCAGTCGATGCTTGATTTGCGTATCCAACGTGAAGTCGTAGTACCACGCGGCACGATGGAAATACCCCTCGACAATCATTTTTAACCGGTCTTCGCGCACTCTCCCCAGGCGTGCATGCCAATGGTTCAGGAGGGTTTGCTCTCTGACCACAAAGTCTTGCATGGGCACGCGGTGTGTCAGGTCGTCTATACCGGGTTGCCCTGGGAGGGTGCCATCCAATGCGTCCCAGGTATCTTTGGCCAAGCCATAAATAGTGTCCTCATGGCGCCGCCACAGGGTTTCACCCAAGCCGTCTTGCATGGCCAATCGGGCGCGGTGGTAATCGGACAAATTTTTGAGCCCGCGCAATATCTGTTCTGGGGCATAGATCACCGGCCCTTGGTGGTTGCGCATGGCTTCGAGGTAGTCATAGATCAAGGCCTGTTGCGCGGGCGATGTTTGATCTTTCAAGGCTTTTACCGCCGGGTCGACCGCACTGATTTGATCGAGGCGCGAAGCATTCACGCCATACAACGACTGGATATAACTCCCGGTCAGGTACTTGCGCTGTACGTCTTCATCCGCACTCCAGTGCCCTAACCAGTCACTGATTTTCAGTTGTTCTTGGGCCAGATCGCGCATGACCCCGAAATCATCACGCAGCACCAGATACACATAATCATTCTGGTAAGCGCCCAACACTTGGCTGGTCAGGGTGTGTATAGGCGTGTTCTGGAACAGCGCTTGAGCTTCCCAGCTGTAAGGCTGGCTTTCCTCAGGGTGGGCTCCTTCGGGCAAGCGGTGGGGAGGCTCGGTGCTGCTCGGAGTTTCGGCCACTTCGGCCAGCCATTGCTCGACCTGTTGCTGGCTTAACAGGTTGGCGCCACCGTTAACCGGGCAGGCTTTGCCGGGCTCGACCAACTGCATTACGCGCCCGCGCTCGCTCGGGTCTTTTAATACCTGGGAGCATTTGAACGCTGTCCACTGAATTTCGGAGTAGCAGGCATATAGCGTGGTATGCCGTTTAAAAATAAGGTGTGGCTCACCGACGGATGAGGTCCGCACATCAGCGGCCACTTCGTTGTCCTGCCACAGCAATTTGGTGATGCGGCCTTGTTCTATCTGGTATTCATGCAGGTAACCGCTGCCGTTATCAATCAGGTAGAGGTAACCATCGCGCAACAAGCGAATCCCCACGGGATGGCTGCTCAGCCTGAACGGCATGTCGAGTGCTGAAGACGGGTCCAGCCGCTCGACCAGCGCGTAACGCAACGGCAGAAGTTGTAGCGTTTTACTCATCAAGTCGCACATGCCCATCGCTGCGCGGATATCGGTTGCGCTCGCGGCCAGGGCGGCCAGATGGGGGCTGTTGTTGACCGGCGTTTGACTGTTCATTGTGGCTGTCCTTGAGCCGCGAGGCGGTAGGCTTGCGCTAATTCGGCGGCGAGTGTCACGCGTTCCAGTGGGGTTTGGGTTGTGGACGGTTGATTCAGTAAATGGTGAATATCCGGGTACGAATCGACACCCTCGTTCACCAGCAAACACAGCACGTTGGCGTACAGAGTGACTTCCCGAGCCGAGTAAAAACCTTGGCTGTAGGCCATTTGCGCCAGCTTGTAGGCACGGATGCGCCGTTCGGTCTCAGAGAACTGAGCCATGACATCGGGAAAGTAAGTCGTCATATGCCGGGTCAAGCGCAGGACAAAGCGGCGAAATTCCACTTCACCCAACGCCGTCAGTTCTTGATCGGACAGTCGCAAGGTGCTGGGCACAGTCGCTCCAGCGCTGGCGGGCCGTTTATGCTCAAGCCATTGAACATGCAAGCCGTCCGGCAAACAGATCTGTTCGCTGGGCCCCAACCAGCGTGAATCCAATGGGTTTTCACTTGCGCTGATCAACTGATGGAGCACCGCAGGGTCAGCCATTCGCATCATCACTTCGTCACCCGAAGGGTGTTGCACAACAATCAGGCTGCGTAAAAAAGTGCTCAGCGTGGCAGCGTCAGTCTGTGTAAACAGCAGATAGCCCGGTTCGATCTCGGCATTGACCTTGAAGTATCTCAACACAGGATCGTCAGGCCCGGACAGGCTGATCAAGCACGGGGAAATGTCCACGAGCGCATGCCAGCGCGTGGTCACGTACAGATATTCTTTGGGGTTTGGCCAGTGTTGAAACCGTTCGGCCAGATCAGGCAAACGCACTGCATCGAGCACGAGGTACGCCCTAAGGTGCCAGGGCAGGTGGTTGGGCAGTGCTGGCATTGCAATCATGAGTTGGGCTCCGGGGTGGACGACTGCTCTTCACAAATGGCGCACAGGGCGTGTTCCTTAAGCAGGTTTTTGCGTTGCCTGAGCAATGAATAGGGCTGAAAAGGCGTGAAAAGCGACTGCGCACCTTCGGACACTAACGGACTCGCCGGTGTCCCCGGCACTGGCGCACCGCCCAGCACAATCGGCGTGCTGCTGAAAATGCCTCCGGCGCCAATCACCAGATGCTGACCACCCGCCATCAACGTGATATTCGCCCCCGCTTCCAACACCACACGAGCACCCGCTTGAATGCTCACTTCTTGCCCGGCCTCAGCGGCCAGTAGTTGCCCCACCCGTGTGTGGCTGCTGGTGGCCACCTGCAAATGGTCGCTGGCCTTGAGCTGCACTTTGCGATCACCCGTGACGGTGTGTTGCTCCTGCGCCTTGAGCACCACCACGCTGTTGCCCGTGACCCGGGTTTCGCTGGCGCCATCGATCTGCACGCGGCTGTCGTTTTTGATGTGCTGTTGCAGGTCGCGCTGGGCGTGCAGGTAAATCAGTTCCTGACCCTGACGGTCTTCGATGCGCAGTTCGTTGTAGCCGCTGCCACCGGGGCTGCTGCGGCTACGAAACACGCTTTGGGTCTTATTGGCGGGCAAGTCGTGAGCGACCGGGTTGAGGCTATTTGGTACGCACGCAAAAATGACCGGGAAATCCGGGTCTGCGTTGATGTATTCCACCAGCACTTCCATGCCGACTCTGGGAATGGTCACAGCGCCATAGCCATCCCCGGCCCAACTGGACGACACCCTGATCCAGCAACTGCTTTGCTCGTTGTTGAGGTCGCTGCGATCCCAATGAAACTTGACGCGGACCCGCCCGAATTCATCGCAATGGATCTCTTCGCCCACCGGCCCGGTGACGCGGGCGGTCTGGCTGCCCATGATGCGCGGCTTGGGGTAGACCTTTTGCGGGCGGTAAGTGATCACTTCGGGGATACCCTCGAAGGTGTTGCGATAGCCCTGAATAAATTCATCAGGCTGCGCAGGCTGGCGGGGGCGGCCCTGTTCTTCCAGCACTTGCGGCTGTTTGCCTTCATGGTGAACCTGGGTCAGCAACCAGCGGCCATTCCAGGAGGTGTTTTTATGCTCGCTCAGGGTCAGAAAGTGGCCACTGCACAGGCGCGGTTGATTGCTGCTGCCACCGGCCTGCCGATGGCCGCTTTGGTGACGCTCCAGCGTGCGCTGGCTAATCCGTTCGCCGTCGGCTTTCCCTTTGAAACCGCCGGGGTAGCTGTAATCCTCAAGTACCCGGTCCTTGCGCTCGCAATGGCTGTCGGCCTCCAGCGTTCGGCTGGCTTTCTGGAAGTCGTAGTCGCGACGCACGATGTGGTTAGTGCCGATTTTTACCTTCAGCTGAAAGTGGTCGATTGAGGGTTCGGCGGCGACCATGCCGTTATTGGGCACGTAAGGGGTGGGATGTTCCAGCGGAGTAAATGCCTGCTGTTTGTCGCCGAAAACCAGCGTGTGGCCGTCAGGTGAATGCTTGAAGTAATAGTGGAAGCCTTCTTCAAAACACAGGCGCTGAATAAAGTCCAAGTCGGACTCGGCGTACTGAACGCAGTATTCGCGAGGCAAACAGGGCGAAAAGGCATCGAAGGCGTAGGCATTGTTGAAAATGCCGTGTTCTTCGAGCAGTTGTTCAATGATCTGCTGGACCGTCAGGTTCTGAAAGATACGGTGGTTGGTGCGATGGACCAGGTTGGCCAGATGGGGAGTCAAGGTCAGGCTATAGCGCGTCAGACGACTGCCGGGACTGCCCTTCTCAATGCTCGATATCTGCCCGTGAATACCGCTGCCCTGACTGTCGAAGGCCAGAAAAGCGCTGTGGCCCAACAGGGTGTCGAGGTCAATGCCGACCTGTTCGCTGACCAGTTCAATCGTGAAAGCATAGGGCGTGCTGATGGCCTCATCGCCCGAGAACTCCAGCACCTTGAAATCATGTTGAACGTGTTGCATGTGCAGGCTGAAGGTGTGTTGACGGGCTGACGTGGACATACCGGGTTCCTCCCTGAATAAAGGGCTGAACGCTAACGGATAGAGGGGTGATGGGGGTGTAGGAGGATTCTGAAAGATTCCTAATAAGTATTACCGATTGTTCGGTGCTGGAGATGAAATGACGGTGGGAATCCGGGTAGCCCCCACGGGCGCGGCATGCTCGCCCACGCAATCACGCTGCACGCCCGGAAGTAAAAAACAATCAGCAGACGTTAACCCGTGAATGCCCACACGATCCACACGGGCGCCTTATTAATAGGAGAAAAAGCCATTGTGGCAATGGCTTGATCCCTACTGCACAGGGCGCCTAAAACAACCCAGACGTAGGCGGCGGCGTACCTTTTAGCTGCCAACTGCCAACCGCTGCCGCTTTCCAGTGACGGGGGTTGTGATTGGCCACCGTGCGTGCGTTGCGCCAGTGACGATCCAGGTTGTGCGCACGCCCGGTCGTGGAAGCACCGCCCACGTCAAACACCAGCTCTGCCGCTTTGAGCGCCGATTCGGCGGCAATGTATTGCGCCTGCGCAACGTCCACTGCGGCCTGATCCACCAATGACGGATCAAGCCCGCCCGCCCAGGCCCGGTCAATCGACTCGGCGGCGTGCAGCACCACCGCTTCAGCGCTGAACGCGCGCGCCGAGATATCACCCACACTGAGTTCCACGTAGGGATCGTCCACCGAGCGGGTGGCCGAGCTGTGCTTGATCGGCCGCGCGTGCTCGTTGGCAAAGGCCACTGCATCGTTCAGGGCGTTGCGCGCAATCCCCGCCTGCACCGCCGCCAGAAACAACTGCAAAAACGGGGTGACGATGGTGCGTTTGCCCTCTTCTACCGTGCGGGTGCGAATTTCTTCGGCCAATACCTGTACGTTATTTAGCCGTGTCGTGCCGCTGGCCGTGAGGCGCTGCCCCATCGAGTCAAAGTCATCGAGCAACTCCAGGCCCTGGCGCTGGCGCGGCAGAATAAACGACACCGGCTGATCGTCTTCGTCCAGTGCTACCGCGCTGACCCAATCGGCGTATAGCGAGCCGGTGCTGTAATACTTGTTTCCCGTCACTCGATAGTGCTCACCGTCGCGCACGATGCGCGCACTGATCGATCCATTGGCGCCGCCCACTTCCCAGCCGGCATTGCCGATGACCGCACCTTGCAGGTAACGCTCAAACCAGCGGGCGCGCTCTGCTTCGGCATCGTCAGTTTGCGAAGCGAGCAAGCCTTCGACAAAACCGAAGCCGGGACGCAACGCCTGAGCGACGTTGGAATCCACGGACGCGATGCGAATCAGCAAGGCAATCACGTCTTTGACCGAGCCACCGCTGCCGCCATAACGGACGGGAATGCGCGTGGTAAATAAACCGGCCTTGGCAATCTGGGCCACCGCCTCAAACGGCAGCAGACGATCACGCTCACGTTGCGCGGCGCCCCGGCCAATATCCGGCAAGAGCCGGTCGGCCAGGGTATTGAGTTCGGCCACCGAAGTGACGGGATGTTCAGTGACAGCAAATAATCTGTTCATGGCAGTTCCTTGCGGGTGAGCGCTTAAATGGCGATTTTCCAGAGTTGCGATTCGTCAAACAGCCAGGCGCTGTTTTCCGCTTCCAGCGGCGGCACGACCAAGGGCGTTTCGGCACCCGGCAGCCGCGGCACCGCCCCCAGCAAGCGGCGGGTGTAGTCGTGTTGCGGGTGTTCAAACAAGGTTTCCACCGGGGCGCTTTCCACCACCTTGCCGTGGCGCATCACCAGCACCTCATCGCTGACGTGGCGAATCACCCCCAGATCGTGGGAGATAAACAGGTAGGCCAGTCCCAAACTCGCTTGCAGATCCGCCAGCAGATCGAGCACCTGCGCCTGCACTGACACGTCCAGCGCCGACACAGGCTCGTCACAAATAATCACTTTCGGGTTGCTGGCAATGGCCCGGGCAATGGCCACGCGCTGGCGCTGACCGCCCGACAGTTGCAACGGCCGACGCGTGGCCAGTTCAGTCGGCAGGCGTACTTGTTCCAGCAACTGCTGGATGCGTGCCGTCTGTTGCGGCGCCGTCACGCCCGCCACATCCAGCGCATCCGCCAGAATCTGGCCCACGCTCCAGCGCGGATCGAAGGAACTCAACGGGTCTTGATAAATCACACTGATGTCGCGCCGACGCACACGCCGCTGTTGTTCGTCCACGTGCTGGCGTCCCGCGCCCGCCCAGTCCTGCCCAAGAAACTCCACCTTCCCGGCGTCCGGCTCCAGCAAGCCGAGTACGATACGCGCGACCGTGGTTTTGCCCGAACCGGACTCACCAACGATGCCCAGTGTGCGCCCTGCACGCAGTTCAAAACTGACGCCATCGACCACTTGCCGGGGCTGCTGATCAGGGCCGATATAGCGCTTGCCCAACGCCGTGGCTTTAAGCAGCACGGCCCCGGCAACCGATGGCCGCGCTTGCACCACGGGCGTCCCCTGCTGCGGCGACAAACGTGTGCCACGGGCATGTTCGGCGGGCACCGCGTCGAGCAGGGCGCGGGTGTAGGCGTGACGCGGATTGCGCAGCACCTGTTGCATCGGTCCTTGTTCCACCGCCACGCCGTGACGCAGCACCAGCACCTCATCGGCCAGTTGCGCGACCACCGCCAAGTCATGGCTGATGATCAACAGCGAATCGCCACGGGCCTTGATGGCTTGCAGCACCTGAAGGATCTGCGCCTGCACGGTGGCATCCAGCGCGGTGGTGGGTTCATCGGCGATCACCAGACCGGGATCCAGTGCCAGCGCACTGGCGATCAGCGCACGTTGGCGCAGGCCGCCGGAGAGTTGATCGGGACGTTGCCGGGCCCGCAGTTCGGGGTCGGGTACGCCCACGGTGTCGAGCAGCTCGATCACCCGTTGCGCACGGCGGCGACGATCGCCCCAGCCGTGGGTCTTGAGCACTTCGAGAATTTCCTTGCCGACCGGACGCAGAGGGTCCAGCGACACCAGCGCATCCTGCAAGACAAAACCGATGCCCTTACCGCGCAGCCCGCGCCAGCCACGTTCGGACAACCCGAGCAAATCCTGCCCGCCATAACTCAAGGTGCGCGCAGTGACCCGCGCTCCGGCACCGGCCAGACCGATGAGGCTGCGGGCGGTCACGCTTTTGCCGGAACCGGACTCCCCCACCAGCGCCAGTGTCTTGCCCGGCGCCAAGGTAAACGACAGGTTCTGCACCACGGTCTGGCCACCGAACTCGATGGACAGGCCTTCAACGATCAAGTGTTTATCGCTCATGAAAGACGCCCCTCCAGACGTTGTTGCAGGTAACGGCCAGCGACGGTGGTCGACAGCGTGGTGAGTACGATGAACAGCCCCGGAAAGAAGGTCAGCCACCAGGCATTGGCGATAAAGTCACGGCCCATCGACAGCATCGTGCCCCACTCGGGCGCGGGCGGACGGGCGCCCAGCCCCAGAAAGCTCAGGGCCGAGGCCCAGACAATGGCCTGACCGACGCCCATGGTCAGCGTCACGATCAGCGGGCGCATGGCGTTGGGTAACAGTTGACGCAGGATGATCCGCCGCCGCGAGTGACCCAGCGCCACCGCCGCTTCGATGTACCCGGCATTGCGCACCGCCAGCACCTGACCGCGCACCATGCGCGCATAACCGGGGGCGCCGCCCAGTCCGGTGGCGATGATCAACGGCCCGACGCCGCTGCCGAACACCGCCACAAACAGCAGCGCCAGCACCAGACTCGGGAACGCAAACAGCACTTCCAGCAACCAGCCGACACCACGATCCAGACGGGCGCCGCCCAAGCCGCCCAGCAGCCCCAGCACAATCGCGATGCTCATGGCCAAGGCCGTCGCGGCCAGACCGATAAACAGCGACTGGCGCGTGCCGTAAATGACCCGCGAAAAAATATCCCGCCCCGATTGATCGGTGCCGAACCAGTGCGCCCAGCCGGGCGGGTGAAAAGCATCCTGCGGCACAATGGCCAGAGGATCGCTGTGGGCAAATACGCCGGGCAGCAGTGCCGCAATGATCAGAAAGCCCAGAAAACCCACGGCCAACCAAGGCCCAAGACGGATCGGGCGCGCAGTGCGCTGAACCCGGATCGCGGGCAGCGTCGTTTCCATCGTCAGTGCACTCATGCGGTTTTCCCCTGTTGGCGAGGGTCGACCCACAGGTACAGCAGGTCGATCAGAATGTTGGCCAGTACGTACACCGCGGCAACCACCAGACTGATGCCGATGGTCAACGGCAAGTCTTGCGCCTGCACCGCCTGATACAGCTGGCGGCCAAGGCCCTTGCGCGAAAAGATCACTTCAATCACCACGGCGCCGCTGATCAATGCGCCGATGGCCCAGCCCGACAAAGAAATACCGGGTAATACGGCATGGCGCAGCGCGTGTTTGAAACGCACCGCGGTGTCGCTCAAGCCCCGCGTGCGGGCGGTCAACACAAAGGGTTGCTCCAGCGTCAGCTCCAGCGACTCACGGGTGACTTGAGCGATAAAACCCGCCAGTGGAATGGCCAGCGCCACGGCCGGTAACACCAAGGTGCGCCAGCCATCGCTGCCCGCTGGCGGGAACCAGCGCAGGCCGAAGGCGAACACCGACAGCAGCAAAATCCCTAGCCAGAAATGCGGCAAGGCAGCCGCAAAGGTTTCGGCCAGCGAAGCCAGATTGGCCACCCAGCGACGCCGCCCTGCTGTCAGCACGGTCAACACCATGACCAGCAGCCAGGCCAGCAGCAGCGAGGTGAAGGTCAGTTGCAAAGTGGCCCAGGATTGATCGGCAAGCACGCCGGTCACCGGCATGTGTTGGGAATAAGACACCCCCAGATCACCCTGCACCAGCCGCCCCAGATACAGCACGTACTGAACTGCCAGCGGCTTGTCCAGACCGTATTCGCGTGTCGCCTCGGCAATGGTTTCGGCGGTCGGGTTGGCGCTCGGCCCGCCTAAAATGGCCAACACCGGATCACCCGGCATCAGGCGCAAGGCAAAAAACGTCAGGGTCGCCACCGCCCACAGCACCAGTACCCCGCCAGCCAGCCGCCAGACCGCGCGCCGCCCCAATAGCGTCAATCGTTCACGTCGCAGATGTGTGACTGTTAATTGGCTCATGCCTTCACCCTTCTCATTTATTAACCCAGGCGTCATACAGATAGGTCACCGCCAGAGACGGCTCCAGCCGCACCCCTTGAGTGGTTTTGTAAATGCCCAGCCGCGAGCTTTGCGGGTAGGTGGTCAGTTGCAGGTATTGGCGCGAAGCGATTTGTTGCGCCTGGTAATACAAGGCGCGGCGCTGATCGGCATTCTGGGTCGCCAATGCTTGCTGGTTGATGGCGTCAAAGGCCGGGTTGGCGAACCCTGCAGTGTTCTGGTGATAGCCACCGACACCGGCGGGCTGCACGAACTCCGCGCCGAAAATGATCCGCAACACGTCGGCGGTGTTGGTGTTCCAGTAGCCCAGACGAATGTCGTAATCCCAGTCCGCTTGACGCTGGGTGGCCTGAACATCGCTCATCTGTTCGACGATCATGTCGAAACCGGCCTTGCGGGTGGTGGCCTGAACCTGCTCCCAGAGGGTGTATTCGGAGGGCGGCGTGCGGTTGCCCATCACCACATGCACTTGCAGCCGTTTGCCGTCACGGGTGCGATAGCCCTCGGCATCGCGTCCGGTCCAGCCGCTGTCGTCGAGCAATTGCGCGGCCCGCGCCGGGTCGTAATCCTGCGCGTGCTGAAAGTCCGGGCTGTAAAATCGCGTGGCCGAACTCAGTGGCCCGCCCGCACGGGGGAACTCGTTGAAGTACACGCTTTTCAACGCGCCTTCGACATCTGCGCTACGCACAAAAGCTTCACGCACTTTGACGTCATCGAACGGCGCGCGGGTGATATTCAGCGTGCCGTTGGTGGGGTTGCCCGGTCGCAGGGCGACGATCACATTCAAGTCGGGGTTGCGCCGTGCGGCCTCGTGGGACTCGGGGGGCAGCGCCTCGATCACATCCACCTCCCCCGCTTGCAGCGAGGCGAAACGCACGGAAGGCTCCTGAATAAACTTCCACACGATGCGTTCCAGCCAGGCTGGGCCTTGGTGTTTGGCCGTGGGTGGCGCCCAGTTGTAATCCGGGTTGCGCACCAGCTCTACCTGACTTTGACGGTCCCACTTGACGATTTTGAACGGGCCGCTGCCCACCGGGCTTTCGCAGTTTTCATCACGGGAACGGAGCAAGGCCGTGGGCGATTCGATGCCCAGAAAACCTTGTGCCAATACCTCCAGAAAAGCCGCATAAGGCGTGGCCAGATGCACCACGGCCGTCGAGTCATCCAGCACGTCGGTGCTGCGGTATTGGCGGATATAACCGCCCGCCGTACTCGACTGGGTTTTCGGGTTGGCCATGTGATCAAGGTTGGCTTTGACCGCCGCCGCATTGAACGGTGTGCCGTCGGTGAAGCGCACATCCTTGCGCAAATGGAAGGTGTAGCTCAGACCGTCCGCCGAGACCTCCCAACGCTCGGCCAGCCATGGCCCTATTTGCCCCTGCTCGTCCATGGAGACCAGCGAGTCGAGGTACTGCTGGCCGATAAACACCTGCGGCATATCGCCGGATACATGCGGGTCAAGGCAGGTTGGTTCGCGGTCCGTGGCGTAGATCAAGGTGCCGCCGCTGACGGGTTTATCGCTGCGCGCCACTGTCGAGGTGTCTTGACCACAGCCACTTAAGACGCCGCACAGCGCAGCGAGACAGATAAAAGGGGAGATTTCACGCATGGGCTTGCTGCCTAAAGTCCGGGAATAAGGCTATTGCACAAGCCATGCCGGGTTTTAGGCCCCGTAAATACGAGGGTTAACGGGTGAGAGCAGGGTTGAAAACCAACAGTCTGTGCAGGGACTGTTGGTGGGGCAACAGTTGGGATTTACGAGAAACGCAACGGCCGCGCCGGTTGCTGCAATACCGCCGCATCTCGATAACGCGCGCCAAAGTGATCACCCGGCAATCTGGCTTGCCCTGCGCCAAACAGGCGTTCACGCAGGGTTTCGCCATCGTTGTAACGCTCGCGAAAGCGCCCGCGTCGACGCAGTTCGGGGATCACCAGTTCAATAAAGTCGCGCGCGGTTTCAAACGACAAATACTGACGCAAGTTGATGCCGTCAATGCCGTCTTCATCCAGCCATTTTTCGATTTGATCCGCGACCACGGTGGGTGTGCCCGCCACAAAAAATCGCTCGCGGTTGAAGCCCGAAAACTGGGCCAGCACCGTGCTCACCTTCCACTCGGGCTTATAGCGCTGCAAGCTCTCCCAGCCCTTGACCTTAAGCGCAATCAAGTCACTGATCAGTGCGTCACCGGGGTAGCGCGTCAAATCGACTGCCGACTGCTGGTGGGCCAAGGATGCTTCCACGCTCATCAGCGTGCGATAGCTGTCGAGCTTGCGGCTGACCTCTTCATCGGTACGGCCAACGATCACCCCGGCCATGACGATAAATTTCAAACCCGCCGGGTCGCGCTCATGGGCAATCGCCTTGTTGCGCATGGCCTCAATATTGGCGCGCACAGCAGCGGTGTCTATACCGCCGGTGAACACCACTTCGGCATGACGCCCCGCAAACCCAATGCCCGCAGGCGAGCCGGTGGCCTGAAACAAGACCGGCGTGCGTTGCCGTGAGGGCTGACACAAGTGCGGGCCAGCGACCTTGAAGTGCTCGCCGACATGATCGATGTAACGCACTTTTGTAGGGTCGGTATAGACGCGCTGTTCGCGGTCCTGGATCACCGCGTCATCGTCCCAGGAGCCTTCCCATAACTTGTACAAAACATCCAGGTACTCATCGGCAATCTCGTAGCGATGGTCGTGAACAACTTCGGTGGCATGCCCGAAGTTACGCGCCGCATTGGGCAAGTACGAGGTGACGATGTTCCAGCCGACCCGGCCCTTGGTCAGGTGATCGAGGGTGCTCATGCGCCGAGCGAAGGCAAACGGCGGTTCATAGGTGGTGGAAAAAGTCGCGCCAAAACCCAGGTTTTGGGTCACGGCCGCCATGGCCGGAATCACCAACAGCGGATCATTGCTGGGGATTTGCATGGCTTCGCGCAGCGCCGTTTGCGGGCCATCGCGAAAACTGTCGTAGGTGCCGATCACGTCGGCCAGAAACACCCCGTCAAAAGTGCCGTACTCCAGCAGTTGCGCCAACTCGGTCCAGTAATCGAGATCGTTGAAACGATGCCGATTGTTCTCGGGATGAACCCACAGGCCGTGAACGATATGGCTCACACAGTTCATTTCAAACAAGTTGACGTGCAGTTGTTTGGGCATCGTCAAAACTCCTGCCTAGGGCGCCGGGTTGGGTATGCGCTGATGAATGGCTTCGATTTGCGCCAGCGTCTGCGCATCCAGCGTTACTTCAAGGGCACTGAGGTTGTCACGCAGCTGCGCGAGGCTGGTCTGACCGGTCAGGGCGCTGGCCACGAACGGTTTATTGATGACGTAGGCCAGGGCCAATTGCGCCGGGGTCAGGTTATGTTCCTGGGCGATCTGCACATACCCGCTGATGGCCGCATCTGCCGAAGGGCTGTCATAGCGATTGAAGGTGCGGTACACCGATGAAAGCCGGGTGCCCTCAGGGCGCGCGCCGCCCAGATACTTGCCGGTTAACGAACCGAATGCCAAGGGTGAATAGGCCAGCAGGCCGACACCTTCACGGTGGGTAAACTCGGACAATCCGCCCTCGAACAGGCGATTAAGCAGGCTGTAAGGGTTCTGAATACTGGCAATTTTCGGCAGCCCCAGACGCTCACTCTGCTTGAGAAACTCGGCCACGCCCCACGGGGTTTCATTGGACACGCCGAGTTGGCGGACCTTGCCCGCCTTGACCTGATCCGCCAGCACCGACAGGGTTTCTTCAATGGTGGTGCTGTGGGTGTCTTCGGCATAGGGGTAGTCGCGCTGGCCAAAAAAATTGGTGGCGCGGTCGGGCCAATGCAATTGATAGAGGTCCAGATAGTCGGTGTTCAAGCGTTTGAGGCTACCGTCCAGCGCTTCGACGATATTGCGCCGGTCATGCCGGGTCAGACCGTCGCGGATATGCAACTGACCGTTGGGGTCCCGGGCCGGGCCGGCAATTTTGCTGGCCAGCACCACCTCGTTACGCCGACCACTGCGGGCCAGCCAACTGCCGATATAGCGCTCGGTGGTGCGCCAGGTGTCGGCATGGGTGGGTGTGGGGTACATCTCGGCGGTGTCGATCAGATTGATACCTTCAGCCAGCGCCAGTTCTATTTGCTGATGAGCGTCGCTTTCGCTGTTCTGATGGCCCCAGGTCATGGTGCCCAACCCCAGCACACTGACCTTGATATCGCTGTTACCTAATTGGCGGTAATGCATGAAATCTCCCTGAATGTGAATGTCAGGAAGGTACTTAGCATCAAACATGCCATGCGCCTGCACACCCCGTGCTGCACGCACGTACGAGGTGGGCTGCTAGTCCACGGTGTTGAGGGTCACACAGTCTGCACCGACACTGTTGCTGCGCAGACAGTGACCGGGTGAGCAGTTGCTACTGATCGGCCGCGTAAATCACGGTTTGGGCGGTGCCACCGGCTATCTGTTTGAGGGTGAAGTAGCTCTCACCCTCATCGGTCAAAATCTCGTAGCCTGCCTTGTTGGCGGTGTTCACGTGTTTGATGATTTTCAGGACGCGCTGAAACTTCACCGACCGGGTGCCATTGTGTGCAGGGCCGGTCATCACGTTGACGCTTTGAAACCAACCGTCGTTTTTCTGGTTGGCGACCAGCGTGCTGCTCAGTGCCTCAAACCGCTCAAGCCGGGTAAAACCCCATAAGGTCTGCTCCTCAACGTGCTTGCCCGCAGTGCCTGCACCGGTAAAGACAAACAGATTGATGGAGGGGTTGTCTTCACAAAAAAAGTCGTAAGGCACCAGTCCATCGACCATTTTCTTGCCGGCAACAAAGCCTTTTTTATGAACCAGGAACATGCCCATTTCCACTTAAAAATGAGCGCAAAGTCTACGGGGGGATGGCGTACAGGGCCGTCAAGGCCGTGTAATTTCGTGTAAAGATCAGGGTATACAGGCGCTGGCGAAGCACGAAGGCTGCAATTGGCGATGCATTCATCACAATGGTTACGCACGCGAATCAGCGCCCATTGTGATCTGCTTGATGCCCCAGAAGCCTCCCTTCCTCGTCAGCGACAACCCCTTTCTTAAACCCGCGAAGCAAACAACGCTTGATGCTCTCGGCATTGCTGCGCTGTCAGCATAAACACGCCGTGACCACCACGTTCAAAGTCCAGCCAGGCAAAATCAACTTCCGGGTAAAGAGCTTCTACATGCACCTGGCTGTTGCCCACTTCAACAATCAACAAGCCTTTTTCGGTCAAGTGATCAGCGGCTTCGGCCAACATACGGCGCACCAGATTCAGGCCATCATCACCGCACGCCAGACCCAACTCAGGCTCATGCTGATACTCCGCCGGCATATCGGCAAAATCTTCAGCATCCACATACGGCGGGTTTGACACGATCAGGTCAAAACGCTGACCCGGCAAACCATCAAAACCATCGCCCTGAACCGTGTAAACGCGCTCATCCACACCATGGCGTTCAATGTTTTGATTGGCCACTTCAAGGGCTTCATACGACAGGTCGGCCAATACCACTTCAGCATTCTGGAATTCGTACGCGCAAGCGATGCCGATACACCCCGAGCCGGTGCACAAATCGAGAATGCGCGCTGGTTCGCTGGCCAACCAGGGCTCGAAGCGTTTTTCAATCAACTCACCAATCGGCGAGCGCGGGATCAACACACGTTCATCAACGATAAACGACATGCCGCAGAACCAGGCTTCACCCAACAAATAAGCGGTTGGCACACGCTCTTCGATCCGGCGTTTGAGCAAATGCTGAAGATTGACCAGCTCATCGTCTTCAAGGCGGCAATCAAGGTAGCTGTCCGCAATTTCCCAGGGCAGATTCAACGCACCCAGCACCAATTGGCGGGCTTCGTCCCACGCATTGTCGGTGCCATGACCAAAGAACAGCTCTTCCCCATGAAAGTGGCTAACGGCCCAGCGAATATGGTCGCGCAAAGTGCGCAGGCGGGAAGTGATCAATGGTCTTACTCCTAAAAATCGACCGACGATTCTAACAGCCAAACCTCGACACAGCCAAAGTTGTGCCCAGCGGTGGTTTTAACCCCAAACGCTGAAGCCAAAAAACATGCTTGAAGGCGCTGCTCGTTCCATTTTGTATATTTTTGCACTGCCGTGATGACACTTGACATCGCTGTAGGCCAACAACTACGTGCCTTATACGACTAGTCATTCACATAAACGCTCGGCCAGTGGAGAATGTCGCAAAAGCCCTACCCAAAGGAGCCCCTGAATGTCCGCTTTAAAGACGATGTTTCAACTTACCGGGCGTGGTTATGCCGCAGCCAGCCTGAGTAATGCCAGCCTGCTGATCATCGATGCGCAGAAAGAATACCTCAGCGGGCCTCTGGCCCTGTCGGGGATGGACGCCGCCACCGCCAACATTGCTGCGCTCCTGGAAGCCGCCCGCAGAGCCAAGTGCCCGGTGATCCATGTACGCCATCTGGGTACCGTTGGCGGCCTGTTCGACCCGCAGGGCGAGCGCGGCAAGTTCATCAAAGGCCTTGAAGCCTCCGACGATGAAGTCATCATTGAAAAACGCATGCCCAACGCCTTCAATGACACACGTCTTAGAGAAACACTGGAAAAAGCAGGCCCGCTGGACTTGATCGTCTGCGGCTTCATGAGCCACTCAAGCGTCAGCACCACGGTGCGCGCCGCCAAAGACTATGGTTTTCGCTGCACCTTGGTAGAAGATGCATGCGCCACCCGCGACCTGCCCACACGTGACGGCATCATCCCCGCCGCCGACGTGCAGAGAACCGAAATGGCCATCATGAATGACAATTTCGCTACCTTGGCACTGACTCAAAACCTCATCTGATGGCGCGTCTGGTAGGCGGACTCTCGCGCCGCCTATCGGCAAATCCACTCTGCGACACCTTTACCCGTCATTTCTGAACATCCTCCGGAACAACCTGCCCATGTTCCTGTCGAAGGCCCGATACCCTTCAAGGAAATATCGGAATGAAAATCGCCGATGGTTTTGATGCGCGGCGCTTGCGTCCCAAAGCACACAGTAATTGGGGCTCGCGACTGGTTCTTACCTTTGCAGCTCTGCTGACCCTCTGCGGCGTGCTTTTGCTTGCAGTGGGTGCCAGCAGCCTGATTGGCCAACCGGCGGCACTTGGCGACCTCAACGCCAGCCCCGCGGGAGCTGCTATCGTGCTCGTCATCGGCCTGTTAATCAGTTGGCTGGGGACATGGCTATGGCGTCGTCGTCGCCGTCAAATGCGTCAACCTATGGGCCTCAACATGGCTGCGCACCTGATGAAAAAACGCGACTGAGGCACATCCAGCGCACGATGGCCGTCGACTTGGGTAAACTGTCCGACCTTCGCGGAGGCTGACATGCAAGACGACGACTTTTCCCTATTTAAAAATGAAATTCGCGGTGTTAAACCGATCAAACACGATCGGGCCGACACTGGAAAACCCAAAGCTGACCGTGCGCAACTGGCCAAACTGCGTCAAAACGCTATCGTGCGCAGTAATGAAACCATTATTGACGGCTTGTCTGATCAATTTGTCATTGATGTAGGCCCGGAAGATCAATTGAGCTGGGCGCGTGACGGCGTGCAGGAAAGTCAGATGCGCAAGCTCAAGCTTGGCCAGATCAGCTTCGAAGGCAGCCTTGACCTGCACGGTATGACCGTTGAGAAGGCCAGAGAAACCCTGTGGGAGTTCCTCAGCGAAGCCACCCGCCTAGAAGTACGCTGCGTACGCGTGACGCATGGCAAAGCCGTGCGCCTGGACGGCAAACGCCCCATGATCAAAAGCCACGTCAACACCTGGCTGCGACAGCACTCACAAGTCCTGGGATTTTGCTCCTGCCAAGCTAAACACGGTGGCGCCGGAGCGGTTTACGTCATGCTTAAACGCACCATGATGGAAGGCCGCGACGAATAACGTCGTGTCGTGGCAGCTAGAGTGCCACGCGAGCTGAGTCGTTATCGTCTGAAGGCAGCGGGATTGGGCGATCGACGTACCTTGTCGAAAATCCCGAATGGCACCGGGAAAAGGCTCCCCGCCGTCCTGAGCGTGCATAGGCGTGCAGTCCTGATTTACACAGCTCAACATCCCCGAGAATGAGGTACCAACAATCCGGTACCGGTTCATAGCAGTGTCAAGCCAGGCACAAAAGATCCGGCAACTTGGCCGGCGTTCGGGAGTATCTACAGCAGTTGCTGCGTATTGGTGGGCATGGCGTTCAACCGATAATAAAAAACCCGCATTTGGCGGGTTTCTTTGATTCAGTACAGGCGTTTATTGAGGCTGTATGCCTCTGATTTTCTCAAGACGCATTGGATAGCCATTCGCTGGCTGAATCACTGTCTCGCTTTCAACCGTTTGGATGATCTTGCCATTAGCATCCTTGGTCACAGCAATGGTTTTGCTGTAAGTGCTCTGTACAACACACCCACTCATTAACAATGCTGCGCCTACTAAAGCCAAAAGCTGGATGCGGTTCACGGGAGATTTCCTTGCCTTATGAATTTCGGCGCGGACTGTAGCAGGCCTTATGCCATCATCACAATCTTCGTGTGATCATCTTTAAACGGCTGATGACGCCTATGTATCATCCGCGAGTAACCCTACGCCTTGAAGCGCTCTCATACTGCTGATTTAAAGCGTTGGCCCCGCGCACAGAGCCCGCTTGCCGTTACCCTTTAAAAATAAACTCTCTGTGGTAAAGCAGAAACGCCTGTTGGTTTTTAGAGAACGGCCCAACATTTTTAATCACGTCCAATCCCCATGCTGCAACGACAGGCTCAGCTTGAGAAGCACACTTCACGTCCCCGTTATCTTCGAATGTTATCCAGCCGCGATCGAACAACTTGTCGACATGGGGGGCCAACATCAATCCGTTGTCTCCACTGAGACGTTCGCTGTTATCGGACACCTTCCAGGGTTTTATATGGCTCGCGACCAAGTAACTTTGATCAACAACCCCAGTGAGCCGACACTTTATTTCCATCAACAAAACCCTTTGACGAAATATACCCTGACCGCGGCGAGAACGGATCAATTGATCTTTCTCTGTCACAGGAACGTTTTCTGCTTGTTGTATCTCGCTCTCGATTACATCGTCATCGATTGAGCGCTCTATGTCTTCAATAGCACCTACCAAGTCAGGGCACTCCTGACCTGCTAGAGCAGTTATCAAACGGCCTAACTCAGCAGAAATTGCAGCCAAGTAACAACCCTGGTTGCCGTTGCCGTTCTTTTGCAGTGGAGAGTTCTTCTTCGGGAGTAAATCTGCTATTTGGCCAATATGAGCTTTGGGAGAGAAAGGTGTAGTTAGCGCCGCCCATTCAATCGGAACTAACCACCCGCCGTCAGCCCAATTTTCACCCGTTTTACCAAACTCTTCAGGCTTCGCTGCCTCGAAATGAACATGAGTGACCACGCCTATTGCCTTTACCACACCTCCTGCATAAGACACGACCACATCACCCGCCTGTACACGTGTCAAGTTGTCGTAAGACGTATTACGAACCCCATTTTTGCTGGTTTTTGGGGACCAAATATAGCCACCTTCAAACTCCGACTTGAAGGTCTGTTTATGGTTGACCCACCAGTAACGTCGTTCGGATTCCAAAGTAATACGCTGAAAAACGACTCGCTCATTCACCCGATCGAGTTTTTTGCACTCCCAGCCGGCTTCAATCCATTGATGAGCCCAGCCATGGGTGTCATTTGTTCGAGAGTTCGCCCACCAAGCGTCATAGCTCCGAGCACTCGGGGGCAGTCCCCCAACAAGTTGGTCGATCTGAGTGAAAGTCAACTCAACAGCGTCTCCGACTTGAGCTTTAAGATGATCTGCCAAAGGCGCGTATTTACTCATTGCTCACCTCTATAATTGAGGCTAGTAGCATATTGAGATCAATGAGCCATCACAACCACGCTACTACGTAATAAATAAACGTTTCCTACTGGGCACGCCAATGCACGCAAAAACCATCGGCGGTAGGGTTTTGCAAAAGCTTTGCAAATCGCAGACAACAAAAAAGGGCCCACCTTTCGGTGAGCCCTTCTAGACCGCCCTCATCATCCAGGGGGCTCAGACCTTTCGTTGCCCAAAACCACCCAGCAGACATACACGCATGCTGCGGCTTCTCTAGCAATTCAGGATGGTTTATCAAGTCAAGGCCTAGCGCTTCGCCGCATGCCTTGTAGTTTGCACGCCCGGTGATCTCGATCAGGCCACGCCGCGATACTTCGAGCCGTCACCCGCCTGGGTGTTGCCCAGATCTGCGCGACCTTCATAGCGGGTCTGGGCAACGGTTGGCCCCCAGATTTCTTTGACATATTTGAACTGGCCGGATTCGTGGCCAATCTGCGCGATAAAGACCGCAACGCGTTTAGGGCCACAATCTGGTACCGGTTCATGGCAGTGTTTAAGACAGGTACATAAATGCCGGCAACTTGGCCGGCATTCGGAAGGATTAGCACCATTGCCTACTGGATATTGACATTCGCTTCCTTGTATCTATGAATTCTTTCAGATGACCGGTCATGCCACCTGTTATTAATGACAGTATCCATTCAGCTTTTAAAGTTTCATTGTAAATAAAGAGTTTCGCCACTCAGTAACTATAAGGAGACACAATCATGAGCACTGGATCCATTAAATTTTTCTACCCCGAAAAACCTCAGGGCTTCATTACAGCTGACGAGAGTGGAGCCGATGTTTTTTTCAATTCTTTCACCGTTAATGAAGATATTGCTAAAACATTGAAAGCAGGGGTTAGAGTTTCTTACGACTTAGAACCTAATTCAAAAGGTGTGATGCAAGCGATAAACATAAAAACCATAAGCTGACGGTCACATGTGATTTACATCGATGACTTCGGTCAGCGCATTCGTGCGCATGGTGTCGGCCCAGTTGCTGTCGTTGCGGTTGGCCGTCAACCAGCGCACGCATACCAGCGCCATGGTAAAGCCCTCGGGCAGGTCTACCCGGTGGCTGCGCTCGTATTCTGAGGTGCCTTTATCGGCGAGCGTGGCATTGAGGTAAGGCTGAAAGCTGCCGCCGTTGACGGACAGTTCAATCACGTAATCAATGCGGTACCCGACTTGGTCACCGTTGGTTTTGACTTCCCAGATTTGTGGCCATGAAAGACGAATGCGCACGGCCGACAGTTGCGGGTCGGTAATGGCCCGAGTCCACGCCGCATCAGAACGCAGTTCAATCGGGAAGCCTTGGGTGATTTCGTTTTCAACCGCAGGAAATCCAGAGATGTGGTTTTGATCGACCGTGCCCGGTCGAAAATCCCAACTGGCGCCGGGAAAGTTTTCCCCGCCGTCCGGAAATTCCCTACTGTCGATCTGTTGCGTAAATGTCCACTGAACCCAATGCGCCGCCGATGTCGCGCTCGCGTAACTGGCTTTGTTGCCTGAATCCTCTTGCCCCAACAGCCCCGCAGGTGATGGCGAAAGCAGGGTCGCCACCCCGCCAATGGCCAAGCCTGCACCCGCCGCGACGAGGTAATACAGCTGGGTGATAGCCCCCACCACGATCAGCGCAATGCCGGCGATGGTTTGAAACAGTCCGGCTTTACGACCCATAACGATGGGTGCAATGCGGATCGGCTCGGCGCGCCCTGAGCGCATGTCCATTTCATCCACGGATAAGTTCTGTTTGCCCCGGAACACGGCAAAGGTCAGGCCGCGCTCTTCCGACAAGCGCAGGAAGCGCTTAAAACCGGGTATCGAGACGCACAAGGCATGAATGGCTTCGGCGCAGGAATGCACTGCCAGCCGGTGTTCGCGGCCAAAGCGGACGCCCAGCACTGCGTACAGAATGATCTGAACGACTAAAGGCTGGCAGCCGATGAATACTGTTCGAGCTGGCATTAACCCTCCTCAGGTACAGGCAGAAAACTAAATGCATTGATCATGTGATTAGCTTTTCTATTGGCCACAGCGTTGCCTGTCCAAGTCTAAAATCAACTAGAACAAGCAGCACTGTAGGATTTGCGGGGGAATTATTGGGTAGGTAGATTCTTAGAATCGTGGTTTAAAACCGGGTAAACCGTTGGCTTCGCACCAGTTTTTTATAGTTTTTGTGATGCCTTGTGCTGAGTCATCTGCACCGGGCTTTGAATAAAAAATCAAATCTGTCCCACCTATATGACCCACTAGAAAATCAAAGTGAGACATCAGTTCGTCTTGATAGGTATCGGTACCAATATCGTCAATTATTTCCTGAACAAACTGTTCGAACTGACGCTCAGTGTAGTCGCTCAACGCTTTTCTAAGTTCCATGTTTACTCTTGCTCATGAAGCGCTATGTGATTTTTAGGGGTATTTACACGAATATTATCGACGTCATAACCCCCCCCACCATCGACTATTCGCGTTAAATGATGAAGCTCATAACGATGTCTTTTCCCTGCTTTGTCGGAAAATTTTACCGTTGGAGCCTTTCCTTTCTGTGCCTTCTCAAGAACGCGAACAGTGAACTGATCGGCAAGTTCCGGAACCCTCGAAACCTCCCTCCAAAACGCACGCCTGAAAGAATCAAACCTGCTGTACGTCCTGCCCCTAAGCACATCGACCACTGCCGTAGGAAGAGGTGCACCCATGCCACTGCTGGCATGATCAAGCCACACCCCCCAAAGATCCTCGCCCGTTCCTGATACCACACCCGGTGCATAGCGCAGGTTCAGTGACAGATAGATCGGAGCTATCTGCGGGTGGGTCGGAAACCAGATGATAAAATCCTGATATTCCGGTGGATGCTCTGGATTCTCCAGAATCCTGTCAGCTTGCTCGGTCGCCGGAAATACCCATGCACCAGGCTTTAGTGATGCCGCCTCTAACGCAGGAATGCCCAGTACTTCATTCGTATCGACGGCTGGAGTCCATATAATTTCCAGACCGTTGCCGACATCTGCCACCAGTTGCTCACCGCGGGGGGTCGCAGCTACAACCGGAACTTGTCTCCAGTCCGGTTGATTGCCTGTGTAGAACCCGTAAACACTGACCGCTCCATCGTCCAGGTATTTAAGGTTTATACGAACCTGCGTATTGCCTTTGGTGAGCTGGGCGTATTGCTCTGATTTGTAAAAGGCGCAGTCAGCAGAAGTGGTGTTGGGCATCAATAGCGCTACACCGCCTACTAAAAGCGGCGCGGCTACACCGACCCTGAACCAGTCGTACTTAGGGCCAGGCTGGAGGGACACACAGAGAAAGGTATCGAGTACCTGGAGGTGGGGGCTGATTTGGCGTTCTGAGGTGGGGGTTTTGCAAAGGTTTTGCAAATCGCAGACAACAAAAAAGGGCCCACCTTTCGGTGAGCCCTTCTAGACCGCCCAGCAGAGCGGATTTTGTTTGGTAGGCGCGATTGGACTCGAACCAACGACCCCCACCATGTCAAGGTGGTGCTCTAACCAACTGAGCTACGTGCCTGCTGTGGGGTCGCATTCTATAGATTTGCGGAGGGGTGTCAACACCTTTTTTGCAGCTAACTCTATGAATAGTCGAATTATTTGTCGGAAGCGCAAAAAACCTCAATAGACAGTGGCTAGCCGCTGGTTTTCTTCTCAGGTAGCATCGGCCTCACTCGTAAAAAATATAAAACAGAGGCTGCAGAATGTCGAACACCCCCTACCCTCAGTCTTACTACGCGGCCTCGGCTAATCCGGCTCCAGAGCGCCCTGCTCTGCACGACGATATCGAAACGGATGTATGCGTCATCGGTGCAGGTTACACCGGCCTCTCTAGCGCGCTGTTCTTGCTCGAAAGCGGATTCAAGGTGACGGTGCTGGAAGCTGCCAAGGTGGGTTTTGGTGCTTCGGGTCGTAATGGCGGCCAGATCGTTAACAGTTACAGCCGCGACATTGATGTGATTGAACGCACGGTAGGGCCCCGGCAGGCGCAACTGCTTGGACAGATGGCGTTTGAAGGCGCCAGGATTATTCGCGAGCGCGTCGCCACCTATAACATTCAGTGCGATCTGAAAAACGGCGGCGTCTTCGCGGCGATCACCAGCAAGCAGATGGGCCACCTCGAAGCGCAGAAAAAACTGTGGGAGCGTTACGGCAATACGCAGCTGGAATTGCTGGACCAGCGACGTATTCGTGAAGTAGTAGCCTGCGATCAGTACCAAGGGGGTTTGCTGGATATGAGCGGCGGCCATATTCATCCGTTGAATCTGGCGCTGGGCGAAGCCGCTGCCGTCGAGTCACTGGGCGGCACGATTTATGAACAGTCGCCCGCTGTGCGTATCGATCGCGGCCCCAATCCGGTAGTGCATACGCCACACGGCAAGGTGCGCGCCAAGTTTATTATCGTGGCGGGCAATGCCTATCTGGGCAATCTGGTACCGGAGTTGGCGTCCAAGTCGATGCCGTGCGGCACTCAGGTGATCACCACCGAGCCGTTGAGCGAGTCGTTGGCCAGCACTTTGTTGCCGCAAGATTACTGTGTCGAAGACTGTAACTACTTGCTCGACTACTACCGTCTCTCGGGCGACAAGCGCCTGATCTTCGGCGGTGGCGTGGTCTATGGAGCACGGGACCCGGCCAATATCGAGGCGATCATCCGGCCGAAAATGCTCAAAGCCTTCCCACAGCTCAAGGATGTGAAAATTGACTACGCGTGGACAGGTAATTTCCTGCTGACGTTGTCACGACTACCTCAGGTCGGCCGCATAGGTGACAACATCTATTATTCGCAAGGGTGCAGCGGTCACGGGGTGACTTACACCCACTTGGCCGGCAAGGTGTTGGCTGAAGCCTTGCGCGGACAAGCCGAGCGGTTTGATGCCTTTGCCGATCTGCCGCACTACCCATTCCCCGGCGGGCAACTGTTGCGCACGCCGCTTACAGCGCTGGGGGCCTGGTATTACAGTTTGAGGGACAAGTTCGGCTTCTAGGCTCTGATAATTAAGGTGCTGCGTTGGACAGCGTTTTAATCGCCTTTGCACCGGCCTGTTCCTGACCCGAACGCGACAAGTCGTTGGCTGCCTTCAGCCAACGCGCTTTGTCGACTTTGGCCGGTAGTTGATCAGGCGACAGAATCAGCACCGCCCACCCTCCTGCATCCTTCCAGGCAGACTCGAAGGTGTTGAAGTCCATCAACCGCCGACGCTCCATGCCTGCACGCAGCAGCACGGTGTGCTTGGCACGGTTGTAGCCCACCAGCATCGCGTAGCGCGGTTCGGACCATACCGTCCCGTCGCTGAAACGCAGCATCACCGGGTAACCGGCAGCCACTTGAGTCAACAGCGCTTCAAGTGAAGTGTCCAGCGGATACACCACCAGCCCATACCCGCTAGCAAGTTGCTCGATATTGCCTTGCAAAGACGCCTCTGCGCCCGGCAATTTCAAGGGCTTGACCAGCAGGCCCGGAGTCACGCTGATCCGCTGCTCGCCGAGCATACTGGCTAATACGTGCGGGCCGCTCTGATGGGCATTGCCACGGTAGAAAGGCACGCCGTTGAGCTCCACCCTTTCAGGCAAATGGCGGATACCTGGCGGTTCGACACTGGCGCATCCCACTACCACCCACGCAATTAATGGCGCCAGCCAAAGTCGTACCGATCTCAATCCCGTCACTGCCTGCATGCTCCCTCACTTTGAAAAAAGTGCCAGACCTGCGATCCGGCATGGCTGCAGATCATAGGGTGGCCAACAGGTGAGGTATAGCCTTAAAGGGCAGAGATTATGACCCGATAGAGCAAATCAGTTGGTGCAGCACGACCTTTGGTCAATAGACTGCAACATCGTCCACGCTAGACTGTCTCTTGCTTAGTGTGTGTGCCCATCGGGGGCAAAGGAGGCACTTATGAGCCCGGCATTAACCATTTTTTTGCTGGTCTGCGGTTGGCTAAGCGTTGCCGGAGCAATGCTGTGGGGTTTAATGCGCATCAGCCGCCATCATCACCCGCAGGTTCAGCCAAAGCCGAAAGTCAGCCTGGAAAAACCGCCCGCCCGCGCGATCAACGTCCATTAAAAAGCCGTCCTACCCGAGCAGGGAGGACGGCTTTTTATGCAGCTACTTACTGTTACAAGGACTTCGCCACAGCAGCCTGACGCTTTTCACGTACCCGGCGGGCCAGAATGTTCAGCGTCTCGACCGTCGCAGAGAATGCCATCGCCGCATACACATACCCTTTAGGGACGTGAGCACCAAAGCCTTCAGCAATCAGCGTCATGCCAATCATGATCAAGAAGGCCAGCGCCAGCATCACCACGGTCGGGTTGTCATTGATGAACTTGGCCAAGGGCTCAGAGGCCAGCAACATCACCAGTACCGCCACGACCACTGCAATCACCATGATGGGCAAGTGCTCGGTCATACCGACTGCGGTAATGATACTGTCGATGGAAAACACCAAATCCAGCATCAAAATCTGACCAATCGCCGCCGCAAAGCCAAGTGTCACTTTCGACGACACGCTTTCGGTTTTTTCTTCAGGTTGCGGCGTCATGCTGTGGTGAATTTCACTGGTGGCTTTCCACACCAGGAACAAACCACCGGCGATCAAAATCATGTCCTTCCAGGAAAAGGCCTTGCCCAACACTTCAAATACCGGCGCGGTGAGCTGCACGATGTAGGCAATAGTGCCCAGCAGACCCAAACGTAGAATCAGCGCCATGCCGATACCGATTCGACGGGCTTTGGTGCGGTATTGCTCGGGCAACTTGTTGGTCAGGATCGAGATAAAGATCAGGTTATCGATACCCAGCACGATTTCCATCACGATCAACGTGGCCAACGCGACCCAGGCGGCGGGGCTCGCCGCCAGCTGTAAAAGATAGTCCATAGGTGTGTTCTGACTCTGGAGTGCTACGGGTTAAATGGCGTTCGATGTTTCCTGGTTTTCTGGCTCAGACTGCTTTTTTTCGATCAGCCCGCCTGTTGCGTCGCTTAATGCCTGTTCCGCAGCCTTGTGGGTGTCATCAATGGCCTGCTTGGCCGTTTCTGCAGTTTTGTTCAACATCTGTTGCGCCGCTTTTTCAGCCTGATCACAACCACTGATCAGCAATAAGCCCGCGGCCAAGAGCGCTGCGACAGCTGTATGTTTAACCTTCATGGGGAATTCCTCTCTAAACCGGCGGCCTTGAGGATGGCTCGCTAATAACGCGCGATTCTAGAGAGGCAAACAGTTCAGGAAAATTCGTATTTTCAAACGCTATACTTCGCTTTTTACGAAGTGTTGTCTGTCTGATGCTTAATTACCGCCAACTTCATTATTTTTGGGTCGTTGCCAAAACCGGCAGCATTGTTCGCGCCTGCGAACAATTGAACCTCACGCCGCAAACCATCAGCGGGCAAATCAGCTTGCTCGAAGACACCTACGGCCTGCCGCTGTTTCGTCGGGTCGGACGCCAGCTTGAGTTGACTGAAACCGGGCGTCAGGTACTGCCTTACGCCGAGCAGATGTTCCAGCTCGGCAGCGAACTGGAAACCATGCTGCGCATGGCGCCCAAGGAGCAGCAGATTCTGTTCCGGGTCGGCGTGGCAGACGTGGTGCCCAAATCAATTGTCTATCGCTTGATTGCGCCGACCATGGCGCTGGATGAGCCCATTCGTATCACCTGTCGCGAAGACAAGCTCGACAGGCTACTGGGAGATCTGGCGATTCAACGCTTGGATCTGGTCATTTCCGACAGCCCGATGCCTTCTCACCTCGATATAAAAGGCCTGAGCCAAAAGCTGGGCGAGTGCGGCATCAGCTTTTTTGCCACCGCGGCGCTGGCAGCCTTGTATACACAGAATTTCCCCTACAGCCTGCAAAGCGCTCCTCTGCTGATTCCCGGCCCGGAAACCGTACTGCACAGCCGACTTTTGCGCTGGCTGGCGGAACAAAAGATCCAGCCGCGAATTGTCGGCGAATGTGATGACAGCGCTTTGATGCAGGCGTTTGGGCATTCAGGGATCGGGGTGTTTATTGCCCCCAGCGTGATCGCGGAAGAGGTCATGCGCCAGTTCAATGTTGAACTGATCGGACAAACCGAGGCGGTGACCGAGTCGTTTTATGCCATCACCGTAGAACGTAAAAGCCGGCACCCCGGCATCATTGCGATTACCGAAGGTGCCCGGCGCGAACTGTTTACCGATTAAGCGCAGGCTGCGGCGTGAGGTTTTGCCGTCATCAGCCATAACGCGAGCACAATCGACACCACAATGAAGCCCGCAGCGGCGAAGCCCAGATTGCCCAAACCGTAGCTGTCGATCACGCGCCCGCCGACCATCGCGCCCAGGCCAATGCCAAAGTTAGCTCCGGCAATGTTCAGCGACGCCGCAAAGGCAGGCGCATGCGGGGCGACTTTCATCAAGCGCACATGACTGACCAGAAACAGGGCCGACTGGGTAATCCCCCACACGGCCAACGCGGCCGCCAGCCCCAACGTTGACTGAATGCTCGGCACCAGCGCGACCATGCCGCCGATCAGGAAAGCGCAAACACCATAGAAGCGATCAGCGGATGACGGTCGACCATGCGCCCGCCCAGCGAGTTGCCAATCAGGCCGACCGCACCAAAGCCCATCAAGCACCACCCCACCACGTTGCCGTCGAAACCCGCCAGCCGCTCAAGAATGTCAGCCAAGTAGGTGTAAGCGGTAAACATGCCGCTGAACACCAATACTGAAAGCACGATATGCCCCATCATCAGCGGACTGCGCAGCAGGCCAAACTGTGAGCGCAAAGTCACGTGCGCTTTGACCACCTGAGTGGCGGGCAAATACACCCACAACAGCAGGGCCTTGGCCAGCGCGACCACGGCCAGAATGCCGAACGCACTGCGCCAGCCCCACGCATCAGAAATCAAGGTACCGACCGGGATACCAAAGACCGTCGCACAGACAATGCCGAAACCGATTTTGGCAATCGCCCGTCCCGCATACTCGGGGCCTACGATGTCCACCGCCGTTTCGCTGGCCAAGGCCCAGAACACCGGCAAACCCAATGCCGGCAGCAACCGCGCGAAGGCCATGACCCAAATATTCGGGGCCAGTGCGGCCACGGTATTGGCGAACGCAAACATCAGCAAAATCGCGATAAACAGAGGCTTGCGCGGAAAGCGCGCGAAGTAGGCTGTCAGAAACGGCCCCAATGCTGCCACGGTAAAAGCAAACAACGTCACCAGCAAACCCGCCTGGGGCACGCTGACCTCCAGGTCGCGGGCAATCGCGGGCAGCAGGCCGACGATGATGAACTCTGTGGTGAGCACAGTAAAACCGGCCGCAGACAGCAGCAGGATAGGCAACAGCATGAATAACTCCAGAAACGGCGCTGCCAGCGAAGGCCAAATTGTGCTCGCTGACGAAGATAAGAATGGATGGGCGTAATAGTAACAGAATGCTTCGACGCAGGAACCTGCGCATCAGGGAAGATCGATGGCTGGCGTGACAGATTGTCCGTCCGTAGGAATGCCCCTACATCACTATGTTAAAGTCCGCACCCAAACCTGAACGTTGCCACACAGACGCGCTCAGCGCACACGACTATGCTCGGCCGCTGACTCTGCTTTACTCAAAACGTTTTTTCTTACTATCCGCGTGCATCAGCCTGCTCACTTTGCTGGTCACCTGAGGTATTGCCATGCGCTATTCAAAACAACTAGAGATGCCCCTATGAGTGACGTTGCACCTACCCTGCTGCAAAAGCTGACGCGTACCAGTCTGGTCACCCAGATCGTGATCGGCCTGATCGCCGGCATTGTTTTGGCTTGGCTGGCACCGGCGGCGGCGCTGTCGGTGGCCTTTATCGGCAAACTGTTCGTCAGCGCCCTGAAGGCAGTGGCCCCCATTCTGGTGTTTGTGCTGGTCATGGCCTCGATTGCCAACCATAAGCACGGTCAGGAAACCCATATACGGCCCATTCTGGTGCTTTACCTGTTCGGCACCTTTGCCGCAGCCGTTGTGGCGGTAATCGCCAGCATGATGTTCCCGTCGCATCTGGTGCTGACCACTGAAAACGTCACCATTTCCGCCCCCGGCGGGATTGGCGAAGTGTTGCAGAGCCTGCTGTTGAGCGTGGTGGATAACCCGGTCAGCGCCCTGATGAATGCCAACTTTATCGGCATTCTGGCCTGGGCGATCGGTATCGGCATTGCCATTCGCCATGCCGGTGACACCACTCGCACCGTGCTTAATGACCTGTCCAACGGCATCACCTTGATCGTGCGGGTGATCATCCGTTTTGCACCCGTGGGCATTTTTGGTCTGGTGGCATCGACCCTCGCCAGTTCAGGCTTCGGCGCCCTGCTCGGCTACTTGCACCTGCTGGTGGTGTTGATTGGCTGCATGCTGTTTGTGGCGCTGGTGGTCAACCCGCTCATCGTGTTCTGGAAGTTGCGTCGCAACCCGTTCCCGCTGGTGTTTCTGTGCCTGCGTGAAAGCGGAATCACCGCATTCTTTACCCGCAGCTCAGCCGCCAACATTCCCGTCAACATGGCGTTAAGCGAACGTCTGGGCCTGCATGAAGACACCTACTCGGTGTCGATCCCGCTGGGTGCCACCATCAATATGGCCGGCGCGGCTATCACCATTACGGTATTGAGCTTGGCAGCCGTGCATACACTAGGGATTTCGGTCGATATTCCAACCGCCATTTTGCTCAGCGTAGTGGCGGCTATTTGCGCCTGTGGCGCATCGGGTGTGGCGGGAGGCTCGTTGCTGTTGATCCCGCTGGCGTGCAGCCTGTTCGGCATCCCGAGCGAGATTGCCATGCAAGTGGTCGCGGTGGGTTTCATCATCGGTATCTTGCAGGACTCGGCCGAGACCGCGCTCAACTCCTCCACCGACGTTCTGTTTACCGCTGCGGCCTGTCTGGCCAAAGAAGAACGTAACTGAGGCTGTAGCGGCGGGCGAGGTACGCCGTACCTCGCCCGCCATTGCGCACTAAATCAGAACGCACCCATGTAGTCACGCTTGCCGATTTCGACGCCGTTGTGGCGCAGAATCGCGTAAGCCGTGGTCACGTGGAAGAAGAACTGCGGCAGGCCGTAGGTCAGCAAGTACGACTGGCCAGTGAAGCGTTTTTCTTTCGGCGTGCCCTGACGCGTGATGATTTCGATACCTTCCTTGCCGTCGATTTGCTCGGGCTTGATGGCATCGACAAAGGCCAGCACCTTGCTGATCAGCGCTTGCAGATCGGCAAAGGTCACTTCGCTGTCGTCGTACTTCGGCAGTTCGATTTCAGCCAGACGCCCCGAAACACCCTTGGCAAAATCAACCGCGATTTGTACCTGACGCACCAGCGGGAACATGTCCGGCGCCAGACGCGCTTGCAGAAATACGCTTGGCTCGATGTTTTTGGCCGTCGCGTGCGCTTCGGCCTTGGTCAGCACACCGCTCAGGGCGTTGAGCATTTGCTTGAACACAGGAACAGAAGCAGCGTACAGAGAGATAGTCATAAAGGTCTCGACAGTCTGTGGGCAGGAATTGAATGTGCCGCGATTATAGCCATGCATTCCGTGTTCTGGCGCACCGCCCTTCCCTCTCCTGCCTTTCTTTGATTAATTCCCGACCCGCCTTACGTCTGCCAGCGGTTCAATCAGGGCAGTGTGGCGCACCTCTGTGGCGTCATGAATCGTGCGAGTACGATAGCGCAGCATCCCGCCCTGGCGCTGATTCAGGCAGGCGCTGATTTCGCTGACGATGGATAGCGCGACGCTCTGTGGGGTATCGCCGCCCAGATCCAGGCCCATGGGGTAGTGAACGTGTGCCCTCAGGGTCGCGACATCAGCCGCGCCTTTGATGTCATCCAGCAACCGCTCGGTTCGCTCCTTGGGGCCCAACTGCCCGACATAGGCTGGCGCACACGCCAGCACCTGCTTGAGCCAGTGGCGGTCCTGTCGATAGCTGTGGGTCATGATCACCACCGCGGCACCGTCAATCTTTGAATGCAGCGCAAAGGGCCGCTCAATCGAGGTTGCCAACACCTGACGGGCACCCGGAAAACGTTCAGCGCGGGCAAAGTGGGCGCGCCCGTCCACCACCGTCACCTCCCAGCCCAGCTCGGTGGCGAAACGCACTACGGGCTGAGCATCATCGCCCGCCCCGAAAATCACCAGTCGCCGCTGTGGGGCGATGTATTCCAGCAAGACTTCAACGGCCTGCGGGCCACTGGCGTAGGTCATGTGCGACGATTTTTTGCGTTCAAGGGTGGCGAACAGATCAGCCTCAACGCTGCTGCGCAATGCATGCCCCTCAAAGCCTTCGCACAGCCGGGACTCAGCAGTCTGCCCCAGTCGCGCTCCGACACTGAGGCCGCTAAGTTCACCCGCCGACAGCACAGTGGCCAACGCGGCAGACTGGCCGCTGGTTCGGACGCCTTGCAGCAGCGCGTAAAGTACTGAGGGCTGGCCCGGCGTGTACCGCTCAAGCAGCACATGCACCGTACCATTACAGCCCAGTCCAAACGTCAACGCCGCGCCTTCGTCGTCGTCCTCTTCATCGTCGCGGTCAGCAGTGCTGTAACAGCGGATGACCGGCGCGCCCGAGGCGGTCAGCCACCAGGCTTTTTGCACCAGTTCGCGCTCAAGGCAACCGCCGCTCACTGTTCCCACGGCGCGCCCCAGACGCGGTATCACCATCCGCGCGCCGGGCCTGCGATAGGCGGAGCCTTCGACCTTGACCACGGTGGCCAGTACCACCTCGTCCTTGTTACTGTCGGCCTCGTCCAGTGCATCGAGTACGCCACACAGGTCACTCATCGCCGCCGCTCCCAACGTTTTTCAGAGAATTGCCGTACCATCGACGGCAGTTTTTCCGTCATCCACCGCGCTACGCGTAACCGTGAAGGACAACAGCGTGAACAAAAAAACCGGTGTCCGCGCTCATCAGGCCGATCAGACCAAGGCGCGCATTCTCAAGGCCGCCATCACCGTGTTCGCCCGCGACGGCTATGCCGGCGGGCGTATCGAGCAAATTTCCAAAGAAGCCGAGTCCAACGACCGGATGATTTATTACTACTTCGCCAGCAAGGAAAATCTGTTTGTTCAGGTGCTGGAACACACCTACGAAGCCTTCAATCAAGCCGAAAGCGTGCGCCGCCCGGACTTGAGCCAACCGGTGGAAGCCTTGCGCCAACAGGTCGGGTTCTTTTGGGATTACTACGTGGCTCATCCCGAGTTCGTGGCCATTCTGACCATCGAAAATCTGCACAAAGGCAAGCACGCCCAGCAATCGCGCGAGCTGAGCCGACTTTCGGCGACCACTGTCGGGGTGATCCAGCCGATTATCGAGGCAGGCCAGCAGCAAGGCCTTTTTCGTCAAGACGTCGACATCAATCACGTCTACTTGATGATCGCCTCGCTGTGCTACTTCTATAACTCCAACCAGCACACGCTCTCCTCATTTCTGGGCCAGAACCTCGCTGATCCGGGCCAGCAGCAGGACTGGCTGGCGTTTATCAGCGATCTGGTGATACGCGGTGTCATGGCGCTGCCTGCAGCCACCGCCGATCAGTGAGTGCCGGGGTTGGCCCGCAGGTGCGCCACCCGTTGCTCCAACCCTTGCCACGCGGGTTCAGCCGGGGCGAATCGCTGACGCAGGTAAGCCGCCAGCTCACTGAGTTGGCGATTCGACAGGCTGTCCTTGAAGGCGGGCATATAGCCCAGGTCCGCCGTGGCCGGTACCGCAATGCCCTGCAGGATGACTTTGAGCAAGTTGTCAGGCAGCGCGCTGTGAACATTGCTGTTATTGGCCAGAGACGGGCTGACCCCAAACAGCGTTGGCCCGGCCCCGTCGGCGTGACAGGCCTGACACGCCCCCTCGAACACTCGCTGGCCGTTGCTCAACGACACTGCTTGCGCACTCGCCTGCGCCACCTGCGGGGTCTCGACCGGCTCAGCCTGAGCCTCGCCACTGAGTGAAGCGAGATACACCGCCATCGCCCGCCGATCGGTGTCGGGCAGTTTGGCCAGCTCAGTGACCACCGGCCCCATTGGCCCGGCCGCAACCCCGTGGGCATCGGAATAGCCCGTACTCAGGTACGTGAACAGTTGATCCTCGGTCCACGGCGTTGGCGCTTTGGACAAACCGTTCAGCGCTGGGGCCTCCCAGCCATCCACCGTGCCCCCAGCCAAAAAAGCCTGACCGCCCTTTTGCGCGCCCATGAAATTGCGCGGCGAATGGCAGGCCGCGCAGTGGCCCAGCCCATTGACCAAATACGAGCCGCGATTCCATTGCGCGCTTTGCTGGGGCTGCGCCTTGACCTCCCCCGAGCGCAGAAAGATCGCATTCCAACCCGCCATCAGCGGCCGCAGGTTGAACGGGAATTGCATGTCGTTAGCCTTGGCTGGCTGACTCACCGGGGCTTGTGACATCAGGTAGGCATACAGGGCCTGCAGATCGGCATCGTCGATATTTCTGAAAGAGGTATAAGGAAAAGCTGGGTACAGATGTTTGCCGTCGCGGCTGATGCCTTCGCGCATCGCCCGCTCGAACGCCGGGTATGACCACCGGCCAATGCCCGTTTCGGGATCGGGGGTGATGTTAGTGCTGTACAGCGTGCCAAAAGGCGTTTGCATCGCCAGCCCACCCGCATTGGTGGCACCGCCCGGTGTGGTGTGGCACACCGCGCAGTCCCCCACCGCCGCCAGCAAACGCCCACGCTCCAGGGTGGCGGCCGACCAGGTGCCCAGCGCCGGTGGCGCAATGGGGGCGATTTCTGCCCGCCACGGCAACGCCGTCGCCGCCATCCCGATCAGCGCACCGAACCCTGCCACCACCGGCGCAAACCACCATTTTGAACGCTTGGGCTTAGCCGCTTCAGGCGCTGGAGCGGCGTCACTTTCCGATTGTTTGAGCGCCGCCAGCACCCGCTCGGGGGTAATGGGCAGCTCGCGAAAACGAATGCCGGTCGCATCGAAAATGGCATTGGCAATGGCCGCCGCACTGGGCACACCGGCCGATTCCCCGGCGCCCATTGGCGGTTCCTGCTGACGCGGCATCATCAACACATCAATTTTCGGCACTTGCTTGAAGGTCAAAATGGGATAAGCGCCCCACTCCTTGCTGCTGACCGTCGACTCTTCAAAGGTCACGCGTTCTTTCAACACGCGACTGGTGGCCTGAATCACATTGCCGTGGATCTGATGCTGCACCCCCGCCGGATTTACCATCATGCCAGCGTCATGGCCAATCACCACCCGGGTCACTGAGACTTCGCCGCTGACCCGGTCCACCGCTACATCCGCCACCCACGCTGCCCACGCCGCGCCAAAACCGGGGAATTTACTGTGGATATAGCGCGCATACGCGAAACCCCGGCCGCGCAAGATCGTGTCCTGCGCGGGGGTCTGCATCGGCTCGGTGCGCGGTTCCCAACCGGCACGCGCCGCCGTGGCCTTGACCAATTCCGCGGCGCGTTCATCGTGCAAGTAGCGCAAGCGGTATTCGACCGGATCGACCTTGGCAGCAAACGCCAGCTCATCAATGTAGGACTCGTGGGCAAAGGTGTTGGGCAACGCCGACACTCCGCGCATCCATGACGCCCGAACTATCGGCGCCATGTCGTTGATGGTCACGCGCATGTGCTCAAAATCGTAGGGCGCAATTGACGTCCGATCGCCCATTTCAAACATCGCCGCCACCGGCTCGACCCGCCCGGTCAGCAGCAACGCCAGAGTAGGCGCGCCATTGGAGGGATAACTGGTCTGGAAGTCATAGCCCGCGACCCCACCATCGGCATTGAGACCGCCATCCACTTCCATCAGTTGTGCCGAACCTTTGGGCTCCCACACATGCTCCTGTTCACGGGTCAGTTGCACCCGCACGGGCAAACCCACGGCGCGGGACAACAACACCGCATCGGCACACACGTCATCGGCACAGTTGCGCCCATAACAGCCCGCCGCTTCCATGCGAATAATTTCGATCTGTTCTTCCGGGTACTCCAGCAGCCAGGCCAGATCAGCGCGTAACAAGTGCGGGTTTTGCGTGCCCGACCATACGCGGATGTGCGCGGACTGATAGTCCGCCAGCCCGCAGGACGGGCCGATGGAACCATGAATCTGATAAGGCCACAGGTAAGTGCGAGGCATTCGCTCAGCGGCCTGAGCCAATGCCTGCTGCACATTGCCCTTATCCAGCACAACGCGCTGGATACGCGGGTTGTCGCGAATGGCCTGCTCCACATCCGTCATGTCGGGAAGTTTTTGGTTCCAGGCTTTCCACGTCACGATGAGTGCCTGCGCGGCTTTTACTGCCTGCTCTTCACGCAGCGCCACTACGCCCACAAAGTCACCGATCACCACCACTTTGACCACGCCGGGAATATGCGCAATGGATGACTCGTCCACGTGCAACAAGCTTTTACCGACAAAGTCGCCACTGTCCAGCCCGGCATAGGGCGGGCGAATCACCCGACCGTGGAGCATGTCGGGCAGGCGCATGTCATGCACGTAGGTCAACTCGCCGGTGGCTTTGGCAGGAATGTCGACCCGCGCCGAAGATTGGCCCACCAGCCGGTAATCCTGCACGGCCTTGAGCGGTGCATCGCCGCTGATGCTCACTACGTGCTGCTCACCCGCGACCAACTCGGCAAAACTCAGCTGCCGGCCATCGCTGCTGTTGACCACACCTTTTTCAATCTGCAATGACTGCGCTTCGACACCCCATAGCCGTGCTGCCCGAGCCAGCAGAAAACGCCGTGCTTCAGCCGCCGCATTGCGCAAAGGTACGGCGGTGATTTGCAGCGTTGCACTGGCGATGGTTGCGCCCTGATTGGGTGCATTGTCGGTGTCACCCAACACCATGCACACCTGATCCAGGACCAGATCCAGCTCCTCGGCGACGATTTGCGCCAGCGAGGTGCGGATCCCCGTGCCCAGATCGACGTGGCCATTAAAGCCATACACCTGACCGTCATCGTTGACCGCAATAAACAGCCCCTGCTCCTTGGGTTTGAGCACCGGCACGCCGCCTTTGGCGACCGGCCCGGAAGGCGGCTGAATCTGGTCCACCACCAGCAAAACGCCAGACTTGGCCAACAACTGATCACGGGTGAGCGTGGTAAGGGTCATAGTCATCATCCGTTCAAGGCTTATGACGGGCGGCACGCATGACCGCTCGAACAATTTCGATGTGGGTGCCGCAACGGCACAGGTTGGCTGACAGTTCGTTCAACACCTGCTCTTCGCTGGGATCGGGATTGCGATCAAGCAGCGCCTTGGCCGTCATGATCATGCCGTTCATGCAATAGCCGCATTGCGCCGCCTGCTCATCAATAAAAGCTTGCTGAACCGGGTGCAGCCGCTCGCGATTGCCGAGGCCTTCAAGGGTGGTAATCGTGCGGCCCTCGGCGCCCGACAGCGGGAACACACAGGAACGCGCAGCCACCCCGTCGATGATCACCGTGCACGCCCCGCACTCGCCCAGACCACAGCCGTATTTAGGGCCGTTGAGCTGCAAATCGTTGCGCAAAATCAGCAATAACGGTGTATCGGCCATCGCACTGACGACGACGCGCTGGCCGTTGACGTCCAGTGTTACCGTTTGCAGCGGCGCAAGGGTTTGATCGCTCATTCAAGGCTTCCCCAGGTAGCAATGTCCGCGCTGTGTTGTGCGGATCTTATTAAGTGGTTACTTCATGAAACAGGCGGAACAAAGCGCTGGACGCGCAGAAACAAGAGATCCATCGGTTTGATGAAGTAACTACTTAATCAAACCGGCAGCAAGAACGATGCCAAGGAGATTTGTCAGCTTATTCGCTGCTGTCATCGACCATTTTTCGCAGCAGATACAGCATGGCGACCCGCTCTGCCGGGTTGAGGTTGGCCATGGTCAATTCGCTCACTTGCAGTGCATGGGGCTGGGTTTCGCGCACCAATTGCTCGCCGTCCTGAGTAAGGCTGACGATGACTTTGCGTTTGTCGTGTTCGGCAGGCGCCAGACTGATCAGATTGCGCGCTTGCAGGCGCTCGACAATGCCGCGAATCGTGGCCTGGTCGACCGCAGTGGCCTTGATCAGCTCACTTAAAGAGCTGGGGCCGTGATTGTGCACGGCACACAGGGTGATGAACTGCACGGCGGTCAATTGGGAATTGCCAATATTCTGCTGAAAAATGGCCATGTGGCGCTGGTAGGCTTTGCGCAATAAATGGCCTACCTGCTCGGAAAAATCGTAATTCATGGGGCTCTCGGGTTACGTGTTTTTTGGGGAACGGGATGTGACCTTAACCTGCGGGCGCTCCATTGCGTAGCAGCTGACGAGCTTTGCGAGGCGGCGTTCGGCGGCGAAGCCGTCGTAAAACCGTTCGATCCGATACGCCAGACTGAAACATCGCGCTCATATCTTGCGACGATTGCATCGTCGAACGCAGCCTCGCAGAGCTCGTCAGCTGCTACGAGATGTGCGATCACGACATCTCGTTAACCACCCCAGCCGTGACCACGGCCAGGTCATCGAGGTACACATCGCAATGACGCAGCGGAATGTCGAGGTGACACGGTGTTTTGCGGGTGCCACCCACTTCGGTATTGGGCCCGGTGGAAAACAGGAAGTTACCTTCAAAGGCCCGCGCGTCCATGCACATGCCGTCATTTTTGTCGTGCAAACCCATCGCGGTCCATTGCGCTCGCGGCTGCAAGCCCCAACCGATGTGGGAGATGCCATACACCTCAGGGTCATTGAAATACTTCAGGTAATCGCGCAGGTATTCAGCTTCGAAGCCCCCGTGAATAGCGGTGATAAACCCCTTGTCGATCTCCAGCGTAATCTGCTCGCGCGAGTAGTTCTTGAACGGCAGCACAATGTCGCCCACGTCGATCACCAGCACGCCCTGGGCGGTCTCTTCGTTGGGCCAGGAGAACAGAAAACCGCTGGGCCAGTGATCCCAACGGCCCGGCTCATCGGCAAAACCATACTCGGTCACCGCCGGGTACTGCCCCAGCAACGCCTTGAAGTCACTGCCCGCTTTGGAGCGTACGTGGATCGAGCGCGCTTGCTTGAGCAGCTTTTCGGCCGCCTGCACACGCGCCTTGTCGGCCAGGGTGGGCAGCATGCGTGCCAGCACTTCCGGCGGTTCAACCGCCAGCAAGATGCGCGTACCCGTTTTGAGAATCTGCTCCTGTTCCGGCGAATGCAGCAGCATCATGGTGTCCACGATCAGGTCTGCCGCTTCCAGCGCCCGCTGGGCGGCAATGTTGCCCGTCAGCGCCGTGTCGCCACAGTAGGCCGTCATGTCATTGCCCATGGCCATTGGATGATTGAACGAAGGCAGCTCCACGGCATACACCTTGGCCCCCAGCCGCTGGGCGGCTTCCATCGCCGCCCGCACGGTGCGCGGGTTGGAATAATGACTCTTGAGCACCGCAACACTTTGGGTCGCATCCACTTTTGACAGTGACAACACGTGCTCAAACATTTGAGTCAACTCGCAGTCGCTTACCGGCATTCACTCATCCTCTCAATTGACTGGCTGCATACAGGCAACACCCTCGCTCGCTCCGTAGAACTCAGGCAAGGCATTACCCCTCGAAACTAGAGCGTACACGCTATTTATGACTTTACGTAAATTATTTTTTGCTCTGAATTAAAACCCATGCACCCCAGCAATTACCTGCATTTAAAGGCTGAAACCGACTGGAAAGCGGCCTGCTCAGTCAAGGTTTTTTAATCGAAGGGTCTATACAGGATAAAAATATATAGCGTATACACTGTAAATATCTGGACGAAGCAGCTCGCTCAGCGCCAGCCATTTTCAGAAAAAAAAGGAAGCCTTGCATGCCCACACAACAGAAAATAGCCATCGTCGGCGCGGGCCTTGGCGGCGCTGCCGCCGCCACGCTGTTGCAGAAAGCCGGATTCCAGGTCGATGTGTATGAGCAGGCACCGGCGTTTTCCCGCATCGGTGCGGGGATTCACATGGGCCCCAATATCATGAAAATCTTTCGCCGCATGGGCATTGAGCAACAGCTCAGCGAGATGGGCTCGCACCCGGACTTCTGGTTCAGCCGGGACGGCGCCAGCGGGGACTATCTGTCACGCATTCCACTGGGGGAATTTGCCCGCAAGGAATACGGCGCCGCGTACATCACCGTGCACCGGGGCGACCTGCACGCGCTGCAAATGTCGACCATCGCCCCCGGCACCACTCACTTCAACAAATGCCTGACACGCCTCGAAGAAACCGACACCCACGTCAACCTGTACTTCAGCGACGGCACTAGCACCCAAGCCGACATCGTCATCGGTGCAGACGGCATCAATTCGAAAATCCGTGAAGAATTGCTCGGCGCGGAAAAACCGCTGTACAGCGGCTGGGTGGCCCACCGCGCGCTGATTCGCAGCGAAGAACTGACCCGCTACAACCTGAACTTCGAGAACTGCGTGAAGTGGTGGAGCGAAGACCGCCACATGATGGTCTACCACACCACCGCCAAGCGCGATGAGTACTACTACGTCACCGGCGTGCCGCACGCCGCCTGGGATTTTCAGGGCAACTTCGTCGACAGCAGTCGCGAAGAAATGTTTGACGCCTTTGAGGGGTACAACCCAACGGTGCAGGCCCTGATCGAGTCCAGCGAAAGCGTGACCAAATGGCCGTTGCTCAATCGCAACCCGCTGCCACTCTGGAGCCGTGGCCGACTGGTACTGCTGGGGGATGCCTGCCACCCGATGAAGCCACACATGGCCCAAGGCGCTGGCATGGCCATTGAAGACGCCGCCATGCTCACTCGCTGCCTGCAGGAAACCGGCCTGAGCGACTACCGAACCGCCTTCGACCTGTACGAAGCCAACCGCAAAAATCGCGCCTCGCGGGTGCAAGCCGTGTCCAATGCCAACACCTGGTTGCGCACCCAGGAAGATCCGGCCTGGGTCTACGGCTACGACATCTACAGCCACGCGCTTGAATCGGAAGTGGTGGCATGAGCACATTTATAGAGGGCGGCAACGTTCACGCCAACGGCATTCGCCAGCACTACTTGCGCTACGGCGGCCAGCAAAGCGGCAGCAAACCGGTGCTGCTGCTGATTCCCGGCATCACCAGCCCGGCGATTACCTGGGGCTTTGTCGCTGAACGCCTTGGCGCTCAATTCGACACCTACGTGCTGGACGTGCGCGGGCGCGGCCTGTCATCCAGCGGGCCGCAACTCGATTACAGCAGCGATACCTGTGCCGACGACATCACTGCGTTTGCTCAAGCCATGGGCTTTGACCACTACCACCTGGCCGGCCACTCGATGGGCGCGCGCTTTGCTGTGCGCAGCGCTGCGCAGCACCCCGCAGGCGTGAGAAGTCTGGTACTGATCGACCCGCCCGTGTCGGGGCCGGGCCGTCGCGCCTACCCGAGCAAACTGCCGTGGTACGTGGACTCGATCCGACTGGCTGAGCACGGCATGGACGCAGAAGCCATGCGCGCCTTCTGTCCAACCTGGACGCCGGAGCAACTGCAACTGCGCGCCGAATGGCTGCACACCTGCTACGAGCCCGCCATTGTTCGCGCTTTCAATGACTTCCATGACGTGGACTTTCATCAAGACTTGCCCGCCCTCAAGGTACCGACACTGCTGATGGTGGCCGGGCGTGGCGGCGTGATTGAAGCCGAAGACGAAGCCGAAATACTTGACCTGCAACCGCGCATTCAGATCGCCCGCGTGGAAAACGCCGGGCACATGATCCCGTGGGATGACCTCGAAGGGTTCCTGAGCGCCTGCACCGACTTCCTCGCCCACCCTCAAAGGAGTTACCCGTGATCAAGCCTTACCGTATCGGCCAGATTGTGCCGAGCTCCAACACCACCATGGAAACCGAGATCCCGGCGATGCTGACCGCGCGCCAGTTGATCCGCCCCGAGCGCTTTACCTTTCACTCCAGCCGCATGCGCATGAAGCAAGTGCGCAAAGAAGAATTGGCTGCCATGGACGGTGAGTCCGACCGCTGCGCCATCGAACTGTCCGACGCCCGAGTCGACGTGCTGGGCTACGCCTGTCTGGTGGCAATCATGGCGATGGGCTTGGGTTATCACCGCCAATCCGAACAGCGCCTGACCCGGGCCACGGCTGAAAATGACGGCAACGCGCCGGTGATCACCAGCGCTGGCGCCCTCATCGACGCATTGAAGGTGATGGGCGCGAAAAAAATCGCTATCGTCGCGCCCTATATGAAACCGCTGACTGAACTGGTGGTGGATTACATCCGCGAGGAAGGCTTCGAGGTGGTGGACTGGCGCGCGCTGGAGATCCCCGACAACCTGCAAGTGGCCCAGCATGACCCGGCCAACCTGCCCGGCATTGTCAGCGGCATGAACCTTGAAGGCGTGGACGTCATCGTGCTGTCGGCCTGTGTGCAGATGCAGTCGTTGCCCGTGGTGCCGCAGGTTGAAGCGCAAACCGGCAAACCGGTACTGACCGCCGCCATCGCCACCACCTACGCCATGCTCAAGGCCCTCGACCTGGAGCCTGTTGTGCCGGGTGCCGGGGCCTTGCTTTCCGGCGCGTATCACTAGGAGCTAAACATGTCTGAAGAGCTAAGTGCCGACGCCAACTATCAGGGCGTGTGGGGCCAACGCATCGGTTTCGGTAAGAAACCAGCGTTGCTGATGATCGATTTCATGCAGGGCTACACCCTTGAGGGCGCTCCTCTGTTCGCTCCCGGCGTGGTCAGTGCCGTGGCCGAAAGTGTCGAACTGCTGGCCTGCGCCCGCGATCAGCAGATACTGGTGGTGCACACCAATATTCGTTATCACCCGGGGCATTTTATTGATGGCGGCATCTGGGTTAAAAAAGCGCCGGTCATGAAAGACATGGTCGAGGGTAATCCATTGGCCGCCTTTTGCGAGGCCGTGCTGCCTACCCCGGACGAAGTCGTGATCAGCAAGCAATACGCCAGTTCGTTTTTCGGCACCAGCCTGGCATCCCTGTTGCACGCTCAAGGTATCGACACCGTGGTGTTGGCCGGTTGCTCCACCAGCGGCTGCATCCGAGCCACGGCGGTGGATGCGGTGCAACACGGCTTTCGAACCATTGTTGTGCGCGAATGTGTCGGTGATCGTCACAGCGCACCCCATGAAGCCAATCTGTTCGATATCGACAGCAAATACGGTGACGTTGTCAGCAAGCAGGAGGCCATCAAACAGTTCAAAATCAGCCACTAGATTGACCGGCGGACAGGGTAGTCCGCCACTGAACCAGGCCGCAGAGCACTGGTCGCCCTAACTGAGCAAGGGCCTGATTCGAGGCCTGCCCAGTCTTCTGACTCTGCCTTTGGAAGCCGCTATACGAGCCTGCCAAAGCACTGATCGCGGCTACACCCATAACAATACGTCACCGCCAGGAGACACACATGCCCTCTGCAAATGCTGGTACAACCCTTGCGACCCCTGTCGCAGATCCGCTCCAGGTGCTCTATCGCAAGATCACCTGGAAGCTCATTCCCTTTCTTTGCTTTTGTTATCTGGCCTCCTATCTGGACCGGATCAACATCGGCTTTGCCAAGCTGCAAATGCTCGGCGACTTGCAGTTCAGTGAAACGGCGTTCGGCCTGGGTGCGGGCCTGTTCTTTGTGGGCTATATCCTGTTCGAAGTGCCGAGCAACCTGGCCCTTGAAAAAATCGGCGCCAAAGTCTGGATCGCCCGGATCATGATCAGCTGGGGGCTGCTGTCGGCCTGCACCATGCTCGTCACCACCCCGACCCAGTTCTATATCGTGCGCTTTCTGCTGGGCGCGGCTGAAGCGGGCTTTCTGCCGGGCGTGCTGTACTACCTGACCACCTGGTTTCCGACCCATCGGCGCGGTCGCATCATCGCCCTCTTCATGATCGGCATGCCCCTGTCCAGCGTCATCGGCGGGCCACTGTCGGGCTGGATCATGGGCGCGTTCGACAACACGGCAGGCCTTCGCGGCTGGCAGTGGTTGTTTATCCTTGAAGCCGTACCCACCGTATTGCTGGGTATTTTGACGTTCTGGGCACTGCCCAACAGTCATCACTCGGTCAAATGGCTGAGCCCTGAAGAAAAAACCCTGCTCGAAACCGAGCTGCGTCAGGACGACGCCGAAGGCAAACACAGTAAGCACAGCTTTCGCGACGGCTTCTTCAATCTGAAAGTCTGGATGCTGGGCGGTATCGATTTTTCCATCCTGCTCAGCGCCTATGCGATGGCCTTCTGGATGCCCACCTTCATTCGCAATGCGGGCGTGGCGGACAACTTCCATATTGGCGTACTGACCGCCCTGCCCAGCGCCGCCGCCGTGATTGGCATGCTGATGATCGGCGCCAGCTCTGACCGTCGCCGCGAACGCCGCTGGCATATCATTGTGCCGTTTATCATTGGCGCGGCCGCGATGGCAGGCACCACCTTTTACAGCCATAACGTGTTTGCCACGGTGTTGCTGTTCGGCATTGCTTCGGCGGCCATCATTGGCGCCGTGCCGGTGTTTTTCAGTCTACCGGCAACCTTTCTCAAAGGCCGCGCGGCAGCCACCGGCTTTGCCCTGGCCTGCTCACTGGCCAATATTGCCGGGTTGGTGAGCAACTCCTTGATGGGCATTGCCATCGACGTCACCGGCAGCGGCAATGGCGCGCTGTGGTTCTTCGCGCTCTGCCTGCTGCTGAGCAGCCTGCTGGTGATCGCACTCCCGGCGAAGCTGGTTAACCGTTAACCCAACATGCAAAAGCCTCGTAGCAGCTGACGAGCTCTGCGAGGCTGCGTTCGGCGGCAAAGCCGTCGCAAAACCATTAAGCCCGGTCCGTCAAATGCGTAAAGGCCAGCTTTTTTGGCTATTCGTTACTCCGCACCCGCAGATCTTGCGACGATTGCATCGTCGAACGCAGCCTCGCAGAGCTCGTCAGTTGCTACGAGGCGACGAGCGTTGTCATTGCTGCGCATGACAGTCGCTCTGGCGCAGAAAAAACTCCACAATGGCCGCTGGCTAAAAATGGAGAAGAAAAATGGAAGCGCCTTCAAGTCAATCCTCGGATAGCACCCTCCTCGACGCCCCCAGCGAACCCCGGCTCGACGCCATCGAGATTCGCATTCTCGGCTCGCTGATCGAGAAACAAGCCACCAACCCTGAAACCTACCCGCTGACGCTCAATGCGCTGGTGCTGGCATGCAATCAGAAAACCAGCCGCGAGCCGGTGATGAGCCTGACCCAAGGGCAGGTCGGACACAGCCTGCGCGCACTGGAAGGCCGCGGCTTTACCCGGCTGGTGATGGGCAGCCGGGCAGACCGCTGGGAACATCGAGTCGATAAGGCACTGGAACTGGTGCCTGCGCAAGTGATCCTGCTGGGCCTGCTGTTTTTGCGCGGCCCACAAACCCTCAACGAACTGTTGACCCGCAGTTCGCGCATGCACGACTTTGAAGACACCGAGCAAGTGCAGCACCAGCTCGAACGCCTGATCGCCCGCGATCTGGCGTTACTGGTGCCACGCCAGAGCGGCCAGCGCGAAGACCGTTACATGCACGCACTGGGCGACCCGGCCGATATCGACACCCTGATGGCTGCCCGTCAGCAACCTGCTGAGCGCAGCAGCGGTTCAAGTGTTTCACTGGAACGCTTTGAAGCGCTGGAGGCGCGCATTGCCGCGCTGGAAGCGCGCCTGGCAGAACTGGAGTAACCCGCGAACGGGCGAGGTGACTCGCCCGCTACGTTGTCAGCTGCGCGCAAAGGCCACAGCCGCCTGAAACTGCTCAGGGGTTGGGCGAACGCCGGTGTACAGCACAAACTGCTCTACCGCCTGAATCGCGATGACTTCCAGCCCGGTGATCACCTGCTTGCCCTGTGCACGCCCGCGCTTGATCAGGGGTGTTTCCACTGGAATGGCCACCACGTCGAAGACAATCTCTGCACTGTCTACCGCATCCTCTTCAAACGCCAAATCATCCGCTTCCGCCCCGCCCGCCATCCCCACCGGCGATACATTGATCAGCATTTGCGGCCTGTGCGCGCCTAACTGCGCTTGCCACGAATAGCCACAACTGGTCGCCAGCGCCGGCCCAGTCAGCTCATTGCGCGCCACCACCATGCCGTTGCGATAACCGCCATCACGCAAGGCACTGGCCACGGCCTTGGCCATGCCGCCACTGCCCAGCAGGGCAAAGGTCGTGTCCTTGGGCACCTGATGGGTCTGGAGCAATTGCGCGATGGCGATGTAATCGGTGTTGTAGGCCTTAAGGTGCCCGTCGGTATTGACGATGGTGTTGATCGACGCAATCGCCTGCGCCGAGGCATCCAGCTCATCCACCAGCGCGATGCAGGCTTCCTTGAACGGCATGGACACCCCGCAACCGCGAATTCCCAGCGCCCTGATACCGGTCACCGCCCCGGTAAGGTCTTTGGTGGTAAAGGCTTTGTAGTAAAAATTGAGGCCCAGTTGTTCGTACAGATGATTATGAAAACGCAGTCCGAAGTTGCCCGGTCGGCCCGACAGCGATATGCACAACCGGGTATCTTTATCCGGATTCATTTGCATGCCCATCTCCTTGCTGAATGCTTTCTGATGATATTTATGACTGGAACGTGAGGCGCAGCGCTTAAACGTGTCAGCACCCCGCAAGACCTTACACAAAATTTACTCAGGGGCTTCGCAGTTTTTTCAAAAACCGCTGTCTGAATGTTATCCCCGCACGCTGTCTGCGGGCCGTGCTGAAGTTCGAGGAATCGTCATGATGCGTACTCTCCCCGCAGTCGCTTTACTTATTGGCGCATTGGCTGTCACAGGCCCCGCCTCCGCTCATGGCGGTTGGGGTGCGGGCCCGGCCATCGTCGGCGCAGTGGTCGGTGCTGCTGTTATCGGTTCGGTGATCGCCGGCCAGCAAGAACGCCCGGTGTATGTGCAACAACAGCCTGTCTATGTGCAGCCGCAACCGGTGTATGTGCAGGCCCCGCCGGTGTACTACCAGCCACAGCCGGTGTATGTGCAGGCGCCGCAGCCGGTCTACTATCAAGGTCATTACGGTCGGCCGCAGCCGGTGTATTACGGTCCTCCAAGAGGCTACTACGGCCCGCCTCGCTGGTAATCGGGGGGAATTCAAGGGCGCGACCCATAAAACTGGCATGAAAGTCGCTTGTGAACCGATCAACCCGCTGCAAATGCGGCATAAAGTAACGCCATGCAGCGGCATGAGCGAAGACCACAAGACGTAAATAAAAACAAGGACGACCGGCATGCCCACCCAAAACCCGCACCGCATTGTAGGCCTGTGCACCTCCAGCAAGGTCTACAACACCCTGACGGAACTCAAGCAGCTTGAAGGCCATCGCAGCGCAAAAATGGTGTCGTTGTTGGCCCAGCATCTTGTCCATCAGGGTTTGCTGAGCGAGGAGGATGTCATGGACATGCTTGACCAAGTGGTCGACTGATCCACACTGACATCAATGGCCACTATCACCCGCAATGATTTTTTGCTCGGCGGCCACCGCCGTAAGCTAAGTCCATTGTTAGCCGGAGGTGTATATGTCCAACGTTCATGTCATGTCAGTCATTGGCAGCGCTGTTCCCGCCCCACTCAGGGCTGACGGCCTGCTCGCCTGCTGGTACGTCGTCAGCGACGGCGTTACCGTCAGCGGCCCCTTCTCCACCCGCGCTGCCGCGGAGGTCATAGCCACCAGCGAAACAGGTAAAACAACGCCACACTTAACACGACACTGAGCAACACGTTGCGGGTCCAGAGCATCAGACCTATCGCACAGAGCCCGGCCAGCAGGTAAGGATTAGCCGGACTCAGGTTCAAGGTGTGATCCTTGATAAAAATGATCGGCCCACAAATTGCCGTCAACATGCCCGGCACCGCAAACCCGAGGAACTCCTTGACCCCGCGATTCAGGCGAATCGGCAAGCGCGGCTCCAGAAACAGGTAGCGGTTGAAAAACAGAATCAGCGTCATCCCGCCAATAATCACCCAGATCATGCGAAGTACCCTCCCAGGCGCTTGCATACATAACCCGCGCACATGCCGGCAAGGCCCGCGAGTACAATCGCCGACTCCCACTGCCAAGCACTGAACAGCACCACGCACAGCAGCGAAACCGCCACGCACACCACCGTGGGCAGATTGCGCACTATCGGGGTAATCAGCGCAATAAAGGTCGCTGCAATCGAGAACTCAAGGCCTAACTGATCCAGCCCCGGAATGCTTTTGCCCAGCACCACCCCCAACAGGGTGAAGATGTTCCAGCCCACGTACATGCACAGCCCCACACCCAGCGCGTACCAGCGATTAAAGGTCTGGCGGTCAAACGGGCTGACCAGCGCAAAGAACTCATCCGTCAGCAAAAACCCCAGCCCCAAACGCCACTTGCCAGGCAAGGGCGCCACCAGCGGGCGCAGGTGCATCGCGTAGAGCAAATGCTGCGAGGTCAGCAGCAGCGTGGTCACCAAAATTGAAATCACACTGGCACCGCCCTTGATCATGCCAATGGCCACCAATTGGGCAGCACCGGCAAACACGAATAAGGACAGACCCTGACTTTGCAACGGGGACAGTTGGGCATCAATCGCCGTCGAGCCTGCAAGCAAGCCCCAGGGCGCGCACGCCAGCGTCAAAGGAAGACAGGCAATTGCACCGCGAGAAAATGCGATGCGAGGAACAGTGGTAGGCATTTAAAAGCATCCGGCAGTCAGCAGCGTCAAAGGGTCGCAGTTCGAGATAAAAAAGTCTTGAACGATCTTGTTATTCAACCAGTCGATGAGTGTAACCGCTGACGTGCAGCGGTCTGACAGGTTTGACGGAAAACTGATCGTGGTCTTTAGTCAGCGGGCATGACCCACCTGTTTTCATTCACAGCCATCACGAGGAACCACCATGAAAGACCTGAAATCCGCCAAGGAAAGCAGAAAGGCCGATCTGCGGACACCTACGGCGCTGAGCGAAGAAGCCTGCATCAATATTGCGGCTGAAGTGAATGCTCTACTGGCAGACACCTTTGCCATTTACCTCAAAACCAAGAACTTCCACTGGCACATGTCCGGCCCGCACTTCCGTGACTTCCACCTGCTGCTGGACGAACAAGCTGACCAGATTTATGCCACCACCGATGCCATTGCCGAGCGCGTGCGCAAGCTGGGTCGCACCACCATCCGCTCCATCGGCCATATCAAACGGCTGCAGCGTTTGCTGGACAACGACGCTGATTTCGTCACCCCCGAAGACATGCTGGCAGAGCTGCGCGAAGACAATATTCAGCTGGCCGGCTACATGCGTGAAACCCACGACATGTGCTCGGAGCTGGGCGATGTCGCCACCACCAGTCTGCTGGAAAACTGGATCGACGAAGCTGAAGAGCGCGTCTGGTTCCTGTTCGAGTCGTCACGCACCAAGTAATACTCGATTCGTGTAGCCCTGCGCCTACGGCCTTTGGCAGCGGCTACACCCGCATGAAATTTGTTTCACAGTTTTTGCTGGTAACGCGCGCTATATTCGGTTTGCTCATTTAATGAACCCTTCGCCCGCACCCTCCCCCGCGGGCTTTTTTTTGCCTGTCAAATACCCTGTTTGAACACCAGCGCCTTCAGGCCGCATTCAGCATCGGCGTCCGGAAATTCCGGTGGATTGTCCAGACGCTGCACAAACCTCAAAGCCGGTGCATCGACCGTGATGCCGTCAATCAGGAAGTCCGAGCCCAACGCCGGATCATTCATGCAGGCCAACACCGTGCCGTTCTCAGTCAGCAGTTCCGGCAAGCGGCGCACCACGCGCTGATAATCCTTGGTCAACAGAAAGCTGCCTTTCTGAAAGGACGGCGGATCAATGATCACCAGATCATAGGGCCCCATGCTTTTGACCTTGCCCCAGGACTTGAACAGATCATGCCCCAGAAAACTCACCTTGCTCATGTCATGCCCATTGAGCCGGTGGTTATCACGCCCACGACTCAGCGCGGCGCGCGACATATCGAGGTTGACCACATGCTGCGCGCCCCCTTCGATGGCCGCGACCGAAAAACCGCAGGTGTAGGCAAACAAGTTCAAGACCCGCTTGCCCTCGGCATGGGCTCGCACCCAATCGCGGCCATAGCGCATGTCCAGAAACAAGCCGTTGTTCTGCTTGCGGCCCAGGTCGACGAGATACCGCAACCCCCCTTCGGTCAGCGTCCACTCGTCAATCGCCTCACCCACCAGCCACTCGGTATCACTTTGCAGGGTATAGCGATGCTGCAACACCAGCGTGTGTGCGCCGCTGGCCTGCCACACAGGCGACTGTGCAAGGTCGAGCAGCAACTGCTTCAGCGCCTCAAGCTGTTCAGGTTCAGGCTCCTTGAACAGCGAAACCAGCACCACACCTTGCAGCCAGTCCACCGTCACTTGCTCAAGCCCCGGCCAGCAACGACCACGGCCATGGAACAAGCGCCGGGTTTCTGCCGGCGCAGCCTCCAGCGCGGTCGATAAATGCAGGTGCAGAGTGCTTAATGCTTCAGGAGTCATCGGGACGGCCGGTCATTTAAAGGGGCGGCATTTTACACAATTGCCAGGGTCAGCGTGCTGCACGACCTTCAAGCCCCCGTTCAGGTGGCGCTCAGTTTCAAACTGCTACCCTCAGTGCGCGCCGCCGTCTGTTCGAGAAATGGCCATCGGCTTAATGCCCAAAAAAGACTATTAACATCAAATACATCGTGTAACCCCCCGCAAATACAGGAATTTCAAGCAGTCTTGGTCCATACTCCGCAAATGTAACCCAATGTGTAAATCACCCCCTGGGTTGCAGCTCTCTTCCACCTTTTTTGAGTCAATCTGCGTGAAAATTCATCTTTCGATTTTGAGTCTTTTTTTAGTGCTCACAGGCACCGCCGCCTCTTCAGTTGCCGCAGCGACTGAAAGCACACTAGCGCCACGCGATACCTCACAACTGCACATTGCCTCAGGCAGCGCCATGCTGGTTGACCTGCAAACCAATAAAGTCATTTATGCCAGCAACCCCGACGTTGTTGTCCCCATCGCCTCGGTCAGTAAGCTTATGACCGCCATGGTGGTGCTGGATGCCAAGCAGTCGATGGACGAGTACATCTCAGTCAATATCAGCGACACGCCGGAAATGAAGGGCGTGTTTTCCCGGGTCAAGCTGGGCAGCGAGCTGTCGCGTCACGAAATGATGCTGATCACCTTGATGTCTTCGGAAAACCGCGCCGCCGCCAGCCTCGCCCACCATTATCCGGGAGGTTATGTCGCCTTTATCGCCGCGATGAATGCCAAGGCCAAGAGCCTGGGCATGATGAATACGCATTACGTCGAACCCACCGGTCTGTCGATGCACAACGTGTCCACGGCCCGGGACTTGAGCAAGCTGCTGTCAGCGGCCCGCAAATACCCGATGCTCAGCCAGTTGAGCACCACCAAAGAAAAAACCGTGGCGTTCCGCAAACCTAACTACACGCTGGGTTTTCGTAATACCGATCATCTGGTGAACAAAGACAAGTGGAACATCAAGATCACCAAAACCGGCTTTACCAATCAGGCAGGCCACTGCCTGGTACTGGTCACCGAAATGGGCAACCGCCCGGTGTCGCTGGTCATTCTTGATGCTTTTGGCAAATACACCCACTTTGCTGATGCAGGGCGTATTCGTAAGTGGGTAGAAACCGGTAAAAGCGGCAGCGTGCCCGATGTGGCCTTGCGCTATAAAGCGGATAAAAACCTGAAAGCCCGCCACGAAACCGGCAAATAAAAAAGCAGGCACTCGCTTTGGGGAGAGGGTTCAAAGCAAATGCCTGCGTACTGCTCTTTAGTGCGTCACGGGCCAGCGCCCGGACGGGTTGAGAAGAACCCCGCCCAAAGACGGGGTTCCTGTCAGACGCTCACTCAGATCAGTTTTGCAGAGTGGCTTGTTGATCCCCATTGATAGGGATGCGTTTTGCTTTCGCTTCTTCTGGCACGACTCGATGCAAGTCGATGCTCAGCAAGCCATTGCTCAGGTTTGCGCCTTTGATCTCGATATGGTCATCGAGGCGGAAGGACAATTTGAATGCCCGTTGCGCAATGCCCTGATGCAAGAAGGTCACGCCTTCTTCGTTGGTGCTTTCGCGTTTGCTGCCGCTCACGGTCAGCACACCTTTCTCTACTTGCAGGTCCAGGTCATCTTGCTGGAAGCCTGCGGTTGCTACGACGATGCGATAGCTGTCTTCACCGCGTTTTTCAACGTTGTAAGGTGGGTACCCACCGCTCGAATCATTGCGAAGTGCGGTTTCAAACAAGTCACTAAAACGGTCAAAGCCGACAGAATTACGGAACAGTGGCGCCATGGAAAATGCGTTGCTCATAATTTAGCCTCCTGATTTCAGCGAGATTGTGTATCTGCGACCCGGTTTCGGCATCGCTTAACCCCTAAATAGGGACCGCCAAATCCATTTCAAGGGTTTTTTTTCAATTTTTTTTAATTTATTTTTTCCACCCCTCAGGCAGCGTCCTGCGGCGGATTGTTGACCATATGGCGGACTTTTTCGCAGTCAGTTTCACGGCGCATGGCATTGAACAACACCACCGCTTCGGGGTAGTTGCGGGTCAGCATGGCCAGCCACTGTTTGAGCCGACCCGGCGCTGAGCGCGGGGTCAACTGCGCCTCGGCCTGCGCCCAGAAATCCTGGATCATGGGCTGCAAATCGGCCCAGGTCATCGGCACCACCTCTTCGCCCGCACGAGCTGCCGCAATCTGCCGGGCCAAATCAGGGCGCGACACCAGACCACGCCCCAGCATGATGTCTTCGGCACCACTGATTTCGCGGCAACGACGCCAATCTTCAACCGACCAGATGTCACCGTTGGCAAATACCGGCACCTTGACCACGTCCTGCACTTGAGCGATGTACTCCCAATGCGCAGGCGGTTTGTAACCGTCCATCTTGGTTCGCGCATGCACCACGATCTGGCTGGCACCGCCTTCGGAGAGGGCAATCGCACATTCATTGGCGCTGTCAGGCGTGTCGAAGCCCAGACGCATCTTTGCCGTCACCGGAATATGCGCAGGGACGGTACGGCGCACTTGCAGCAGGATGGCGTGCAGTAACTCCGGCTCTTTGAGCAACACGGCCCCGCCGCGGGATTTATTCACCGTTTTGGCCGGGCAGCCGAAATTGAGGTCGATCACCTCACTGCCCAACTGGCAGGCCAAGGCTGCGTTATCGGCTAGGCACGCCGGGTCAGAACCTAATAACTGCACGCGCAGCGGCACCCCGGCGCGGGTTTTCGCACCGTTTTGCAGCTCAGGGGCAAACTTGTGGATATAGGCTTCAGGCAGCAGCCGTTCAGTGACGCGAATAAATTCGGTCACACACCAGTCGATACCGCCGGTGCGGGTCAGCACATCACGCAGGATGTTATCGACCAACCCTTCCATCGGCGCCAAGGCAATTTGCATGGGTGACTCTCTTCAAAAACGTGCGGCAGTTTACGGGGTTCGGCCGCGATGCGGTATCAACGACGTGTCTTGATCAGCGCGCCACGATGGCCGGGCCATACCCTTCAAGAAATTCGGCCGGCAAACGCTTCGCCTTACCACTGGACAGCTCGATACACACAAAGGTGGTTTGCGCTCGCAGCAAGGTTTTGGCGTCGCTGGGGCGTATCAACTGAAAGTGACGGGTCATGCGCAGGCGACGGTCGCAATCCACAATCCAGGTGGCCAGTTGCAACTCATCGCCTTCGTAGGCGCTGGCCAGGTAATCAATTTCATGGCGGGCCACGGCCATGGCGCGATCAAGGCGGCGGTATTCGGTTAAATCCAGCCCCAGACGCTGTGAGTGGCGCCAGGCGCAACGTTCAAGCCACACCACGTAGGCGGCGTTATTGGCATGGCCAAATCCGTCAATGTCCTCGGCCTGCACTTGCAGATCAATGATGAACGGTGTTGCCAAGTCCCAACTCATGCCCTGTCTCCACGCACACAAATGAAGCGCGCAGTGTAACGCACCCGCTCTGCGCAAAGGCACGGGGCATGTATTGATCCAGGGAAATGGTCACGCAGGCAGTAAACGCCAGACAAACAAAAGGGCCATTCAATAATTGAATGACCCTTAAAAATCCCGCAAAGCGGGTAATCGTGGCGTCCCCTAGGGGACTCGAACCCCTGTTACCGCCGTGAAAGGGCGGTGTCCTAGGCCACTAGACGAAGGGGACA
>NZ_WIWC01000030.1 GCF_009600315.1 Pseudomonas helleri | reverse complement strand
CCCGGCATCCATGCCGGTCGACCCACTCCGCGAAACCTACACTCGGCCTCCCGAAGGGGCGGCAGATCAAAAGCCAGATCACAAGCAGATCACAAGCAGATCACAAGCAGATCAAAACCAGATCACAAGCAGATCAAAACCAGATCACATGCAGATCAAAACCAGATCACTAGCCTGCACTTTATAAATTCACCTCTACCGATAACGGTAAATGATCCGATAAATGCGTCCACGGTTTGCCCCCAAGGATCATCGGGTTTTGACCCGTCGCATTGCGCAGGTACACCCGGTCCAACCGTAACATCGGAAACCGCGCCGGGTAGCTCTTGGCCAGTTGGCCATGGTGACGCAGGAACACTTCATGCAAGTCGTCACGCTGTAGCAAGGTCGCATTGCCTTGCAGTTTCCAATCGTTGAAATCCCCCGCAATGATGACCGGGTCTTCAGGCGGCAAGGATTTGAGCAGTTGGTTGAGCAAGACGATTTGCAACTGCCGATGACTCTCCAACAAGCTCAGGTGCACGCAGATCGCATGCACCTGTTTATGCCCCGGCACGTCCAGCACACAGTGCAACAGCCCGCGGCGCTCAGGGCCGGTGATGGACACGTCAAGGTTGCGATACGATTTGATCGGGAATTTGGACAGCACCGCGTTACCGTGATGACCTCCGGGGTAGACCGCGTTGCGGCCGTAGGCAAAGTCAGTCCACATGCTGTCGGCCAAAAATTCATACTGCGACACAGCCGGCCACGCGTCGTAACGCGAGGCGTGTTTGTCATGTTCGCCCAGCACTTCTTGCAAAAACACCACGTCAGCGCCGGTAGCACGCACGGCTTCGCGCAGCTCCGGCAGGATGAAGCGCCGGTTTAAGGCGGTGAAGCCTTTGTGCATGTTGACCGTGAGCACTTTGACCCGGTGTACGGCCGGCGCCGTTTCGGGCGCTGGCGATTCGATGGGGTTGCCGACAATATCAAGCGTCATGGTCTCTCCTGTGCGTTGAATCACGTTCGACCCGGTACACGCCCGGCCGTTCGGCGCACAGGCAGTTATAGCGTATCGGGACGCGAGTCCGGTTGATGTTGATCAGCTGCAGGCAACGCTAGCAGGGACTTCAGGTAATCGCCAAATCCCCCCGCCGCTCGACAGTCCAACCGGGCGCTGGTGGTCACTTTGGGCCGGTGGCTCCAGGCGATGCGGGCTCCGCACGCTTGCAGCTGTTTCACCAATTGAACATCTTCATGGCAGCTCAAGGGCTCAAACCCGCCCGCTTGCCGGTAGGCCCGGGCGCTGATGCCCAAGTTGGCGCCGTGGATGTGCCGGTGCCCGTCGCGAGCTTCGTACGCCGCGTGGTAACGGGCTTGGGCAGGCGCGTCGATCAGGGTGCCCCAGTCGTCTACGGCCACGGTGCCGCACACCGCATCGCTGTTGAGCGCCAGTTGTTCAACCAGCCAGTCTTCAGCCACCAGGCTGTCCGCGTCGGTGCAGGCAATCCAGCGCGCACCCTGTTTGAGCAGCCATTGGGCGCCCAGACTTCGAGCCGCTCCGACATTGCGGGCCTGTATGTGCAGCACGTGAATGTCGAAACCCGCCGCGATTTCAGCCGAGTGATCGCTGCAACTGTCCAGTACCAGCACCACGCTGACGGTTTCTCCCTCTAACCGCGCATGCTGGCCTGCCAGCAGCACCGCTTGCAGGCACTGCCCAAGCAGTGCTTGTTCGTTATGGGCCGGGATTAATACGCCAATCATCGCAGGCCCTCCCGCTGAGCCACTGAAATAGGGTCACGGACCCAGACTTCAAGGATGAAATCGTCTTCAAGGTGCCGGGCCAATCGGTGTAGACCCAAACTTTCATGCAGCCGGTGATGGACGGAGTCGCCCGTCAGGGAACAGCCTTCAATGGCCGGTCGCCAGTGGCACGCCAGAAAGTGCCCGTCTGGGGTCAGGCTGCGCACTACGCGCTCAATCAGGTGATGCAGTTCAGCCTCATCCAGGTAGTAACCCAGTTCGCTGAGTACGATCAGTTCGAAGTGTTCTTCTGGCCAGTGCGCCGGAATGCGGCTTTGCTGAACCTGCGCATGCGGGCAATGACGCAAACGCTCTCGCGCCAGTTCAACCGCTTTGGCCGCCGCGTCACAGCACAATAAGCGGTCGGTGCGTTGGGCCAGGCCGGCACTGAGTTCGCCATTGGCACAGCCCAGTTCGTAAATCGATGCATAGTGCTGGCGCGGCAAGCTGGCCAGGGTGAGCGCGCGTTTGCGCTGCTCGTACCAACGGTCACGAAAGGCCCAGGGATCAGGGTTATGTTCATAAAGCTGATCGAAAAATGTGGTTGGCACACTCATGATTTATTCCTGTAAAAAAACAACTTCGAACGGTTGCAGCAAGCGTTCCAGTACGGGCGCAGGCAATACAGCGAGCCCGGTGCTCGGGTCGTGTTCCAGCTGGCTGGTAAATGCCTGAGCTGCGTAGCGTTTGCGGGCGATGGCATAAGGGCTTAAAGCCACTTTGCGCGCACGCTTCCACGGCACCCGGGGATCGTCATTGTGGGCCCAGTGCCAGGCCCAAATAGGCACCTCGTGCAGGGTCGCACCCACGGCTTTGGCGGCTCGACTGCTGGCACGGCCCACAGCGTCGTGGTCGCTGTGGCCATCTTCGCGCCAGGTGGCGAATACCACGTCGCCGGGTCGCAGGTGTTGTTTGATGAAGTCGCTCACGGCGTCTTCGCTGCTCGCGACCTGAGTGTCTTCAAACCCGCCACGCACCCAGTTCAAGCCGCTCAGGCCCAGACGGGTCACGGCCTCTTCGGATTCCTGCGGGCGTACCTGACGCAGACGCTCCGGGGTCCATTGAGCAGACCCCGGATGACTGGCCGTGCCGTCGGTGATGGACATCAACAGCAGTGATCGACCGGCAGCGTGCAGCAGTTGCAGCACGCCGCCGCAGCCCAGAATTTCATCATCGGGATGCGGGGCGATGATGACGGCACGAACGCCGTCAGGCACCAGACGGGTCAGGTCGATGTGGGGCATGTGGGTCAGGCACCGGGCATTGTTCCAGTGATCCAGCTCGGTGCCCGCACCCACAATCAGGTTGGTGGTCATAGTGGCCATTTCCTTTCGGGCAGCAGGGCCGCCTGTTCGCCCAACACTTGCAGGTCGCGCTCGGCATGGCTTTGGCGCAAGTAGACCGGCAGGTCGGCGCTCAAACGGGCAAAGTGCGGGTTTTTACAATACGGCCCCGCGCCGAGCGCCCGACCGACGTGTGCAATGACCTGATCAACGCAGGCTTCAATATGGGCGCGGGTTTGACGGGCCAATAGTTGTGCATCAGCCGTGGGCGCTGCGTCCACGTGCCGGGCCGCCTCGGCGAACACGCAGGTGGCGCTGAACAAGGCGGCATTGACCGCACCCAGATGTGCCAGCGCGTGAGGATCGGCGCGCTGGCTACAGTGCTGTTGCAGGGTGTGGGCCAATGCGCTGGCCGCGCCATGCCAGCATGCGGCGATGCCGATTGCCCCTTGCCAGAAGCCGGGGCGCTGCAAGTAGTCGCCGGGACCACCGATGCAGGTTGCCCGCGCTTGTTCAAACTGCACATCAAGACTGGCGGTGGCGCTCATGCCCACGGCTTCCCAACCGTGGGTGGTGATGCTGATCTGCGGTTGCTGCATTTCAACGGCCACCAATTGCACGGCACCCTGTTCATCCCACGCGGTCAGCAAACCGTGGCTGACCACCGCCGCCCCCGAGCACCACGACTTGCGGCCGTCGAGCACGGCGTGCCCATTGACCGTGCGCACCTGCACGCGGGCATTGGGCGGTTCTGCAGCCCAAAGCCCCCAAGTGCTGCCGGCGGGCGGACGCTCTGCATCCAGTTCCTGCATCGTTGCCAGCGCGTCGGTATGGCCTTCATACAGTTTGCACAAACCCAAGTCGTTGCCCGCCACCAACGCCAGACGCTGCCAGCGCTCCAGTGTGCGCCCGCTGCCCGGTAAGGGCAGGGTGTCCAGCCCGGCATCGACCATCTTTTGCAAGCAATCACCCAGCGCCTGCGCGGTGGTCAGAGGCAGGGTGACGGTCTTGAAAAAATCGTGCAGATCCATGGTTATTCCTCGGCGGTGCGGATCAGTTCGAACAGCGCCATCGAACGCCCATTAAGGCTGTAAGTGCTGTTGAAAGCCAACGTATCGCGGTTTTTGAAGTCCGGATCGAAGGTGTCGAACTTGCAGATCCAGCCGCAACCTTCGGGTACTTCAGGCAGGGTGAAATCGACGGCGTCATGTTGTGCGTTGACCGTGATCAACACCGTGTCATCGGCCCCAGCGCGCTGCACGCCAGACACTTGAGCGCGACCGTCGAGCAAAATCCCCAGGCAGCGGCCATTGGGGTCTTGCCACTGCTCAATGCTCATCTCGGTGCCTTCGGGGGCCAGCCAGGTCACGTCTTTGATGCCCAGTTCTTCGTTGTAATGGCCAACCAGAAACAGGCCACGGCGCAGGATCGGATAGCTCATGCGCAGTTTGATCAGGCGTTTGACGAACTTGAGCAGCGACTTGCCATCGGCGTCGAGCTCCCAGTTTATCCAGCCAATTTCGCTGTCCTGGCAGTAGGCATTGTTGTTGCCGTTCTGAGTGCGGGCGAACTCGTCACCGGCCACGATCATCGGCGTGCCCTGGGCCAGTAACAGGGTGGCGAAGAAGTTGCGCATCTGGCGCAGGCGCAGGGTGTTGATTTCTTCGTCTTCGGTGGGGCCTTCAACGCCGTGGTTCCACGACAGGTTGTTATTGCTGCCGTCCTGGTTGTTCTCGTCGTTGGCTTCGTTGTGCTTGTCGTTGTAGGACACCAGATCGTGCAGGGTGAAGCCATCGTGGGCGGTTATAAAGTTGACCGAGGCGTAAGGGCGCCGTCCGCGCTGGTTGAAGAGTTCGCCGGAAGCGGTCATGCGCGCGGCGAAATCGGCCAGCTGACCTTCGTCGCCTTTCCAGAAGGCGCGCACGGTGTCGCGAAAGCGGTCATTCCATTCAGCCCAGCCCGGTGGAAAGCCGCCCACCTGATAACCACCGGGGCCGCAGTCCCAAGGTTCGGCAATCATTTTCACCTGACGCAGCAACGGGTCCTGGCGGCAGGCCACCAGAAAGCTGTGGCGTTCATCAAAGCCGTCGTGGTAGCGGCCCAGAATGGTGGCCAGATCAAAGCGGAAGCCGTCGACGTGCATCTCCTGCGCCCAGTAGCGCAACGAGTCGGTGACCATTTGCAGCACGCAGGGGTGGCTCAAATCCAGCGTGTTGCCGGTGCCGGAATCGTTGATGTAGTAGCGATTGTCATCGGGCATCAGGCGGTAGTAAGAGGCGTTGTCGATCCCGCGCATGGACAGGGTCGGGCCTTGCTCGTTGCCCTCGGCCGTGTGGTTGTAGACCACGTCCATGATGACTTCCAGCCCGGCTTCGTGCAGGTGCGCGACCATTTCCTTGAACTCGGCAATTTTGCCGCTGGCGAGGTAACGCGGATCGGGGGCAAAGAACGCAATGCTGTTGTAGCCCCAGTAGTTGGTCATGCCTTTTTGCAGCAGGTGCTGGTCATTGACGAAGGCATGGATGGGCAGCAATTCGACGCTGGTGACCCCCAGTTTGCGGATGTGTTCGATGACTTCATCGACCATCAGACCGGCAAAGGTGCCACGCACATTTTCCGGGACGGCGGGGTGTTGCATGGTGATCCCACGCACGTGGGTTTCGTAGAAAATCGTGCGTTCCCACGGCACCACGAGGCGATGGTCGTGGCCCCAGGTGTGGGCCGGGTCGATCACTTTGCATTTGGGCACGAAGGGCGCGCTGTCGCGTTCATCGAAGCTCAGGTCCGCGTCGGGGTGGCCGATGGTGTAACCGAACAGTGCTTCTGACCATTTCAGTTCGCCGACCAGTTGCTTGGCGTAGGGGTCGATCAGCAGTTTGTTGTGGTTGAAACGATGGCCATTTTTCGGGTCATACGGGCCGTACACGCGGTAGCCGTAGATTTGCCCCGGATGGGCGTCGGGCAAGTACCCGTGGTAGGTCTCATCGGTGTACTCGGGCAGCTCGATACGTTCCAGTTCCACTTCGCCGGTGGAGTCGAACAGGCACAGCTCGACTTTGGTGGCATTGGCCGAGAACAACGCAAAATTCACACCTAGCCCGTCCCAAGTGGCGCCAAGCGGGAAGGGCAGCCCTTCGCGAATACGCGAGGGTTCAACGTCCGGTGTTGCAGAGGGTGCTGACTTGCGCTGAGACATAGTGGCTCCTGGGTAAAGTGTCGCTAGTGACGGGCAATAAGTGCCCGTCAGGCGTTATGGTCCTGTTCAAAATGACGTTCGGCGTTAACTGAGCAGCGTTAAGGCGTGGCCGGCTTGCGCGGTGCCCGTGGCTTTTTAACGGCCGCTTCCTTGGTGGCTGGCTTGGCGGCTGCGGACTTGGCCGGCGCTTTGGCCGCTTTGGCCGTTTCGGCCTTGGTCGGCGCTAACGCCTCGGCCTGCGCCAGTTTGTGCGCCATCTCCCAATGCCGGGCTTCCTGCCCATGGGGTTGTCCTTCGGACTCCCAGATTTGGTAAGCAAATTCACGAATGCGTTTTTCGTTAGTACTCATCGCAAAGCTCCTGAACTCAAGTGTTGATCATGAGGCTGACGGGGAAGGTGTCCAGAGCGTCGCTGACCCTTAGCGTCCTATGTGTAATGACTGCGGGCGAACCAAAAAATCCCTTAAATGTTGCATCTATTCCGTCGAACGGTAGTTCGATGAAGGTTTCACCCCATTCGGGTGTTTTTTCCAGCAGTTGTAAGTGTTTTTGGGTGTGATTGGCGATAAGGCGTGGCACAACGATGATAGCCACTTGCTCATGCCACTGACGGGCAAACGCGAGCAGGTGATCGGCATGTTCTCCGCGAATAGCCAGCGGTATATAGCGACCCCGGCTGAACAGCTGCGGGTGCCGGGCGCGGACGTTGAGGGTGCGGGCAATCAAGGCCTGCTTGATCGCTCCGCTGCGCCAGTCAGCCAGCAGGGCCTGCGGGCTGAGGGTGTCATCGAGCATTTGTAGATGCCGGGCATAGTCCACCGGGCGTCGGTTGTCGGGGTCGACGAGACTCAGGTCCCAGCCTTCGCAGCCTTGGTAAATATCAGGGATGCCGGGGCTGGTGAGTTTCAGCAGGCATTGGGCAAGGCCGTTGATCGCACCGGCCGGGGCGATGCTTTGCGCTGCGTTATACAACTCGGTACGCAGGTTCAACCCTTCGGGTTGCAGCAACAGCCGTTCGATAAAGGCGTTGATCGCTTGTTCATAAGGTTCATTGGGCACCGCCCACTGAGTGTCGAGTTTGCTTTCGCGAAGGGCCTTGAGTTGCCACTGCCAAATGCGCGCGTGATAGCGCTCCAGGCCTGGCCTGTCATCCGGGAGCAATTGCAGGGGCCAACTGCTGAGGATGATTTGAAACAGGATCAATTCATCCGCGCGGTTCGGACCTTGCGGGTCGGCCCGCAGTTGCCGTGCGAGCGGCAGCCAGCGGGCAATGCAGTGCGCATACCAGTCGCTGCGTTCGCTGAGCACGGCCAATCGTGCGCGGCAGTCTTCGCCGCGCTTGTGGTCATGGGTGGCGGTGGCCAGCAGGTTGTCAGGAAAATTCGCCAGACGTGTTTCGCAGGCTTGATGAAAGGCCTCGACGGGTGCACTGAAACACTCGGCACTGAAGCCGACGTCATTACGCGAGAGCAATCGCCCATAGCGATAGAAGGCGGTGTCTTCCACGGCTTTGGCGGCCGTGGGCGAGGTCAATTGTTGAAAGCGTATGCAGGCCTGTTTGAGCAGGGTGCGGGCGTGCCCCAGCGGTCGGCTGCGCCAGGGGTCGCCGCCCAGCCACTGTTGCAGATAGTCCAGTACCGGCCAGTCGGCTTCGCTCAAGCGTTCGCGTGCTCCTGTCAGTGCCTGCTCAAACACCGCATCATCGGCCTCACTGCGGCCAGCGGCGGTGATGTAAGTGCGGTACACCGGGAAATGAATCACCAGCGCTTGCAAGGCTCGGCGTATGGCGCCCAGCGTCAGGTCGCGGGTCATGATGTCGCTGCGTGCCACGTCCTGTAGCGCCAGTGCCACGCGTTCGAAGTCGCCCGCCAGTGCGCCGTTGAGGATCTGTTTGCGCGCCAGCAATGCTTCGGCTTTGAAGTCGGCAGGCCGGTGGCTGTGGGCGGCCCATAACAAGGCCAGTGCTTGCTCACCCTCGGGCTGGTGTTGCAGCAGTGAGACCTGATTCATGAACTCGTAACCGGTGGTGCCGTCCACGCCCCAGTCGGGGGGCAGTTGCTCATGCCCCCCGAGAATTTTTTCGACATAGATCGGCACGTGCCGATCCGGGCTGAGGCTGTCGATCCGGCGCCTGAGTTTGCGGCAATAACCGCCGGGATCGGCAAGGCCGTCGATGTGGTCGATGCGTACACCGTCAACCAGACCCTCAGCGATCAGCTCAAAGAGTTTGCCGTGAGTGGCTTCAAAGACTGCGGCCCGCTCGACGCGTAAACCGGCCAGTTCGTTGACATCGAAAAAGCGCCGCCAGTTGATGTCGTCCGCCGCCGTGCGCCAACTGGCCAGCCGCCAGGACTGTTTTTCGAGCAGTTGATGCAGGCGTGCAAAGCCTTCGCTGTGACGTGAATCGTAGCGTTGCAAATGTTGCTCGATGGCGGCGACGGTGGCGGGCGATTGGCTTAGCTCTGCCAGCTGGCGGTGTAAGGCCGCCGCTTGATCGCGGGGATTGCCGAACTGGGTCAGCGCAGAAAAGCCTTGTGCCAAAGACTGCAGCTCAGGCAACTCACTGGCACCCAGAAGTGCCGGGTAATCCTGCGGGCAAATCGGAAAATGATGCGGGCCGTGCTCGGCGTGGAACGTTCCCTGCCGGGCATTGAAACGCAGAGCAATGTCGCCTGCCCGCAGTGTGGGGCCATAGTCGTCGCTCAGAAATGGCAGCAATAACAGCCCTTCCAGTAGCGGGTCGGCTGAATGCCACTTAATGTCGAAAAACTCCGCATACGGACTGGCCCGGCCCCACGCCAGCACATCCTGCCACCACGGGTTATCGGCGCCGCCTACGGCCATATGGTTGGAGACGAAATCGAGCAGCAAGCCCATGTTGTGTGCGCGCAGTTCGGCCACCAGTCGGCGCAGGGCGTCTTCACCGCCCAGTGCCGGGCTGACGCGGGTGGGGTCGACCACGTCGTAACCATGCATGGAGCCTTCACGCGCGGTCAGCAAGGGTGACGCATAGAGGTGGCTGATGCCCAGACGGGCAAAGTAGGGCACCTGCTCACAGGCGTCGTCCAGGGTAAAACCGGCGTGCAATTGCAGACGCAGGGTGGCTCGCCAGTCCACTGCCGGGTGACGATTCACTGATCGCGCTCCTGTGCTTGCAGACGTGCGCAGGCCAGCAGTTCCAGGCGGCGGGCCACACCGGGCGAGTCGAGCAAGGCTTCGGCCTCGGCAGGCAACCGTCGGCGCCAGTTCGGGTGGGTGCTGACGGTGCCCGGCAGGTTGGGCTGTTCTTCAAGCCCCAGCGCATCTTCGATGGGCAGCAGCACCAGAGGGGCCCGCGTATGCCCGAGAAAACGCGCGCTGGCATCGAGCACTTGATCGGCGCCGCTGGATTCGTTCTGAAAGTTTTGCGGGTCCTGACTCAGGGCGCTATGCAGGCCGTCACGCTCGTGTTGACGGTGTTCACGCCAATGCACGGCGGTGGGCTCATCGACCATGCCCAGACGGGCATTCCAGTCGATGTCGCGTTCCAGCCACCAGCCATTGAGTGTCGGCGTGTCATGGGTGCTGGTAGTGGCCAGCGCGTTGTCGGGCCAGTCGAGGATGGGCCTGAAGCGCGCCCCGTAATCCTGTTCAAACAGCAATACGCGCATGCCGAGAATGGCCCGCTCGCTGAGTTTTTCACGTAGGCCGTCGGCCACGGTGCCCAAGTCTTCGCCCAACACAATGGCGCGATGGCGCACTGATTCCAGCGCCAGCAGGCGCAGCATGTCTTCCACCGGGTAATACAGGTAAGCGCCTTCATGGGGTTGCGCGCCCAAGGGGATCACCCACAGCCGTTGCAGGCCCATGACGTGGTCGATGCGCAGGCCCCCGGCATACGCGAGGTTGGCGCGCAGCATTTCGATAAAGGCGCGAAAACCGTTGCGCTTGAGCCCATCCGGAGAAAACGCCGAGATCCCCCAGCCTTGGCCGTGACGATTGAGCATGTCGGGCGGTGCGCCCACGGTCAGCTGTGCCAGCAGTTCGTCCTGGCGGCACCAGGCCTGACTGCCGCCGCCATCGGCGCCCACGGCGAGGTCGGCAATCAAACCAATGGCCATGCCACTGTCCCGGGCCGATTTATGGGTCTGCGCCAGGCAGCGGGCAATCAGCCATTGGTTAAAGGCGAAATAACCAATGCTGTGGGCGTGTTCTTCAGCAAACACCAACAGCGCCGGACTGTTGGGATCGCGCCACTGTTCGGGCCACTGGCGCCAGTCCAGCCCTTGATGGTCGGCGACGTGTTGAGCTTGCAGGGCTTCAAAGCGGCAGTGGTTTTCGAGGGCCTCGCCACCGCTGTCGCGAAACTGATTGAAGTCTTCGAGCAGCGGTTGCTCGCCCAGCAGAAAATCTTCGTAAAGCTGGCGCAGCAGGGTGTTTTTGGCCACGGTAGCGGCGGGCCAGTCGATCAAGGGTAATTGCTCAAGCCTATGCAGTTCGTCGGTCAGGCCGGTGGCCTCAATGGCCCGTTGCACGGCCACTTCCCCCAGCACCATCGCGGGTGCGGCGTACAGGCTGTTGAAAAACAGTCGGCTGGACGGCGAATACGGGCTGTAACGGTGGGGGTCGCAACTGAACATGGCATGCATGGGGCTGATGGCCACGGCATCGGCTCCGCGTTCACCGGCGGCTTTGGCAAAGCGTTCTAGCGCTTGGGTATCGCCAAAACCGCCGTCGCCTTCGCGCCTCAAGGCATACAGCTGCACGCTCAAACCCCAGGCCCGCGGGGTTGGGGTGTCAAGCGCATCGGCCATGCTGTAACAGCGGGGTGGGGCCACCGCCAACGTAAAGTGTTGGTCATCCACTTGCGCACGGTGGTAGCCGACCGGAATCATGCCGGGCAAATACCCATCGGCGTCCAGCTGAATATCCAGCGAGCCGCCGGTTTCCAGATAGACCACGCACTGACTGTGGGGGTTGAAGTAGCGCGTCAGGTCCAGACCTTTGCCCACATCGGCGGTCAACAGGGGCGGCAGGCGTTTATTCTGCTGCTCGAGCTGTAAGTTCAACAGGCTGGTTTCTATGGCTGCGCCGCTGTCGGCGGGCAAGCCCAGACCGGCCAGCACGGCTTGCAGCACGTGAGGCTCGACGCGTTGTGGACGGCCGTTGGCATCGACCCAGTCCACGGCCAAACCTGCACGGCCAGCGAGTATTTCAAGCTGTGATTCACTCATGGGCACTTTCCAGGGACGTGGGGTGATAAGGGCTGCGAACCAGAGCGACGAGCGCGCTGTAAGGCGCTAACAGGCCATGTTCGCGAAGGTGCGCGAGCAACTGCGGCGGGGTTTGATACAGGACTTCGGATTCGGCCGGGGCGCTGTAAGGCACCGCTTGAGCACTCAAGTTGAGGGCGATATGCAACACGCTGTGATCGCCCATGCGCCAGCGGGCCGCGACAGCGCCTGTCGCCAACACCTGAGCACCCAATGCCTGGGCACCGTCCAGTCGTGGAATGATCGACTGATGGCGGATGCGCAGCAGGTGTTGATACAGCGCGAGCGTGCGCTGACGTTCTTCGTCATCAGCGTTTGGCAAAGAGGGCCGGGCGCTTTCATAGGTTGAGCGAAGATTGGGGTCGGGAATCAGTGGGGCATGCTCACCTGAAGCGAAATGGCTGAAGGCGGAAAACTCCTTGCGCCGCCCCTCGCAAACGGCCTGTGCCAGCTCGCCGGTGTAGTCGGTAAAAAAGGTAAAGGGCTCGGGCGCGGCACTTTCGTCGCCCATAAACAGCAGCGGAATCATAGGCGACAAGAGCAACAGCGCGGTGGCTGCGTGTAACGCTTGAGGCGGGCAGAGCTGGTGCAGGCGTTCGCCAAAGGCGCGATTACCCACCTGGTCGTGATTTTGCAAAAACAGCACAAAGGCACTGGGGGGTAACTGACCGCTGGGTTCACCGCGCGGATGCCCGTGGCGGTCTTTTTCACCCTGAAAGACAAAGCCCTGACTCAGGCAGCGGGCCAGTTGCTGGCTGGCATGTTCGGCAAACTCGGCGTAGTAGGCGTCGGTTTCCCCGGTCAGCAACACGTGCAGGACGTTATGGCCGTCATCATTCCATTGCGCGTTGTAGTCTTTCTCCAGCAAAAAAGCCTGGTTGAACTCATTTTCAAGGGTCAACCACACATGCCGCGCTGGATCGACACTGTGACGCACACGATGGGCCAACTCCTGCATGAAACCGGGGTGATTGATGGCATGCACCGCATCCAGCCGTAAGCCGTCGATACGGTAATCGAGCAGCCACATCAGGGCATTTTCAATAAAGAAATCGCGGACTTCACGGCGCTCGAAATTGATCCCGGCGCCCCACGGAGTGTGATGCTGGTAATTGAGAAAGGCTTTGGCATAGGTCGGCAAATAATTGCCCAGCGGACCAAAATGGTTATAGACCACATCGACGATCACCATCAGGCCCAGGCCGTGCGCCTCATCGATCAGCGCTTTGAGTGCGGCAGGCGAGCCATAGGTGTCATGGGGTGCATAGGGCAAGGCACTGTCATAGCCCCAGTTGCGCTCGCCGCTGTATTGCGCCAGTGGCATCAGCTCAATCGCAGTGATGCCCAACTGCGCCAGACGCGGTAACTGTTTGGCGACCTCGGCATAACCGCCCAGCACCCCGGCATGCACTTCATAAATGACTGCTTCATGCCACGGGCGGCCTTTCCAGTGACGGTGGCGCCAAACGAAATCATGCGGGTCTACCACCACGCTGAAACCGTCGATGCCGCCATCCTGGGCCCGAGAAGCCGGGTCAGGCACCTCGGTGTCGCCATTGATGCAATAGCGATAACGAGTGCCTTTTGGGCACTCGACCTCACCGACAAACCAGCCGTCAGGCTCAGGTGAGAGGGCCACAGATCGCCCGTCTTGCAGGGTCACGCTGACGCTGTGTGCGTCAGGTGCCCACAAGGCAAAACGTGTGTGGTGTGCATCCAGCAAGTGGGCGCCGTGGGGCCATGTAGCCAATGTCTGTGAAGGCATCGATAAAAGGCCTCTTCAAGGGCGTCAGGTGTGTGCGGTTCTGCTCAATGATTGGGCCACCAGTCGCTCATACAGCTCGGCGTACGGTTCCACGGCCTGGCACCAGTTAAAGGGGGCAGACATGGCGCGGCAACGCATGGCATTGAGCAAATCGGGATAAGCAAACACCTTGAAAGCCCGACGCAAGGCGTTTTCATAGCTTTGAACAGTGGACTCGTTAAACAGAAAGCCCGTTACGCCATCTTCAATGGTGTCAGCCAGGCCGCCGGTGTTGCGCGCCACCGGCAGCGAGCCGAAGCGTTGCGCGTACATCTGGCTCAAGCCGCAGGGCTCGTAACGAGAAGGCATCAATAAAAAGTCACTGCCGGCGAAAATGCGCCGGGCGTCGGTTTCATTGAAGCCGATATTCACCCCCACTTGCCCGGGATGGCGCAGGGCCAACTCGCGCATGGCCTGTTCCTCTTCGGGCTCGCCCCGGCCGATGATGCAGATCTGGCCGCCCGAGGCGACGATAAAGGCCGCAACGGCTTCAGTCAGGTCCAGTCCTTTTTGGTACACCAGGCGCGAAACCACGGCGAACAACGGACCTTTGGACGGTGTTAAGCCAAACAGCTCGCGCACATGCTCGGTGTTGCGGGCTTTGCCTTCCCAGTCGCCGATGGAGAAGGGCGCCGTCAGATGCGGATCGGTGGACGCCTCCCAGCTTTCATCAATCCCGTTGGGAATACCGCTGAGCAAGCCTTGCTGGGTTTTACTGGAGAGAAAGCCCTCAAGCCCGCAGCCGAATTCAGGGGTGGTGATTTCCTGCGCATAGGTGGCGCTGACCGTGGTGATATGGCTGGAATAGGCCATGCCCGCCTTGAGGTAGGACAGTTTGCCGTAAAACTCCATGCCGTCCTGTTGCAGGGCATGGTGCGGGATGCCCAGTTCCGGGCAGCTGGCGCGACTGAATACACCTTGATAAGCGAGGTTGTGAATCGTAAACAGGGTAGGCGTGCGTTGGCCACGCCAATGCATGTAGGCCGGTGTCAGCCCTGCAGGCCAGTCGTGAGCGTGCACCAGATCAGGCTGCCAGTGAATCTGCGCGAGGTTGGCGGCGATATCAGCCGCGGCCAGCCCCAGTCGGGCGAAGCGAATGTGATTGTCGGGCCAGTCCCGGCCGTTATTGGCGCCGTAGGGAGAGCCGTCACGTTCATACAATTCCGGGCAAATCAGGACGTAAATGACCAGGCCGTCCTTGAGGTCCATGCGCCCGATTTTGCAAGCGGGCAGGGCCGCATGGCCGCCGAGTTCACCAATGATGTGAATCGGGTTATCGCTGTTCAGCACTTGGCGATAGCCGGGGATCAAGACCCGCACATCATGCAAATGGCGCATGGCCCGTGGCAGTGCAGCGGAGACATCGCCCAACCCGCCGGTCTTGACCAGATCGGCCAATTCAGACGTCACAAACAAGACTTTCTTTTTATTGGGGTTGGCGCTCCCGGCCGGCAGAACCGCTTTACCGCCGGCAGGGGTTAGGTCAGACAACGAAATTCGGTCTACGGCAGGTATACCCAGCCGTTCATCTTGATTGGGCACAGCAGCACTGATCATGACTCACTCCCTTTATAGTTGTTGGCTAGCGCTTTCCTTCCGGCAGCCAATCACCCTTTTCCGTTTGGATGATGCACACCATCGAAATACATCATTAATCGATGGTATGAACGACTGACGTAAACAGGTCGTAGCAAGGATTGCACGAAGCAGCGTGCCCTCTTATTCACTTGACCTGCCTCAGAGACAGAAGGTTCGTTTTTTTAACAACGAAAATAGAACGGCGAAATACGACAGGCTGGAGTGTAGGAGGGATGTTTGAATCTTGTAGGACAAAAATATGAATCATTGAAATGCCCGGTGTAAATGGGGCATGAAGCGGCCACGACGGACGGGGTTTAAAGGGCACTGTTCAGATTGATAAGAACCTATAAATGCACCATTGCGGTGCATTTATAGGGCGTGGTGTTTAATTTCCGGCGTATTCGGCGATCACTTCTTCGCGACCATCCTTACGCAGGCCAATCACCTGATAAGCGTCTTTGTGATCGCCCATTTCCATTCCCGGTGAGCCCATCGGCATACCGGGCACGGCAATACCCTTGAGGTCGTCACGCTGAGTCAACGCTTTCACTTGATCGGCGGGCACATGGCCTTCAACGAATTTGCCGTTGATGATCCCGGTGTGGCACGAAGCCAGACGCGGTTCAACCCCGGCCTGTTGTTTAAATTGGCTCATGTCGGCTTCTACATGGTCATTGACCTTGAAGCCATTGGCTTGCAGGTGTGAAATCCAGGATTTACAGCACCCGCAGTTGGCATCGCGGTGTACGTCGATGGTCAGTGATTCAGCAGCTTGCGCCATTGAAGTCAGCAGCAGGGCTGATAAAGCCACAAGACGCAGTGGGGTTTTCATGGGCTACCTCTTAACGTAAATGTGAAGGCTGCACCACCGGGCCTGTCAGGCAACTGATGGCGAGATGACAGATCTGTCAGGTGGGGACAGTTTTACGTTAAGCAAGAGGGCGAAACATGAGGTATTGCTTTTGCCGACTGACAGGGCGCGCTCAGTGGTTTATTCGCGCAGCGGTGCTGACGCCCTTGCGGCTCAGCACCCTGCGAAGGGTTGCCCCCCCGTGTTATCTGGCCTCGCGCGGCATGCCCAAGGCGCGCTCGGCAATAATGTTGCGCTGAATTTCACTGCTGCCGCCATAAATGGTGTCAGCGCGGGTGAACAGAAACAGGGCTTGCAGACGTGTCAATTGATACGGGCCTGACTCCAGTAGTTCCGCCTCTGGGCCCAGTACGTCCATGGCCAGTTTGCCCAGCTCAAGGTGCCAGCTGGACCACGCCAGTTTGTAGATGGTGGCTTCGGGCCGCAGGCTGCCGTCCTGCACCCCCGACAGCATGCGCAACGAGTTGTAGCGCAACACCCGCAAGCCGCTCCAGGCGCGGGCAATGCGTTGGCGCAGGATCGGGTCTTGCGCGGCGCCATTGTGCTTGGCAATGCGCACCACTTCGTCCAATTCATTTTGAAACTGCATTTGCTGGCCCAGCGTTGATACGCCGCGTTCAAAGCCCAGCAAGGCCATGGCAATTTTCCAGCCGTCACCGGGCTGTCCTATCAGGTTGTCTGCCGAGGTGTGCGCCTGATCAAAAAACACTTCATTGAATTCGCTGGTGCCGGTCATCTGGCGGATGGGTTGCACCCGAATGCCGGGTTGGTCCATCGGCACCAGTAAAAACGACAAGCCGCGATGCCCCACGCTCCCCACTTCAGTGCGGGCCAGCACAAAGCACCAGTCAGACTCGTGGGCCAGCGACGTCCAGACTTTTTGGCCGTTAATCAGCCATTGATGGCTATGGGGATCGAGGCTGGCGCGGGTTTTGATATTGGCCAGGTCAGACCCGGCGCCCGGTTCGGAGTAGCCCTGACACCAAAAATGTTTACCGGCCAGAATCGGCGGCAAAAACCGCTGTTGTTGTTCAGGGGTACCGAAGGCGGCGATGGTCGGGCCGACCAGCCCCTCACCAATGTGACCCATGCGACCGGGCCCACCAGCGCGAGCGTATTCTTCATAAAAGATCACTTGCTGGTTGATGCTCAACCCCCGCCCGCCATGTTCAGTGCTCCAGCCGGCACCGATCCAGCCACCACTGGCCACGACCTGCTCCCACGCCTTGCGCTGATCGGGCGCGAAGTCCTCATCGCCCGGCCCGCCGCGAAAACGCAGGGCTTCGAATTCGCCGCGCAAGTGTTGCTGCATCCACGCTGCCACCTGCTGGCGAAACTGTTCATCTGCCGCGCTAAAGCCGGTGTTCATGGGTATTCTCCAAAAATCAGTTTGGCCAGTTGCTCGCGGTGAACGTCCGGGCTGCCCAACAGCTGTTCACTGGCACGGGCACGTTTGAAATACAGGTGCGGGTCGTATTCCCAGGTAAAGCCGACGCCGCCATGTAACTGGATGGACTCGGCGGCGCACTGGTAAAACCCTTCGCTGGCGTGGATTTTGGCTGCGCTGGCCGCCTCGGCCAGTTCTCGTCGGGCCAGTGGATCGCCATCGATTTTCAAGCATTCATCGGCAATGCAGGCGGCGTAGTAACTGGCCGAGCGTGCGCATTCAATGGCGAGCATCAGGTCAGCGCAACGGTGTTTGACCGCCTGAAAACTGGCAATGCTGCGGCCAAACTGTTCACGACCTTTTATGTATTCCAACGTCAGGTCCAGCGACTGCTGGGCGCCTCCGGTCTGCTCGGCGGCCAGCCCGATGGCGGCCATATGCAGCACAGTGCGCAACAGGGGCCAGCCTTGTCCGGGTTCGCTGAGTAAATGCTCATCGCTCAGGGCTACGTCTTTAAGGGTGATGGTCGCCAGGCTGCGGGTTTGGTCCAAAGTTGGTTGGCGCTGGCGGCTGATGCCGGGGGTGTCGGCAGGCACGGCGAACAGACGGATACCGGCTTCTCCGACACTGCCCGGTGTGCGTGCGGCAATGATCAATAGGTCACAGTCGGCGCCGTCGATCACGTAAAGGTAGTGACCATTGAGGCGGTAACCGCCGCCGTGGCTTTGGGCGTAGACCTGCACGCCGGCGTCATCCCAGCGCGTTGAACTGGTGTAAGCCAGGCTGGCGCTGAGTTCGCCTGCTGCAATCAGGGGCAACCAGCGCTCCTTGAGCGCCTGATTCTGGCTCAGCAGCAGGGCGGGGGTGGCCAGGCAGCAGGTCGCGAAGAACGGCGAGGGCAGCAGGCGACGGCCGAGTTGTTCCTGTAGCAGGCTGACTTCGACAAACCCCAGGCCCAGCCCGCCATACGCCTCAGGAATGGCCAGCGCCGGCCAGTACAGTTCGCGGGCAATGCGCCCCCAGGTGTCAGCGTCATGCCCGCGCTCGCTGGCCATTGCCGTGCGCACAGCTGTGCTGTCGGCCACCTGAGCCAAAAAGCGCTCGGCAGACTGCACAATCATGCGTTGCTCGTCAGTCAGGGCTAACTCCATAGGGGGGCTCTCATAAATGAATACGGTTTAAGGCGCAAGCATGAGAGTGGCCCAAGGTGGAGAAAACCTTTGGGTGGACTAGTCCATTCAGCCGTTAACCTCGGATCGCTGGGCCAGCGAACCTGACGGGCAGCTACAACCCTGCTGACACGTCCGGGCCAGACGTTGTGCTTAGTCTTTATGGACGATGATTGGCCCCCTGCACATTCCCATACTGCTCCCATGCCTACGGCCATTTCAGGAGCACCTGTGATCAGCGCAACCCACACTGCATTTCACACCGCCATCGACGCCGGCGTCGCTGAGCTGGTGATTGATCGGCCCCCCGTCAATGCGCTCAACAGCCAGCAATGGCTGGACCTCGCGCACACAATTGAGGCCCTGGGCGCCAACCCGGACGTACGCGTCATCGTGATCCGAGCCGAAGGCCGGGGTTTCTGCGCTGGCGTCGACATCAAGGAACTGGACGCCAACCCCGAACTGATCGTGCAGGTCAATGCCGGTAACTACGCCACCTTCAAGGCGGTGCATCGCAATCCGGTGCCGGTGATTGTGGCCGTGCATGGCTTTGTACTGGGCGGTGGCATTGGCATTACCGGCGCCGCCGACATTGTCGTGGCCTCCGATTGCGCCACCTTCGCCTTGCCCGAAGTGGACCGCGGGGCGATGGGCGGCGGCGCACATTTGCAGCGCCTGTTTCCGGTGCAAAAAGTCCGTTATCTGTTCTTCACCGGCGACAAGATCGGAGCCGTGGAAGCTCAGCAATACGGCTTTATCGAGCGTGTTGTGCCCCGTGAGCAACTGCGCGAAACCGCGTTGCAGATCGCCCACAAAATCGCCAGCAAAAGCCCGGCCATGATCCGCATCGCCAAAGAAGCGCTCAACGGTATCGAAGACGGCAACCTGGAAGATAAATACCGTTGGGAACAGGGTTTTACCTTACAGGCTTACACCTGTGCGGACTCCGCTGAAACCCGCCGCGCGTTTGTTGAAAAACGCGACGCTACGTTCTGAGGAGCTGACGATGGACCTGACTTACTCCCCGAAACAAAAGGCCTTTCGACAGGAAGTGCGGCAATGGCTGGCCGCCAATCTGCCCAGCCGTCCCTTGGCCAGTTACGACACCCGCGAAGGCTTTGAGCAGCACCGCCAGTGGGAAGCCAAGCTGTTTGAGAATCGCCTGTCGATGGTCATGTGGCCCACCGAACTGGGTGGGCGCGGCTGCGACCTGATTGAGTGGTTGATCTTCGAGGAAGAATATTACGGCGCCGGTGCCCCCATGCGGGTTAACCAGAACGGTCAGCTGCTGCTCGGCACCACCTTGATGGAGTTCGGCACCGAGGAACAGAAAAAACGTTTTCTGCCGCGCATGGCCGCCAGTGCCGACATGTGGGCGCAAGGCTGGTCTGAACCGAACGCCGGTTCCGACATGGCCGCCATCACCAGTAAAGCCACTCGTCAGGGTGACGAGTATGTGCTCAATGGTCAGAAAACCTGGTCGACCCGAGCGATTTTTGCCGACTGGCTGTTTGGCCTGTTTCGCAGCGATCCGTCGTCCAGCCGCCATCATGGTTTGTCGTTTGTCATGGTGCCGCTCAATGCGCCGGGCGTCACGGTGCGGCCGATCAAGGCGCTGAACGGTAAAGATGCTTTCGCCGAAGTTTTTTTTGATGACGTGCGTATCCCGCTGCAAAACCGTATTGGCGATGAAGGGCAGGGCTGGCACGTGGCGATGGCTACGGCGGGTTTTGAGCGGGGCTTGCTGTTGCGTTCGCCTGCCCGTTTTCAGTACACCGCGCGCAAGTTGGTGGAGTTGTATCAACACCATCGCTTCAGTGCCGACCGCGACCCAACCCTGGGGGACGAGGTGTGCAAGGCGTGGTCGGACGCCCAGGCCTATGCCTTGTCCGCGTATCACACGGTGGGACGCCTGAACCGTGGAGCGCAGATTGGTGCCGAGTCGAGCATCAATAAAATCATCTGGTCGGAACTTGACCTGCGCATGCACGAAATCGCCATGCGTATTCTCGGTGCTCTGGGCGAATTGACCGGGCAAACGGACAGTGGCTACAACTGGCTCGAAGGCTTTTTGTTTGCTCAGGCAGGGCCTATTTACGCCGGCACCAACGAGATCCAGCGCAACATCATCGCCGAGCGCATGCTCGGTCTGCCGAAGTGAGGCCGGGCATGGACTTTACCTTTACCGAAGACCAGCAAACGTTTCGCGAAGCCATCAGTCGTTTTTTGATGACTGAAGCCGCACCCGAAATGCTCCGCGAAATCTGGGAAACCGATCTCGGTCGTTCGCCAGACTTGCGCAACAAGATTGCGGCGCAGGGGTTGACTGCGCTCTCAGTGCCCGAGGCTTACGGCGGTTTGGGCATGGACGATGTGGCGTGGGCATTGATGACCCAGGAGCTGGGCTACTACGCCATTCCTGATTCACTCAGCGACACCGCTTATGTAGCCAGCGCGATGATTGCCGGTTTGGCACCGGACACCGCCACCCGCAAGGAATGGCTGAGCGGCATTGCAGACGGCAGCCTGCGCATTGCGCTTGGTCACCCGGTCAACCCGCTGGTGGCCGATGCGGCTCACGCGGATTTGCTGCTGCTGGCCCAGGGCGACGAAGTCCACGTGGTACCCCGTAGCCAGGTCGATGTGCAACCCCTCAGCAGCCTGGATGCCTCACGGCGTCTGGCCCGTGTCAGTTGGCAGTCGAGCACTTCAACGCTGGTGGCCGACGGCCCTGCGGGTCGCCACTTATGGGCGCAGGCCTTGAACCGGGGGGCGCTGTCGGTGGCCGGGCAATTGCTCGGTCTGGCTCAGCGCATGCTCGACCTCTCGGTGGACTACGCCGCGCAGCGCAAACAGTTCGGCAAACCGATAGGCAGTTTTCAAGCGGTCAAACATCACTTGGCCGATGTGGCCACGCAGATTGAGTTTGCCAAGCCGGTGTTGTATCGCGCGGCGTATGCGCTGGCTCACGGTGAGCAACACGCCGCTGTTTGGGTCTCGCAAGCGCGTCTGGCGTGCTGTGAGGCCAGCTGGCTGGCGGCTCGTCACGGCATTCAGGTACACGGCGCCATGGGTTACACCTGGGAAGTTGACCTGCAAATGTTCATGAAGCGCGCGTGGGCACTGGACAACGCCTGGGGCGATCGCGCCCTGCATAAAAGACGCGTGGCTGACCACGTACTCAGCGGTGCTGCGCCTCTGGGCCCAGGCCACACCTTCGAGGAATGATGATGCCTCAAGCCTATATTGTTGATGCCTTGCGCAGCCCGACCGGCAAGCGTAAAGGCGGGTTGGCCCATGTGCATGCAATTGACCTGGGCGCCCATGTGCTTAAAGCGCTGGTGGAGCGCAACCAGATCCCCGCCGACGAATACGACGATGTGATATTTGGTTGCGTTGACACCATTGGCTCCCAGGCCGGGGACATTGCCCGCACCAGTTGGCTGGCGGCGGGGCTGCCCTTGACCGTACCGGGCACCACCATTGACCGTCAGTGCGGTTCATCGCAGCAGGCGCTGCACTTTGCCGCGCAAGCGGTGATGAGCGGTACCCAGGATGTGATTGCGGTGGGTGGCGTGCAAACCATGACCCAGATCCCGATTTCATCGGCGATGTTGGCGGGGCAGCCGCTGGGGTTCAGTGATCCGTTTTCCGGCAGCAAGGGCTGGCAGGCGCGATTTGGCAACCAGCCGGTCAATCAGTTTTACGCGGCGCAGCGCATCGCCGATCACTGGCACATCAGCCGCCAGCAGATGGAAGCTTACGCACTGGAAAGTCATCGGCGTGCGCTGGACGCCATTGCCGGGCGCCGTTTTGTCACTGAAATCGTGCCGTGCGAAGGCGTATGGGACGATGAAACACCGCGTCAGACCAGCTTGGCCAAAATGGCTGAACTGGAGCCGGTGTCCGCTGAATTTCCGTCGATCACCGCAGCCGTTTCCAGTCAGACCTGTGACGCTTCGGCCGCTTTGCTGGTGGTCTCCGAGGCGGCGCTCAAGCGCTATAACCTGACCCCCAGAGCCCGTATCCATCACCTGTGCGTGATGGGCGACGATCCGATCTGGCACCTCACGGCACCGATTGCGGCTACGCGCATGGCGTTGAAAAAAGCCGGAATGCGCATGCAAGACATCGACCTTGTGGAAATCAACGAAGCCTTTGCCTCGGTCGTCATGGCATGGGCCAAGGAGCTGGATTATGACCCGGCGAAAACCAATGCCAATGGCGGCGCTATTGCCTTGGGCCATCCCTTGGGCGCCAGTGGTGCCCGGTTGATGACCAGCCTGCTCCATCAGTTGGAACGCAGTGGCGGTCGTTACGGGTTGCAGACCATGTGCGAAGGCGGCGGGCAAGCCAACGTAACCATCATTGAGCGTCTTTAGGAGTACCGAGATGGCCATTTGTGCAGGACGTACCGTGATTATTACCGGCGCAGGCGGTGGCCTGGGCCGCGCTTATGCCCTGGCGTTTGCCGAGCAGGGCGCCAATGTGGTGGTGAACGACATTCGCCGTGAAGCGGCTGAAGAGGTGGTGGGCGAAATTCGTGAGCGCGGCGGGCAGGCGATTGCCAACGCCGATGACATCACCACGATTGCGACGGCGCAATTGATCGTCGATGCCGCGCTGGCTGCGTTCGGTGAAGTCCATGTGGTGGTGAACAACGCCGGGATCTTGCGCGACCGGATGTTTATCAGCTTGGGCGAAGATGACTGGGATGCGGTGATGCGCGTGCACCTCAAGGGGCACTTCTGTCTGGCCAATATTCTGGGCAAGCGTTGGCGCGATCAGGCCAAGGCCGGGCATCCCGTAGATGCGCGGATTATCAATACCAGCTCCGGTGCGGGTTTGCAGGGCTCGGTGGGGCAATCCAATTACAGCGCGGCCAAAGGCGGGATTGCCGCGCTGACGCTGGTACAGGCGGCTGAACTGGCGCGTTATGGCGTTACGGCCAACGCGTTGGCCCCGGCGGCGCGCACCTCGATGACGGAAAGTGCCATGCCGGACGTTGTTAAAAAGCCTGACGACGGCGGGTTTGATGCCTGGGCGCCCGAAAATGTCGCTCCGTTGGTGGTGTGGTTGGGCAGCAGCCTGTCCCGTGATGTGACCGGGCAGATTATCGAGAGCCAGGGCGGGCGGCTGTCATTGGGGGATGGCTGGCGAACCGGAGTGACCCGTGACAAGGGCGCGCAATGGCAGCTTGAAGAAGTGGGCGTCGCCATGAGCCAGATATTGGCTGAAGCGCCCAAGCCGCAAAGGGTTTGGGGGAGCTGAGATCCCTTGCCCTCACCCCAGCCCTCTCCCGGAGGGAGAGGGGGCTAAAGGCAAAAGCAGATCCGCTTCTAGTCCCCTCTCCCTCCGGGAGAGGGCTAGGGTGAGGGGCTTTGATCTGCTCTTAGTCCCCTCTCCCTTTGGGAGAGGGCTAGGGTGAGGGGCTTTTGTTTGCCATCACAATAAGAGAATTCAACCATGAGACAAGCACCTCCCTACGTCCCCGGCCACCAGCTACTGGCCGGCAAGTCGATCCTGATCACCGCCGCCGCCGGTGCAGGTATCGGCTATGCCGCCGCCAAACGCTGCGCCGAAGAAGGCTGTCGCGCCTTGATGATTTCCGATATTCACCCACGTCGCCTCGAAGAAGCGGTTGAGCGCCTCAAAACTGAAACCGGTCTGCAAGCGGTCTACGGCCAACTGTGCAACGTCACGGTCGAAGCCGACGTGCAAGCCCTCATCGCTGCCGCCGAAGACGCTTTGGGCGGCGTTGATGTGCTGATCAACAACGCAGGGCTGGGCGGTCAGGTGCGCCTCACCGAGATGACCGATCAACAGTGGTCTTCAGTGCTCGACATCACCCTCACCGGCACCATGCGCATGACCCGCGCCATGCTGCCGCACATGGAACGACGCGGCGCTGGGGCCATCGTCAACAACGCCTCGGTACTGGGCTGGCGGGCGCAAAAAGAACAGGCCCATTACGCCGCAGCCAAGGCCGGCGTGATGGCGCTGACCCGTTGCAGCGCGTTGGAGGCGGCCGAAAGCGGGGTGCGGATCAATGCCGTCGCACCGTCGATTGCCTTGCATGACTTTCTGAAAAAAGCCTCAAGCAGCGAGTTGCTGGAGCAATTGACCAGCCGCGAAGCCTTTGGTCGCGCGGCTGAAGTCTGGGAAGTGGCCAACGTCATGGTGTTTTTGGCCAGCGACTACGCCTCTTATATGGTCGGTGAAGTCTTACCGGTCAGTTCGCAGCAGGCCTGAGGGGAACCCATGAGCACACTCTTCAGCAGCGCCGCGCAATTGCTTGGCGCCCAGGGGCAGGATCTGGGCCGGACCGAGTGGCTGGAGCTGACGCAGGAACGCATCAATCTGTTCGCCGAAGCCACGGGCGATCATCAATGGATTCATGTCGACCCTGAGCGAGCGGCCAACGGCCCGTTTGGTGCCTGCATTGCCCACGGCTATTTGACGCTGGCACTGGCCAATCTGTTTATGCCGCAGTTGATGCAGTTCGCCAATCTGGCCATGGGGGTCAATTACGGCAGCGACCGCTTGCGCTTTCCGGCCGTGGTCAAAGTCGGCTCGCGGGTGCGCGGGCATGGCCAGATCATGCAGGTCGAAGCGCTCGGGGCGGCCTTACAGGCGGTGGTGCGCATCAGCGTTGAAATCGAAGGCAGCGAGCGTCCCGGCTGTGTGGTGGACACCATCAGCCGTTACACCTTCAACCCTATTGAACAGTGAGTGCTGACATGAACCTGAATGACGTTGTAATCGTCTCCACGGCCCGTACGGCCCTGACCAAATCCTTCCGTGGCTCGTTCAACGATACCGAAGCCCCGGTGCTCGGTGGCCATGTGGTGCGGGCTGTGGTTGAGCGCGCGGGCATCGAGCCAGGCTCGGTCGAGGACGTGATCATGGGCGCTGCGGCGCAACAAGGCACCCAGGGCTACAACATTGGCCGCTTGTGCGCCAATACCGGCGGCTTGCCCAACACCGTGCCGGGCATGGCCATTGACCGCATGTGCGCCTCGGGGTTGATGAGTATCGGTGTGGCCGCCAAGGGCATCATGACCGGCGAACTGTCGATTGCGGTCGCGGGCGGGGTCGAGTCGCTGTCATTGACCCAGAACAAATACAAAAACACCTATCGGGCACAGTCCGAAGCCGTGCTGGCGTGCATGCCAACGGCCTATATTCCGATGCTTGAAACCGCTGAAATCGTGGCCCGGCGCTACAGCATCAGCCGTGAGGTGCAGGATCAGTACTCACTGCAAAGCCAGCAGCGAACGGCCGCCGCACAGGCCGCCGGGCTGTTTGCCGAGGAGATTGTGCCCTTGGCCGCGCGCAAGCTGTGCTTTGACAAGGAAGGCAGGCCCAGTGGCCATCAAGAGGTGGTGGCCGACCGTGACGAGTGCAATCGCCCCTCGACCACCCTTGAAGACCTGGCTGCGTTGAAACCGGTGTGGAAAGACGGCCAATGGGTGCAGCAGGGCGAGTTCATCACCGCGGGCAATGCTTCGCAATTCTCCGACGGTGCTGCCGCCGTCTTGTTGATGAGCCGCGCCGAGGCCAAACAGCGCGGGATCGAAGCGCTGGGTATTTATCGCGGGATCGCGGTCAGTGGTTGTGCGCCGGAAGAAATGGGTATTGGCCCGGTGTTTGCCATTCCCAAACTGCTCAAGCGCTTCGGCCTGACGGTGTCGGACATCGACCTGTGGGAGATCAATGAGGCGTTTGCGTGTCAGGTGGTGTACTGCCGCGACTGTTTGCAGATCCCCAATGACCGCCTGAACGTCAACGGCGGGGCGATTTCCATTGGCCATCCGTTTGGCATGTCCGGGGCGCGAATGGTGGGGCACAGCCTGCTGGAAGGCCGTCGCCGGGGCGCGCGGTTTGTCGTGGTGGCCATGTGCATTGGCGGCGGCATGGGGGCTGCGGGGTTGTTTGAGTTGAGTTAAGGAGGTGGCCGCGGCCATCGCGGCACCCTGAAGAGATTTATTTCAATCTTTTGCGGTATAACGGCCCATGCGTTTTTTCCAAGGGCAAACCGTTATGCAAACCCCTTCACAACGGCCGCTGTGGAAGATCTACCTGATCTTCCTGGCGCCGATGGTGCTGTCCAATTTCCTGCAAAGCTTTTCAGGCACCCTTAACGGCATTTATGTCGGTCAATTGCTGGGCACTCAGGCTCTGGCAGCCGTGTCGGGGATGTTCCCCATCGTGTTTTTCTTTATCGCCCTGGTGATTGGTCTGGGCGCCGGTGCATCGGTGTTGATCGGTCAGGCGTGGGGGGCGGGGGAAACCTTGCTGGTGAAAAAAGTCACCGGCGCCACGCTGACCCTGGGCGCAATCATTGGATTGGCGGCGGCCGTACTCGGCAGCGTATTGGCTCGCCCTGCACTGCAGGGCTTGGGCACGCCGTTGGACGTGCTGGAAGACGCCGTAGCCTACGCGCGGGTGATGATGCTGATCATGCCGCTCTTGCTGGTGTTTATTCTGTTCACCCAACTGTTGAGGGGCATCAGTGACACGGTTTCGCCTTTGTTGGCGCTGATTGTGTCGACGGCAACAGGCCTGTTGCTGACCCCGGCGTTGATACTCGGCTGGTTGGGCATCGCGCCCATGGGCATTCAAAGCGCTGCATTGGCCGGGCTGGTGGGCAATGCCCTGGCGATGGTTTTTTTGGTGCTGCGTCTGCGCCACAAACGCAGTGCGATGGCACCGGATCGGGAATTCTTTGCAGCGTTGCGTCTGGACTGGGCCATTTTGCAGAAAGTCCTGCGCATCGGCTTGCCGACCGGGGTGCAGATGGTGGTGCTGTCGCTGTCCGAGCTAGTGATTCTGGCCTTGGTCAACAGCCATGGCTCATCGGCCACGGCGGCCTACGGTGCGGTCACGCAGATCGTCAACTATGTGCAGTTTCCGGCGCTTTCGATTGCCATCACGGCGTCGATTCTGGGGGCGCAAGCCATCGGGGCAGGGCGCATGGAGCGCATCAGCCCGATCCTGCGCACTGGTCTGCTCATCAACCTGTGCCTGACCGGTGCGCTGGTGCTGGTGGGGTATGGATTGTCCAACTGGTTGCTGGGGCTGTTCATCACGGACGTGGACGCACTGATCAGGGCTGAGCACCTCTTGCACATCATGCTCTGGAGCGTTCTGGTGTTCGGCTTTCAGGCCGTCATCGGCGGGATCATGCGGGCCAGCGGCGTGGTGCTGGTGCCTATGGGCATCACCCTGTTTTGTGTGTTGTGCATTGAGTTACCTGCAGCCTATGCACTGGATGCCCATTTTGGTCTTCAAGGGGTGTGGATGGCGTTTCCGGTGACGTATATCGCCATGCTGATTCTGCAAACCCTGTATTACCGACTGGTGTGGAGGCACAAGCAGATACAGCGCCTGATTTAACCGGCCCCTGATGGCAGAGGCCGTTTTGTCAGTTCGGGCCTTGAGTGAAAACTTCTGTGACACTGCGCCGACGTGCATTCTGTTCGCTGGCTTTGATCAGGGCTTCCAGGTCTTCAGGGGTCACGTCGATAAAAGCCTCCATCTGCTCCAGGGCTTTTTGCAAATCCTGTGCAGTAATCCGCGGATCGCCGGCAGCGGCCGGCACAGTTGGGACGGCGGCGGCTTCAGCTTTTTTCGGGTAACGCACTCGGGTCAGGTTGTTATAGGCCATCGCCGATACCAGCATGCACGCAGCTGCCAGCATCACGGGTTCCAGCACGGCCCAGCCCAGACTGGCACTGTCGGGGTCCGCCAGCACGACCAGCAGGCTGAGTGCTCCGGCAGGCGGGTGCAGGCAGCGTAACAGGCACATGGCTATCAGGCTTACGCCCACCGCCAGGCACGCGCTGTTGAGGTTGCGGCCCAAAAAGTACACCACCACCAATGACACCAGCGTGGCACAGAAATAGCCGCCCAGAATCGACCAGGGTTGCGCGAGCGCGCCCGAAGAAACGGCAAACAACAACACTGCGGAAGCTCCCAGCGGGCCGATCAGATGCAGGGCAACCGGCAGGCCAAAAAACAGGCTGCAGACCCATACACTGAACAGGGTCCCCAGTGATACGCCAATGGCGGCGCGGCTCCATTCGGTCGGTCGGGTATGGGTAGAAGCAGGCAACAGACGGCTGATCCAGCGGGTTTGCATGGTGATGACAATCCGGTTTGGCGAGTATGAAGATTAAAAAAGGGCTTGGCGGGTATCCCGTCAAGCCCTTGAAAATGTCCCTTCATGTGGGGGAGGAACGCGTGAAGTCTGCCCAATGCTCAACCAATCTGCAAATTCATAATAATGAGCGTTAACTGCATTATTATTGAGCTTAAGCCGGTTTCACTGTTTCACACGACGATGATGTGTTGTTAACCCTAGGGAGGCGTCACTGACACGTGATTGGGGTTCTCGGACGCCAGTTTGCCCAAAACGCGCTCATAGACTTCGTTGTTTAACAATCTTCCTTTGATAACGTCGCGCAAACCTTCGTTATGGGTCATGGGAACCTTGAGCATCAACAGTGCATCTCGCAGCTTGACCAGCCTGCTCAGTTCCGGCACGTCTATAGGGGCCGGGCCGTCAGCCGTCGGGGCTGTGGCACACAAGTCGGGTTCAAGTGCAGGCTTAGTCTGGGCAAACAAGGAATAACTCATCGTGTCGTGCTCCCTAAGTAAGGCTATTTGGACAATACCGGGCAGTGTCTTGTGGCGAATGTGTCAACCAGGCAGTCAGTGCTTGGTTGGCAGTCTTCATGGGTTGACCGGTATTTGGGCTATCTGAGGGGGTGGTTCAGATTTGGACTCTCAACTGAGTGGGGGCAGAGCTCGTAAATGCCGTTGGTCGCGATACAAGCAGTGACATATCGGGCATTTACTTGGCTTGGGATCTGGGATTCGTGCGATCGATTGTAAAGGGCTAGGCCCCCTCAGTCTTGTCAGTCAATGCGTAACTATCGATAAGATTTACGGAGATATTCGTGGGATTCTTCAGCGTGAAAAGGAGGAGTTTTGAGGGGTTTGTTTCGTACATCGGCAAAGGCAGTGTCGCACCTTCAAGGGATATCATTTTTACGTCCAATGACATTCAGGTAATAAAGTGAAGTATTTTTCGCTGGCGCAATGGCGCTGGGTCGATCAGCGCCTGTCGCCAATGCCTACTCAAAGAGCTGTGTCATTAACCGGATCGGGCCATTTGAGCTGTCGGCACCGGAAAAGAGATGGCATGTTGGCATCCTTTTCAGCAGAGTCCGTTGGGTTTTAAGGGAGGAATGGCTTCGCGCAGGGAATTTCTGGCAGCGATCGCACTCCATTAGAGCCCTTTTTATCGCTTTTCAGGTTTTGCTGGACAAATAGATGTCATTTCAGTTGCTGAGTCGATAACTCGGCCTTAGACTGCCGCCCCTCGTAAATTGAGTGCCGGGTGGCGCTTGAAACAGATGGCACCTGACGGGTTGGGGCGAATATCGGTCAGAACGCTCCCCAGTTCGCCTTAATGCACGTATTTTTTATAGAGAAATCAATGACAAAGGATAAGTTGCTGGCCATGCCGGCGGATGACTACATGAATGCCGAGCAACATGCTTTTTTCAGTGAGCTGTTGCAAAACATGAAGGTTGAAACCCACGAGCGCATCGAGCAGAACCGTATCGCGATTGAAAGTCTGGATACCCCGGCCGACCCGGCGGACGCTGCTTCGGTAGAAGAAGAGCGCACCTGGCTGGTGAACTCTATCGACCGCGATCAACGTATGCTGCCGCAATTGGAGCAAGCGCTGGAGCGCATTAAAGAAGACAGCTTCGGCTGGTGCGATGACAGCGGCGAGGCCATTGGCCTTAAGCGTCTGCTGATCAGCCCGACGACCAAGTACTGCATCGAAGCTCAAGAGCGTCACGAGCAAATCGACAAGCACCAGCGTCAGGCCTAAGCGCCAGCGGAGGTGTTCTCACAGGTTTTGCCCCGTGTGCAAACTGAATGAGAACACCTCCTGGGTTTTCGTAGCCAAATTGGTTTCGGTTATTTGCCCCAAGCGACAGTCATTCGTACTGTTGTTCTGCCTCCCATCCGTAGTAATCCGTCCACATACAATTTGCTGGTCTTGAACTGGTCGCTGGTGCTGAGCACCCTTATATTTGGCCGCGCATTTGTGCGTGCAAACGAATAAGAGGGCAGCATTCATGAGCAATTCCAGCCACACGGGACCTGTGTTGCGTGTCGGTGTCTTTTTTGACGGGACGGCGAATAACACGTGCAACAGCTTGCTGGGACAGGAGCGTCAAGCACAGGGCCTGAGGGTTGACTCCGGCAGCAGCTACGACGGTGTTGACACCAATATTGCCCGGTTGCATCAGTGCTACCCCGTGCAATCAGCCTTTGATGCCACGGGCAAGGCCGTCACTTCGCTGTATGTCAGCGGCATAGGCACCACCACCGGCAAGGCGGATACGCGCTTTCCGGCGCAGACCTATGGGCGGGGCAGCACGGGCGTACTGGGCAAAGTCGAGGAGGCTCAGGCGCAACTGAATCAGTGCCTGAAAGCGTTTGTGCAAACCCTCGCGCCTGGCACCCTGAGCCGCTTGCAACTGGATATTTTTGGTTTCAGTCGAGGCGCGGCGGCGGCCCGTCATTTCACCAATCAAATCAACGCAACTGATTTCGCTGCGCACTTTGCGCTGGCGGATCATTTTAGCTGTGAGATCTGTTTTGTCGGCCTGTTCGACACCGTGGCTGCCATGGGTGGGCTGGTCGATATGGGCGACATAGGCGACGACTTCAACCCGGGACTTAACCTTTATCTGAGCCCGGAGTGTGCCCGTCAGGTGGTGCAACTCAGTGCCCGAGATGAACAGCGGAGGAATTTCGCACTGAGCCGCATTGCCCCGCAGTGGACGCTGGACATAGCCGTGCCGGGCGTGCACGCCGATGTGGGTGGTGGCTATCCGTTGGAGATGCAAGAGCAGGTATATCTGACCCGTTGGCAAACCAATCTGGTCAGCCCGTCCACACCGCTCAAACTGACCCGTGCCTGGGCGGTCGCCGCGACAGATTTGGTTGAGTGGCAGCGCGAAGATTTGCTGGACCCCCACGACCCGGGTCGACTGCTGGAGATACGCAGCGAGTCTCATCCCGCAGGCTCCCGTCAGGACCCGATGCAGCGTGTGCAGGCGGCCATATTCATGCAGCGCAGGGTGTATGGGCACTTGTCGTGTGTGTACATGCGCATCATGCACCGGCTGGCGTGTGATCAGGGTGTGCCTTTGCGTGCCTTGACCGCCGCTGAGGCCCAGCTGCCCGACGAACTGTCAGCGATTGCCGCCAGTATTGAGGCTCAGGTGGGCACGGGCGTTATTCAACTCAGCGCTGCCCAGGAGCGTCTGTTGCGCCAACGCTATGTTCATCGCTCGGCCAACTGGAACCCGGGCGTGGGCAGCGGTACGGGTGTGATGGCTCAGGCATTTTTCAACCGGCCGCGCGAAGGCGGGCGCTCGGTGTTCGATCAGCGCATGCCGCTCGGCGAATGGGTTTAAGTCTGCGATTGTTACCGCCCATGCAATTGAGCTATGCCCCAGATAGCTTTTTCCGGCGTGCGTTAGTCACTAGAATGGCCGACATCGTTAGGTGACTAACTAATAACTGGAGAATTCATCATGCCTCACCAGGTTGATGTAGCCGTCATGATTGGCAGCGGTGTTCCCAAAAGCTTGCGCGAGGCGGGCCGTAAAGCCTGCTGGGTGGTGTTGGTCAATGGCGAGCAGCGCGGCACGGCTTTTTCAACTCGCCTTGAAGCTGAAGAGTGCCGCGCAGCCTGGCTTGCGCAACTGGGAGGCCAGCACAGAGGCTATGCGGGTAATGCCCGGCACGCCTGAGCCAGCGCATCCGGGTGGAGTCAAGCGTTGAGGGCACCTGCATCGACTGCATTTTTCAATGCCTGGGCGGATTCAAGACCCGCCGTTTTGGCGCCATCAGCGGTCTTGAACCAGCGATCCTTTTCGACTTGGTGGTAAGTGACCGTGGTCAGCGGTGGCTTGGCCCGCATCACGATCACGGCCTGAAACTCGCCTTCGACTTCTCTGACGTCTCCGTGGATGAAAAACTCGCCAATATCAAATTCCGTCACGTGTCACGTTCCCTTATAGGTAATGGAGCCCGGCGAACCCGGCTTCATGGGCCAAGTCGATTTTTTCGGCGAGTATGGCAGTAGTTGATGGTGTGTGGCGCAGTTAACTGATGTGCGCGACGAATGCCGGGTCATTTGAAGGGTCAAGTGGCAAAAAATGCCAGAAATGCTCGACTCGGATGAGGATGTTTATACCCATCTGCGTGCATGGCCGGTAGAATGCCGGCCCGACTGATTTTTTTTATCCGTTTTCTACGTGCAGGTTCAGGCTGATTTCCTTCAGTGACTGGCGTCTGTTCGCCGGGGTAATCAGAGTGCGGATCCTTTAGTCTTGATGTTTCTTGTCTCCCGACTCCAGCAGTCAGGAGACATTGTGGTACTCGAATTTTTTCATTACGTGGCTGATGCCTTTTTTTGCTGCCTTGATTTTTCAGGTGGTTTCACTTCAGGTTTCGAGGGTTTTTCGTTGGCAGTCAGCAATTTGGAGATGCATGCGTTATTCGTTTTGGGTGACTTGCGGGCTCGGTTGGTAAAGCTGTTCCACTCCCGTTTTGTCTATGTCACCGAGCAAACGGCGGAAGGTATTTACATCGCCGAGATCGACACTGAAACAGCGTTGGTGGTCGATGACAAACCCGGTCTCAAGCTTAAAGTCGGTGATCATTTCAGCGCCGCCGTTTTGCCCAGTCGTGAAGGCGGCAAATTCGACATCAAGTTTCGTGAAATCAAAATGACGGTTTATGGCATTGGCGACTATGCCTATGTCATTTCGCCCGAGGGTGAAGGCGTTGTGTTCAAGGAAGGTCAAACGGTCATGCTGGTATTTGCGGCAAACCAGCAGTTGGAAGGCGGCTTGACCAAAACCCTGAAGGCGATCACCAAGAAGGCAGCTACCTGGCCCAAAGGTGTGCTCAAGTTCAAACCCAGCAAAGAATGACCCTGTCGCGCGTAGTCGCTGACGAGGAACGACGGCTGCGATTGGCGGCGCAGCCGTCGTAAAACCATCCAGCCAAAGTCTCAGCCCTGCCGCGATGGTCGGGTGTGGGTTCAGATACACCACGTTGTCCCGTTTTGCGAGCGTTTCGCGCTCGATCGCAGCCTTCGTTCCTTGTCAGCGACTACGAGTCCGCGTTTCCCCCTTCAAACAGCCTAAGCCTTATGGACGATGTTCCAGGCACAACTGCGCCTGATGATCCCTGACAATAAAAATCTGCGAGGGATCGTGTGCATGGGCGCCATCGTCTTTTCATTTGCTGTGCGAGGCTGCGATGAGCATTGCGCCTGAACTCACCCTGACGCAGCGTTTGGTCAACCAGTGTGCCGAGCGGCTGCTCGCCCACCGCAAGCCCCTGCTCGGACTGTTTCTGCTGATCACCCTGGCGCTGGGCTACAGCGCCACTCAGGTACGGCTCGACCCCGGCTTCAACAAACAGATCCCGGTGCGCCATGCGTACATGCTCAACTTTCTGGATTTCAGCCGGATCTTTACCGGCGCCAATCGCCTGCTGGTCAGTGTGCACTGGAAGGGCGAGGGCGATATCTACAACCCCGAGTTCCTGCAAACCCTGCAACAGGTCACGGACGACGTGTTCTATATCTCGGGCGTCAGCCGCCCCAGTGTGACCTCGCTGTTTACCCCCAACGTGCGCTATATCGAAATCACTGAAGAGGGCTATGTCGGCGATCTGGTGGTGCCGCCGCAATATGCCGCGACGCCCGAAGACCTGCAGCAAGTGCGCAGCAACGCGGCCCGTTCCGGGCAAATCGGCCGCCTGCTGGCCAATGACCTGAAGTCGGCGATGGTGCGGGCCGACCTGCAAGACGTTGATCCCAAAACCGGGCAGCCGGTGGACTATGTGCAAATTGCCCAGCGCCTTGAAGACATTCGAAGCAAATACAGCAGCGCTGACATCGACATTAACATTGTCGGCTTTGCCAAGCTGGTGGGGGATGTCGTCGAAGGACTGAACACTGTGATGGGCTTTTTCGCCATCGACTTTGTGATCACCGGCGTGTTGCTGTGGCTGTACTCACGCTCGTTACGCTTGACGGTGGTGGCCTTGTTTGTCGCCTTGTTGCCGGTCATCTGGCTGCTTGGCCTGCTGCCTCTGCTGGGTTTGGGGATCGACCCTATGTCGATTCTGGTGCCGTTTCTGATTTTCTCGATTGGCGTGTCCCATGCCGTGCAAATGACCAATGCCTGGAAGCAGCAAGTGCTCGCAGGCAGTGACTCGGTGACGGCCGCCAAGGCGGCCTTCAGCACGATATTCATCCCCGGCGCATTGGCGCTGCTGATGAACGCGCTGGGGTTCGGGGTGATCATGCTGATCGACATTCCTATCGTCCATGAGCTGGGCATCACTGCCTGCATCGGCGTCATGCTGATGATCATCACCAATAAAATCATGCTGCCGCTGATCATCGCCCACGTGCACCTTGAGCCTCGCCTGATGACGGCCCGCGTACGTCTCAACGAGCAGCGTCACCCGCTGTGGTGGCGTTTATCGGCACTGGCCACGCCCGGTCCGGCCTTGTGGGTGTTTGCTGTCAGCCTGATATTGCTGGCAGCGGGGGCCTACAAAGCTCGGGATCTGGCCACCGGCGACATCGGTGCCGGTGCCCCCGAGTTGCGCGCAGACTCGCGCTACAACCAGGACAACCAGGCGATTATCAGCAGCTACTCCATTGGGCTGGACGTGTTGTCAGTGTTCCTGACCGTCAGCGATCGCAGCGAAGCCTGCCTTGACCCGGCCGTGATGCGTGCGGTGGAAACCTTCGATTTCAAGATGCGCGAGGTGCCCGGCGTGCAGTCGGTGCAAAGCGTGGCGGGCATGAGTAAAGAGGTGATTGCCGGCAACAACGAAGGCAACCCGCGCTGGGCTGCCATACCCGGCTCATCTCAGGGCTTGCAGCAGGGCGCCTACGCCTATTCGCCGGATTCCGGGCTGGTGACCGACGGCTGTCAGCAGATGCAGATTCTGGTGTTTTTGACTGACCATGAAGGCGCCACCGTAGCCCACGTGCTCAGCGAAGCCAAACGCATCATTAACGGCATCCACGTACCGGGTGTGAGTTTCAAACTGGCAGGCGGCAATATCGGGGTGATGGCGGCGTCCAATGAAGCCGTCAAACAAGCCGAAGTGGTGATGCTGGCCGCCTTGTTTATCTCGGTGGCGCTGTTCTGCCTGCTGACCTTCCGCTCAGTGCGCGCAGTGCTGTGCATTCTGGTGCCACTGGCGATAGTCGCGGTGCTGTGCAACGCCTTGATGGCGCTGCTGGGCATTGGCCTCAAAGTCGCCACCTTGCCGGTGATGGCCTTGGGTGTCGGCGTGGGGGTGGACTACGGCATCTACCTCTACGAGCGCATCGAGCATGAAATGGCCGAGGGCCAGAACCTGCGCGAAGCCTTCTACCGGGCCATGTGCCAACGCGGCACGGCGGCGGTGTTCACGGCTTTGACGATGTCGTTGGGGGTGTGCACCTGGGTGTTTGCCCCGCTCAAATTTCAGGCCGACATGGGCTTACTGCTGGCTTTCATGTTCATGGTCAACGTGCTGGGCGCGATCTTCCTGCTACCGGCGCTGGCTGCGTGGTTCAACCTGGGCAAGCCGTTGGTGGTAGACAAATCACCCGTAGCAGCTGCCGCAGGCGGCGTTCGGGCGCGCAGCGGCCGTGAAGCGCTTAACGCATCCATATCGACAGATTGAGTGGTTCGCATCAGGACCGCTTCGCGCCCGAACGCAGCCTTCGGCAGCTGCTACGGGGTTTTGCTTTACCGACAAAAATAACAAGGAGACCCCCCATGCGACGACTCTCTCAGATGGGCGGCTGGCTCTCAGTCGCTCTGGCCTTACACAGTTACAGCGCCCTGACGCTCGCTCAGGCACCCGCCGATCAGATTGCCCGTTTGGGCAAAGACCTGACCTGCGTCGGCGCGCAAAAAGAAGGCAATGCCGAGGGCACCATCCCGGCCTACAGCGGCCAGTGGCTGGGCGCGCCGCCCGGCATCACGTTTGAAGGCACGGGCAAGCACCCGATTGACCCGTACCCCAACGAAAAACCGCTGTTTGTGATCACCGCGCAAAACCTCGATCAATACGGCGCGCATTTGTCCGAAGGGCAGAAAGCCCTGTTCAAGCTCTACCCGGCAACGTTCCGCATGCCGATTTACCCCTCGCACCGCGACTTCCGTTTCGCCGACAGCGTGTGCAAAGCCGCACTGGAAAACGCCACGATGGCCAAGTTGGTGGACGATGGCGAAGGGGTCGTGGCACGCACCGGCGGCGTGGCGTTTCCCATCCCGCAAAGCGGCATCGAACTGCTGAAAAATGCCTCGTTGTTCACCGTGCGGGCCTGGACCGAGGAATACACCTCCGACAACGCCTATGTACTAAAGGGCGGCAATATCAACTGGGGCCGCGTGCACTCGCGCAACCTGGCGCCGGGCCTGGCGCCGGGCAAGATCGGTGACACCACCGGCAACTCGTCCTTTTACCTGAACGAAACCCTGCTGCCGCAACGCGACAAAGGCGAAATTAACACCGGCACCGAGTACTGGAACGACAAGACCGAGCCTCGCCAAAGCTGGCGCTACGACCCCGGCACCCGTCGCGTTCGTCAATCACCGGGCTATGGCTTCGACATGGCATTCCCCGGCTCCGGCGGTTCGATCACGGTCGATGAAGTGCGCATCTTCAACGGTTCGGCGCAGCGCTACAACTGGAACATCGTCGGCAAAAAAGAGTTGTACATCCCGTACAACACGGCGCGTCTGCATGCCAATAACCTCAAATACGCGAGCATGTTGACCCCCGGTCATATCAACCCCGACAACATGCGCTACGAGCTGCATCGGGTCTGGGTACTTGAAGGCGTGCTCAAGCCCGGCAACCGCCACCTGTATGGCAAGCGCACGATGTACATCGACGAAGACACCTGGTTCCCGATCATGGGTGACAACTACGACAACCGTGGCGAGCTGTGGCGCACCTCGATGGTCAACTACTTCTACGCCCCCGAAACCCAGACCTGGCAAGCCGGCGTTGGCCTTTATCACGACTTGAACGCCGGCAGTTACCTGGCCTTCAACCTGATCAACGAACAGCGCGACGGCTACATCCTCAACAAAGGCGGGATTGGGCCGGGTGACTTCGGCCCTGAAGCCGCTCGCCGCGCAGGCAAATAACCCCCACTGCGCACGTCATGACTGCCACAGGCCCGGCCTGTGAGCAGTCGGCTGCGCAGCGTTGCACATGAGCACAAAAACAATAAAAAGGAGCATCGCATGTTGACGCCGTACACACGCATCAAGCCTGTCAGCCGTGTGCTGGGGGCCGGTTTTCTGAGCGGGTTGAGCACCTTTGCAGTGGCTTTGCCGACGTTGGAATTCGGTGATAACACCACCCTGGACTCCACCTTGACGGTCAATTACACCGCCTCGATGCGAACCGTCAAACCCGACAGCGAATACCTCAACAACCTTAATTACGACGACGCCACGCGCAACTTCAAGCGTGGCTCGCTGATCAACAACCGGGTCAGTGTGTTTGGCGAATTGATGCTCAAGCATGAAAACCTCGGTGCGGTACTGCGCGGCAGCCATTTCTACGATGAGGTCTACCATCAGCGCAACGCCAACGACTCGCCCGATACGGTTAACAAAACCGGGCGTTATGACGAATTCATCAGTGATACCCGCAAGCTCAGCGGCAGCAAGGCGCGCCTGCTGGATGCCTACGTGTATGGCGACTTCACGGTCAATGACGACCAGTATCTGTCGCTCAAGGCCGGGCGGCATCTGGTGGCCTGGGGCGAAAGCTTGTTCTGGCCCAACATCTCTCAGGGGCAGGCGCCGGTCGATTCGACCAAATTCAACGTGCCGGGCACCGAAGCCAAAGACGCCTACCTGCCAGTCGGACAAGTGTCCGGCTCCTGGTCGATCAACGAAGACCTGGCCTTGCTCGGTTTCTACCAATACAAATGGGAAGAAACCCTGCTCAATCCGGTGGGTGACTACTTTGGCAGTGACACCTTTGGCCCCGGCGCCGAGTTCTATCGGTTGGCGCCGGGGATTATTGAAAGCTTGCCCGACCCGCAGTTTCGCGCCGTGGGCTATGGCGGTTCAGTCAAACCCGGCGACAGTGGCGAGTGGGGGCTTGGCACGCGTTATCGGTTGACCCAGAACACCGAAATCGGCCTGTTCCATTACCGCTATCACGACCGCGTACCGGCCCTGTTTTTCGACTTTACCGGGCAGACCCACTATTCATCGCTGGGCAAAGTCGGCGGTAACGGCAATGGCCCCAGCTACCAGTTGGGTTACTTCGACAACATCAAACTGACTGGCGTGAGTTTTACCACCAAGGTGGGCGATTCGGTGCAGTTTGCCGGTGACCTGAGCTATCGCGACGGCGCAGCGGTGTACCTGAGCAATGGCGCACCGGCCCGCGGGCAAGTGTGGCAAGGCAACCTGAATGCCGTGTACATGATTGGGCCGACCTTTATGGCTCAGCAAACCACCTTGATGACCGAAGTGGTGCATCAGCGAATTCAAGGCGTCGATGACCTGACCATTACCGGCGGCGGGGAGGGGACGGACGGCACGTTCAATAAGTTTGTGTATGACGGCCAGACACGCGGGTCGAGCCTGTTGGGAATCGGTGCGTACTTTGATCACCCCAGCGTATTCAATGGCTGGGACCTGACTACCAAGGCGACCTGGACGCAAAACATCGACGGCAGTGCCTACTCGGGTCTGGGCCGCGCCGAGAAACGCCTGACCGTGGGCGGCGACTTCAAATACCTGGGCAACTTCCAGTTGGGGTTGACCTATGTGGCGTACTTGAGTTCGGCCAACATCGCGCAAGGGCGAACGCTGTCCGACCGCGACTACGTGTCGTTTAACGGCAAATACACGTTCTGACCCTGAATGGCGTAGCAGCTGCCGGAGGCTGCGTTCGGCGACGCAGTCGTCGTAAATCCAGCTAACGCGTTTTGCCTGTCGCACCGCGTTTTCTGGATTTACGATCGCTGCGCAATCGGACGCAGCCTTCGGCAGCTGCTACGGACGTGGCATCAAGCCAACGGCGGGGTGCGTGGCGGAATCAGGCGCTTGCTGCCGGTCGCTTCAAAGGCTGAAGCCAGACGCAGCAGCGTTGAGTCATCGTACGCACGGCCGGCAAACGTCAGCCCCACCGGCATGCCAATGTCGGCCATCACGCCCATCGGCACGGTGACGGTCGGCACGCCCAGATGACGAATCGCCAGGTTGCCGTTGGCCACCCACACACCGTTGCTCCAGGCAATGTCGGCCGACACCGGGTTCACGTCGGCATCCGCCGGGGCCACATCGGCCACCGTTGGGAACACCACCGCGTCCAGCTCCAGCCGGTCCATCCAGTCTTCCAGGTCGACACGACGGGTCTGTTCCAGCCCGCGCAAACCGTCCGGCAAGGAGCTGATCTGGTCCCACGGGGTGATGCCGCGTTGGGCCATGCGCACGTACTCGTCCATGCCCGCACCCAGATCATCTTCGCGATTGGGCAAGGTGCCGGGGTCGTGGGGGAAGATCTGCGCACCGTCGACGTCCGCCAGACGGTTCAGTTTTGGATCGTCATTGGCGCGCAAAAAGTCATCGAACGCCCAGGCTGACAGCTCCCATAATTCGTCGCGCAAGAACTCCTTGGACACCAAACCACGGTTAAACACGGTCGGTGCGCCAGGGCGGTCGCCCTCGCAATTGGACACCAGCGGGAAATCCACCTCGATCACCACGCCGCCCTGCGCTTCGATGGCTGCCCGCGCGGCTTGCCACAGATCAATCACCGAAGCGCGGGTGATGATGCGTTGCCCGGTTGGGCCACCGATGCCCGGCGCCTCGGACGTACCGGCCTCAGGGTCGGCATTGATGTACATGCGCGGCACACCGAAACGCTTGCCCGCCAGTGCATCAGCCTTGACCGCAAGGCTTGCATAAGAAGAAGGGCGCACACCGGCGACACTGGGAATCGGCACCCAGGGTTGCAGGCGCCACAGGTCGCCACGGCTGTCCGGGTCGGCGGCGACCACCACCTCCAGCACTTCCAGCAGGTCGGCCATGGTGCGGGCAAAAGGCACCACCACGTCCATGGTCGGGGTCAACGGCCAGTTACCGCGCACGGAAATGACCCCGCGTGAAGGCGTGTAGGCGCACAAACCATTGTTGGAGGCTGGACCCCGGCCGCTCGACCAGGTTTCTTCGGCCAGACCAAAAGCCGAAAAACTGGCCGCCGTCGCGGTGCCAGCACCGTTGGACGAGCCTGAGGCAAACGGTGCCGTCAGGTAGTCCGGGTTGTACGGGCTTTCAGCGCGCCCATACACACCGCGCTGCATACCACCGTTTGCCATCGGCGGCATATTGGTCTTGCCCAGGCAGATGGCCCCGGCACCGCGCAAGCGCTCGATGGTGAACGCATCACGGTAGGCAATCAGGTCCTTGAAGGCCGGGCTGCCCGAAGCCGCGGTCAGGCCCTTGACCAGATAACTGTCCTTGGCGGTATAGGGAATACCGTCCAGCGGGCCGAGGCTTTGGCCGTTGGCCCGGCGCTCGTCAGACGCCTGCGCTTCAGCCAGCACCTCAGGGTTGCGCACCACGACTGCGTTCAGCGCGGTGGGCGTGTTGAGGGCGTCATAGGCGTCGATGCGCGCGAGATAAGCCTGCACCAGTTCCACAGCTGTGGTCTGGCCGGACTCAAGCGCCGCGCGCAGGTGGGCAATGGAAACCTCGGTGACTTCAATCATGCGCTTACCGCTGGTGGCTGATGGGGGTGGCAGAGCTTAGCGAAACTTCGGCCTGCTGAGCCAGCCCATTGGCCCCTTTCTGCTGTTTTAAATGGTCAGCGGCGGTGCTGTTACGCCGCACCGACAGGTAAAACATCGCCACGGCGGCGATGACGATGCCCGGTGCAGACGCCAGCATGACGCCAGCGGTGCCGGTGCCCAGTGCAAGCATTTTACCGGCCACCAAGGGGCCGCTCATGGCGCCAAGCCTGCCGATGGCCACCGCGCTGCCCACACCTGTGGCGCGCACGGACGGGCGATAGAAGTGCGGCGCCAGCGCATACAGCACGCACTGGCCTCCGGTGGCAAAAAAACCGGCGACAAAGCCTGCCAGCAGCATGCTTTGCAAGTCTTTGGCCATTCCCAGCGCGGTGAGTGACAGCAGAATGCCCAGGTAGATCAACGCCGACAGTGCCCAAGCGGGCAGGCGATCCATCGCCCAGCCCAGAAACAGCGTGCCGACGGCGGCGCCCAGTTGCAGGGCGAGCATCACCCAACTGGCCTGACGCCCGCTAAAGCCCTGACCGATGACCAGGCTCGGCAGCCAGTTGATCAGGATGTACACCACCATCAGGGTGAAAAAATAGCTGACCCAGATCAGTAGCGTGGGCAGCGCGGCGCCTTCGCGGAACAAACCCTGAACCACGCCGGGCGGGCAAGCCCCTTGAGCATTTTGAAGTGCCAGCGACTCGGGCAAGTACAGTGCCAGCAACGGTACGATTAACAGCGGCACGATACCGCCCACGTAAAACACGCTCTGCCAGCTGCCGCCCAGGTCGGCGATGCCGATGATCGCGGCCAACCCGGCGCCCAGCGGCACGCCGCAGTACATCAGGCTGACCGCCATACCGCGCAAGCGCGGTCCGGCGACTTCACTGGTCAGCGCAATCAGGTTGGGCAGGGCGGCGCCCAGGCCTACCCCGGTCAGGCACCGGGCGATCAACAGGCTATTGAAATCCCAGGCCAGCGCCGTGGCCAGTGAGAACACCCCGAACAGGGCCACGGACGCCATGAGCACGCGTTTGCGGCCGATGCGATCAGCCAGCCAGCCACCCGCGAACGCGCCGGGCAGCAGGCCAAAGATCCCGGCGCTGAACACCCAGCTCATCTGTACTTTATCCAGTTCAAAAGCGGCGGCCATGCCTTGGGCCGCGATCCCGGCGGCTTGTAGATCGAGGCCTTCCATCATGGCCACGAGAAAACACAAAGCGATAGTGCGCACCACCGGCAAGGCGGTGCTGACGTTGAGCGATGTCATGGGCTGTACCCGTTTTATTGTTGTAGTACGCCCGTAGCAGCTGCCGAAGGCTGCGTCCGATTGCGAAGCGATCGTAAATCCTGAAAACGCGGTGCTTCAGGCAAAACGCGTTAGCTGGATTCACGACGACTGCGTCGCCGGACGCCGCCTTCGGCAGCTGCTACGGGGTGGGGGTGTTTGATTCAGCGTTTAAGCAAATCCAGCGCGACATCGACGATCATGTCTTCCTGACCGCCGACCATGCGCCGTTTGCCCAGCTCGACCAGAATGTCGAGGGTCTTCAAACCGTATTTCTGCGCGGCGATTTCGGCGTGGCGCAAGAAGCTCGAATACACACCCGCATAGCCCAGCGCCAAGGTTTCGCGGTCGACCCGCACCGGTCGGTCCTGCAACGGCCGCACGATGTCATCCGCCGCATCCATCAAGGTGTACAGGTCAGTGCCGTGGTTCCAGCCCAGACGCTCGGCTGCGGCGATAAACACTTCCAGCGGCGCATTGCCTGCGCCTGCGCCCATGCCCGCGAGGCTGGCGTCAATCCGGTCACAGCCTTCCTCCACCGCCGTGATCGAGTTGGCCACGCCCAGCGACAGGTTGTGGTGCGCGTGCATGCCGGTTTCAGTGTCCGGTTTGAGCACCGCTTTGAACGCCCTGAAGCGATCACGAACATCCTGCATGTTCATCGCCCCGCCCGAGTCGGCCATGTACACGCAGGTGGCGCCGTAGCTTTCCATCAGCTTGGCCTGCGCGGCCAATTGCTCGGCCGGAATCATGTGGCTCATCATCAGAAAACCGACGGTGTCCATGCCCAGCTCGCGGGCGTATTCGATGTGTTGTTTCGACACGTCGGCTTCGGTGCAGTGGGTGGCGATACGCACCACTCGTGCCCCGGCGTTATACGCAGCCTTGAGGTCGTGCACCGTGCCGATGCCGGGCAGCAGCAAGGTGGTGATTTTGGCGTGGGTGATGACGTCCGCCGCCGCTTCGATCCATTCCAGATCAGTGTGCGAGGCAAAACCGTAGTTGAAGCTGGAACCTTGCAGGCCGTCGCCGTGAGCCACTTCGATGGCGTCGACGCGGGCCTTGTCCAGCGCGCGGGCGATGTCCTGCACGTTCTGCAACGAGTACTGATGGCGCACCGCGTGGCTGCCGTCGCGCAGGGTCACGTCGCTGATGTAGATTTTTTTACCGTTCATGATCATCTCCTCAAGCGTTAAGCATCGACAACGCCATGCGCTCGGCGGTGGCCAAGGCAGCGGAGGTCATGATGTCGAGATTGCCAGCGTACGCGGGCAGGTAATGGGCAGCCCCTTCGACTTCGAGAAACACCGAGGTCTTGAGGCCGGAAAACCGGCCCAGACCGGGAATGTTCAAGGGCGCGTTTTCAGGGATGACGTCGAACTGAACCTTTTGTTTGAGTCGGTAGCCCGGCACATACGCCTGCACGGCGGCTGCCATTTCGACAATGGAGGCTTCAACCAAACCCTGATCCGCAGCCTCGGACAGCACAAACACCGTGTCGCGCATCATCAGCGGCGGCTCGGCCGGGTTCATCACGATGATCGCCTTGCCCTTGGTCGCGCCGCCGATCACTTCGATGGCCTTGGAGGTGGTTTCGGTGAATTCGTCAATATTGGCGCGGGTGCCGGGGCCAGCGGATTTGCTGGCAATCGAAGCGACGATTTCGGCGTAGTGAACCTTGGCCACACGGGACACGGCCGCCACCATCGGGATGGTTGCTTGCCCGCCACAGGTGACCATGTTGACGTTGAGCTGGTTGAGGTTCTGTTCCAGATTGACCACCGGCACGCAGTACGGGCCAATGGCCGCAGGCGTCAGGTCGATCAGGCGGATACCCGGTTTGACCCCGCGCAAAAAGGCGTCGTTCTTGACGTGGGCACCGGCTGAGGTGGCATCGAAGACAAAGTCGATGTCTTTGAACACGTCCATCCGGGTAAGGCCTTCGACGCCTTCATGAGTGATGGCCACGCCCATGCGCTCGGCGCGGGCCAGACCGTCGGATGCCGGGTCGATGCCGACCATCACGGCCATTTCCAGGTGTTTGCCGTGGCGCAGAATCTTGATCATCAAATCGGTGCCGATATTGCCAGAACCGATGATGGCGACTTTTAGTTTCTTATTCATGGTTGTTGCCTCAAGTGCACGCAGGATGCCGGTTGCCCGGCGGTGCCTGTCTTACGAGAAATCCACGCCAACCTGGCCAATGCCTTCGATGTGCGCTTCAAAACGGTCCCCGGCGGCCACGGCCACCATCGGCCCGAGGGCGCCGGTCAAAATGATGTCGCCGGCTTTGAGCGCAGTACCCAGCCGCGCCATGGTGCGGGCCAACCACACCGCAGCATTGAGCGGATGGCCCAGGCATTGCGCGCCGCTGCCGGTGGACACTTCTTCGCCGTTGCGGGTCATGCGCATGGCGGCGGCGCGCAAGTCCAGTCCGTCAATGCGCTGGGCCGGACCGCCCAGCACATAGCAGCCGCTGGACGCGTTATCGGCCACGGTGTCGACGAAACGGATATTCCATTGCTGCACCCGGCTGCCGACGATTTCCAGTGCAGGCACCACCCAACCCGTGGCGCTCATGACTTCGTCAAAAGTGGTGTCGGGGTGCGGCAGATCGTGTTGCAGGATCAAGGCGATTTCTGCCTCGATTTTGGGCTGCAGCACGCGTTCCAGCGGCACGGTCTGGTTGTCGCCGTAACACATGTCGGCAAACAGGGTGCCGAAGTCCGGCTGGTCGACGCCCAGTTGCGCTTGCACCTTGGGATTGGTCAGGCCGATTTTGCGGCCGACCACACGGCGACCATTGGCCACGCCGTGGGCGACGTTGAGCTGTTGAATGGCGTACGCAGCGTCGGCGTTGTCTTCACCGATCTGCTCGCGCAGCGGCTCGATGGCTTCACCGCTGGTTTCAGCGTGACGCAGGTCGGCGGCCAGTTGCGCCAAGGTTTGCGAAGTCAAAGTCATAAGGGTCTCAGTGATCAATGGGTGAGGAAGTCCAGCACCATGCGGTTGAACGCATCGGCGTGTTCCCACTGCGCCCAGTGCCCGCAGCGGTTGAAAACGTGCAACTGAGCTTTGGGCAGGCCAGCCAGCAGACGCAGGCCGGTGTCCATCGGCACGAAGCGGTCTTCACGGCCCCACACCACCAAGGTCTCGGCGCTGATTTCGTGCAGGCGATGGCTAAAGTCGGGGAATTGCTTGGGGTTGAGGGTGCTGCTTTTAACGAAGTTTTCCAGGTGATCGCGGCGCGACAGGATGTTGTCCAGGCGGGTTTGAAACAGCTCTTCGGTCAAGCTGCTGGCGTCGAACACGAAGACGCTCATCATTTTTTTCAGGTTGTCGATGGTCGGGTCGCGGTACAGCGCACCGATCAATTTGATGCCTTCAGTGGGTTGCGGCACAAACGCACTGGGGCTGCCGGTGCCGCCGCCCATCAGGATCAGCTTGCCGATGCGCTCTGGGTTTTCCAGGGCGAAGGCCACGGTGCTGTGGGCGCCCATCGAGTTGCCAATGATATGCACCCGGTCCAGATCCAGCACGTTCAGCAACCCCTTGAGCGCGGTGGCATTGAGGTTGGAGCGCGAGCCCTGACTGACCACCGGGTCGCTTTTGCTCCAGCCGGGGCAGTCGAGCAGGATCACCCGGTAACCGGCGTTGACCAACGGCTCGATATTGCGGTTGAAGTTGGCCCAGCCGCTGGCGCCGGGGCCAGAACCGTGGAGCATGACCACGGTTTCTTTACCTTGGCCGACATCGTTGTAGTGCAGTTGCAGATCCAGATCGCCCTCTTTGATACGGGCAAACCGGCTGGTGGACGCTTCTGTGAATGCAGTGGCAGTCATGGCAGTATTCCTTGAATTCAAAGGGAGGTGTGCAGCGGCTTGGCACCTAACGCGCCGAAGCCTGCGATCCACTCGGGAATCGGGCGGTAATAACGGCCTTCGCTCTGGTAAGGGCCGAAGGCTGACAGGGCGGCGAAGGCGGCCACCCAGGTCTTCACTTCGTGGGTCGACTTACCGGCCAGCGCTGACAGTTCGTCATTGCCCAAACCGTCGAAGTCGCTCAACCGGCCCTGTTCCAGAGTGTCGAGAAAGTGCTGATCCCAGACCGGGTTCAGCGGGTGCAAGCTGTTCTGGTCTTCAACAAAGTGGCGTGCTGCCTGAATCACCCGTTGCTGGCGCGCCTGACGTTCATCGGCGGGCAACTGGCGACCGCTGCCCATCAAGCGGTCGGCCATACGCGCATCGACCTTGGCCAACTCCGGCACGGGGGGCTGATGGGACAGGCCGCCGGAGGCCAGAAACAGCACGCGCAGGTTCAGCGATTTGGCCCATTGGCCAATGGCTTCACCGAGCAATCGCGCGCGTTTGAAACCCGGCAGCGGCACTGCCACCGAGTTGATAAACACCGGAATCACCGGGCACCGGCTCAACCCGCCCAGCAGCAACTCCAGCGGTTGCGCAAAGGCGTGATCGACCTGCATGCGGTAGGACACGGCGGTATCAATACCCGCGTCCATGACCGCCTGTGCGCAGCCTTCGGCCAGCGCTTTAGGCACGTCCAGCGGCCCGGCGGCGGTGTCGAAATCACCGATGGCCTCGGCGGCCATGCCCATGCAAAACGGCGGCATCACGTCGTAAAAAAAACCGTTGTAGTGATCCGGGCCGAACAGCACGATCAGTTGCGGATCAAAGCGGGCGATACGCTCGCGGGCCTCATCGATCATGGCGTCTACTTCAGCCAGTACCTCAGGGGCCGGGTCCACGAAGCCCACCAGCGGGGTGTGCGACATGCAGTGCAAATATGCGCTCATCTCAGGCCACCTTGCTGACGACAGGGGTCAGGCTGACAAGCTGCTGGGCGCTGAGTGCCAGCGCCAACTCATCGCAGACGCTGCCCAGGGTTTGCGGTGTAGCCAGCCCGGCCAGAAAACGGTCAGGACGCAGCAGGGCGATAGACGAAGAACCGCGCGCGAACCATTCCCGCAAGCGGCCACTGCTGTCACCCACACGCACCACCTCGTGATGGGCGTCGCTCGGCGCTTTTAGCTGAACATCCGGCAGCACTTGAATAAAGCGCGTTCCCAGCGCTTGCCAGTGGGCCATCTGCGCGGCGCTCAAGCCCCATGTCGGGTCGCAGCCCCAGCCGATAATCGCAAAGTTCTCACCGATCACCTCATCGAGCAGCACCGTGATACCGGCGTCGGTAAGCACCTGTGGCTGAATAAACATTTTGCCCACCGGCGAGCCTTTTTCGCTGGGCACGATCAAGGCCCCACGGGTGTATTGCGGCATCGGCTTGAAGCGCATTTCAACGAAGTAGCGTTTGATCGGCGGCACGTAGTTGAGCAGCCATGACACGCCATCACGCAAGGTGCCTTGCCAGCGCTTGGGCGGCGCCAACACATGGCCGGCCAGTACCGACAAGTCGATCATTGCCTTGGCGTGGTCACGGCGTTCCAGTTCATAACTGTCCAGCAAGCGGTCGTGGGCCAGCCCTTTGATCACCCGCGAGAGTTTCCAGGCCAGATTGGAGGCGTCGCGCATGCCGCTGTTATAACCCTGACCCTGCCACACCGGCATGATGTGCGCGGCATCACCGGCCAGCAGCACCCGACCTTCGCGGAAGCGGCCCGCAAGGCGTGCGTTGTGGGTGTAGACACGGCTGCGGATCAACTCGATGCGGTCCGGGTCTGGCAGCACTTTGGCCAGCAGCTTGCGCAGGTTTTCGGGCTGGCTCAGTTCGGCCTCCGTCTCGCCGGGCATCACCATAAATTCGAAGCGGCGCACGCCGTGGGGCAGGGCGGCGGACACATACGGGCGCACCGGGTCGCAGCACAGGTACACATGCGGTGTGCTCAACGGGTCATTGGCAATGTCCACCACAATCCACTGGTTGGGCGCAGTCTTGCCTTCGAAGCTGATGTTGAGGCTGCGGCGCACCAGACTGTTGCCGCCGTCGCAACCAATCAGGTACTGGGCCTTCAAGCATTCACGGCGACCGTCCGCGCCCTTGAGCGTCAGTTGCACACCGCTGTCGCTTTGCTCAAAGCCTTCGAGTTCGCGACTGAACAGCACCTTGACGGTGTCAAACCGGGCCAGCCCCTCAAACAGCACTCGATCGGCCAACGGCTGGATGAAGGCATTACGGCGCGACCAGCCAAATTCGTCGGTCTTGGGCTGAATATCGGCAAAGCAGCGACCCTTGGGCGTCATAAAACGCATGGCATGCCACGGAGTGGTATGCGGCAACACGTTTTCGGCCAGGCCGACGGCCTGAAACGTGCGCAGGCTTTCGTCGTCCAGACCGATGGCGCGGGGGTAGTCGATCAGGCTGTCGAGCTTTTCTACCAAGGTGACGTTCACACCACATTGGCCCAGGTAGTTGGCGATCATCAGTCCGACAGGGCCGGCGCCAACAATGGCGACATCAGTGGACAGCTCCACAGGGCAAGACAGGTGGGCAGTACTCATGGGTATCTCCGTACAGCGCTTTTTGGATTTCTTGTTGCGCGCAGTATGGAAATCCAGAGGCTGGTGAACAACGACAACCCTTGTTAGGGTGCACTCTGTGCACATCGTTGATTTACCGATAAAAATAATGGAAGACACATGAGCGAAACCGAATACAAAGCCGTGCGTGGCTTGATCCGGGGGCTGGCCTTGATCAACGGTCTGAACCGTTTCGATGGCGGTGCCAGTACGGCGCAACTGGCCGAACAGAGCGGTCTGCACCGCACCACCGTGCGTCGATTACTGGAAACCTTGCAGGCTGAAGGGTACGTGCGGCGCAGCGAATCCGATGACAGCTACCGGCTGACGCTCAAAGTGCGCGAACTCTGCGAAGGCTTTCGCGATGAACAGTGGATATCCGCCATTGGCGCCCCCTTGCTCGGCCAGTTACTGCAACAAGTGGCGTGGCCAACCGACCTCTGTACCCTGGACGGCGACGCAATGGTGATCCGCGAAACCACCCATCGCTTCAGCCGTCTGTCATTTCACCGTTCGATGGTCGGCCGCCGTTTGCCGTTGCTGATGACCGCGACCGGGCGTGCTTACTTTGCCTTTTGCCCGCAAGCCGAACGGGAAGAATTGATCGAGCTGATGATCAGCCGTGACGATGGGCAGTCGGCGCTGGCGGCGGACCGTCGTTTTGTCGAGCGTTTGATCGAACACACGCGCAGCAAAGGCTATGGCGAAAACAACGCGCATTGGGGCGAGGAACGCAAAATCGCCGCCATTGCCATCCCGGTGATGCACGAGGCGCGAGTCATGGGCTGCCTGAATCTGGTGTATATCGCTAAAGCCATGCCCGTCGAAGAAGCCGCCCGGCGATTCCTCCCGGCCATGCACGAGGTGGTGGGTAACATTCAAACGGGGTTGATCGGTGACTGACCTCATGGCGTAAACTGCCGGTCGCATCATCTTCACAACCAGAGGCACACATCACATGGCAACTGCATCAGCGTTTATCGATATTCCTGTTTCGGCCGATCAGGTGTGGCAATTGGTAGGTGGTTTCAACTCGCTGCCGGACTGGCTGCCGTTCATTGTCAGCAGCGAAGCCAGTGAAGGCGGGCGCTTGCGCCACCTTAAAACCGCCGACGCCGCCATTGTCGAGCGCCTGCAAACCTTCGACAACGCGGGCAAAACCTACAGCTATTCCATCGTTGAGTCGCCGTTCCCGGTCGCCGATTATCTGGCCACTTTGAAAGTGGAAGCTCAGGGAGAGGGCACTCGCGTCACCTGGTCGGGCAGCTTTACGCCGGTGGGCGTGAGCGATGAAGAGGCCCACGCCTTGTTCAAAGGTGTCTACGAAGGTGGCCTGGCAGCCTTGAAGGCAAACTTTCCCGGTTGATCGCGCATCGGCCGTCAGCCCGGTGCTGATTCACTGATGTGGGTCAGTACCGGGCCGCAACAAACCGTGGACAATGGGTTGTTACTGGTTATGACAATGGGATAATATCGCCCGGCGTTCACCTACCACGGTTAATGCATTTTTAAATCCCAGGTTTCCATCAGCTACCTGGGATTTTTTTGCCTGAAATTTGAGTGTCGATCCAATGCGTGTGACGGCGCAGACACGAAAACGGCGCCCTTTGCGGGCGCCGTTAGTCAGCTACTCAGCGTGATTCAAGCAATCGCTTTGGCGCTCCACTCGCCGTTGACCAGACGCTGCAGGCCTAGCGGGTTGCTGTTTTGCAGAGCGGGCGGCAGCAAGGCATCCGGGTAGTTCTGGTAGCACACCGGGCGCAGGAAGCGATCGATGGCCAGCGAGCCCACCGATGTGCCGCGCGCGTCCGAGGTGGCCGGGTACGGGCCGCCGTGAACCATCGCATCGCACACTTCGACGCCGGTCGGGTAGCCGTTGACCAGAATGCGCCCGACCTTTTGCTCAAGAATCGGCACCAGCCATTGGTACTGTTGCAGGTCGGCCGGTTCACCGATCAGGGTGGCGGTGAGTTGCCCGCGCAGGGCCAGCAAGGCGGCTTTGAGCTGTGCGTCATCCTCAACCTCGATGACGATGGTCGCCGGGCCGAACACTTCTTCTTGCAGCAGCGGGTCTTTGTTCAGCAGCAGGCTGACGTCCGCCTTGAACAATTGCGGTTGGGCTTGCTGGCCCGCTTGTGCATGGCCTGCCAGATGGGTGATGCCAGCATGGCTGAGCAGGTGTTCGACGCCTTTGGCGTAGCTGCGCAACCCGCCTGCATTGAGCAGGGTGTGTGGCGCTTGTTCGGCCATGTTCTGCGTCAGCTGTTCGATAAACCCGGTCAGTTCCGGGGAGCGAATACCGATGACCAGCCCAGGGTTGGTACAGAACTGCCCGCCGCCCATGGTCACTGAGGCGGCCAGTTCGCCCGCCACTTTGCTGCCGCGCGCGGTCAGTGCTTGAGGCAGCAGGATGACCGGGTTGATGCTCGACATTTCGGCAAACACCGGAATCGGCTGTTCGCGTTCAGCGGCCATTTTGCTCAAGGCGTTGCCGCCGTTCAGCGAACCGGTAAAACCGACGGCCTGAATGGCCGGGTGCTTGACCAGCGCTTCGCCCACGCCTGCGCCGAAGATCATGTTGAACACGCCTTGGGGCATGCCGGTTTTTTCCGCCGCGCGGATAATCGCGCAGCCCACCAGATCAGCGGTGGCCATGTGGCCGCTGTGCGCCTTGAACACCACCGGGCAGCCAGCGGCAAAGGCGGCGGCGGTGTCGCCACCGGCGGTGGAGAAGGCCAGCGGGAAGTTGCTGGCGCCAAACACCGCCACTGCGCCGACGCCGATGCGGTATTGGCGCAAGTCAACCCGAGGCAGCGGTTTGCGATCCGGCAGGGCCAGGTCGATTCGGGCGCCTAAAAAGTCACCGCGTCGCAGCACCTTGGCGAACAGGCGCATCTGCCCGCTGGTACGGCCGCGCTCACCTTGGATTCGGGCGGCAGGCAACGCCGTCTCGGCGCAGACAATGGCGACAAAATCGTCGCCCAACTGGTCGATTTCTTCCGCCACGGCATCGAGAAATTCGGCGCGACGTTCAGGGCTGAGCTGGCGAAAGGCAACAAACGCGTGGTCGGCAGCGTTGGCGGCGTCATTCACTTCGTCAGCGGTGGCCTGATAAAAACGGTAAGGCAGCGCCTCACCGGTGCTGGCGTTCAGGCTTTCAAGGGTCGTGGTGCCAGCAGCGCTACGGCGCCCGCCGATAAAGTTGTGGCCGGTTACGGTCGACATGGTTTCAATCCTCGCTAGATAGGCTTTAAGCACGCAGTGAGTGATCAGCGCACAAGACAGGGTTTTTTGTTGTCGTATTTCCAGCCCGGAACAATGTACTGCATGGCGACGCTGTCGTCCCGTGCGCCCAGTCCCATGCCTTTGTACAGTTCGTGGGCTTTGGCCACGGCGTCCATGTCGATGTCCACGCCCAGACCGGGACGGGACGGGACGTTGATATGGCCGTCGACAATTTTCAGCGGTTCACGGGTCAGGCGCTGGCCGTCCTGCCAGATCCAGTGGGTATCAATGGCGGTGATGTCGCCCGGTGCCGCGGCGGCGACCTGGGTGAACATGGCCAGGGAAATATCGAAGTGATTGTTGGAATGTGAGCCCCAGGTCAGGCCCCATTCGTGGCACATCTGCGCGACCCGTACCGAGCCTTGCATTGTCCAGAAGTGCGGGTCGGCCAGTGGAATGTCCACGGCTTGTGACTGAATGGCGTGACCCATTTCGCGCCAGTCGGTGGCGATCATGTTGGTCGCGGTCGGCAAGCCGGTGGCGCGTCTGAACTCGGCCATGACTTCGCGACCCGAGTAACCGTTTTCGGCACCGCAGGGGTCTTCGGCATAGGCCAGTACATTATGCTGGTCTCGGCACAGGGCCACCGCCTCTTTCAATGACCAGGCGCCATTGGGGTCCAGGGTGATGCGGGCCTCGGGGAACCGTTCGGCCAGTGCCGTGACCGCTTCGATTTCCTCCGCGCCGCGCAACACGCCGCCCTTGAGCTTGAAATCGTTAAAACCGTATTTGGCCTGTGCCGCTTCGGCCAGACGCACCACCGCTTGTGGGGTCATGGCTTTTTCATGACGCAGGCGGAACCAGTCATCGCCATCCGCTTCATTGCGGTAGGCCAGATCGGTCTGTTGACGATCACCGATATAAAACAGATAGCCGAGCATCTTCACTGCATCGCGCTGCTGGCCTTCACCGAGCAGGGCAGCCACCGGCACCTGCAGAAATTGCCCCAGCAGGTCGAGCAGGGCGGCTTCCATCGCCGTGACGGCGTGGATGGTGATGCGCAGGTCAAAGGTTTGCAGGCCACGGCCCGCCGAATCCCGTGCGGCAAAGGTAGTGCGCATGGTGTTGAGAATGCGTTGGTAGTTGCCGATGGGCTGGCCCACCACCAGGCTGCGGGCATCTTCCAGGGTTTCACGAATGCGCTCGCCGCCGGGCACTTCGCCGACGCCGGTACGACCGCTGCTGTCTTTGAGAATGACGATGTTACGGGTGAAAAACGGCCCGTGGGCGCCGCTGAGGTTGAGCAGCATGCTGTCATGCCCGGCCACGGGGATCACTTGCAGGCTGGTAATGACAGGTGCTTGGCTGGCGTGGTGTTGGTGTTCGGCATTCATGGCGTGCTCCTTGAATTTTTATTAGAGGCTAAGCGGGCTGCAAGACGGCGCGAACATCGTCCGCAGGCTTGGGTCTGGTCTTGGCAAAGAACACAATGATGGCCGCCAGAATCGACGTACCGGCCAAACCGTATAGGCCGCCTTGAATCGAGCCAGTGGTCTGTTCCAGAAAGCCGAAGGTGGTGGGGGCCACAAAACCGCCCAGGTTGCCCACCGAGTTGATCAGCGCGATCACTGCCGCTGCAATGCGCGCATCCAGATACGCCTGTGGAATGGGCCAGAACAGCGCCGATGCCGATTTGAAACCGATGGCCGCAAAGCAGATGGCGATAAAGGCAAAGATCGGCCCGCCGGTGGTCGACAGGAACATGCCCAAGGCGGCAATCAGCAAGGCCGCAGCGATCCACGCCTGTTGGTATTTGAAGCGGCTGGCCAGCGACGCGAACGCATACATGGCCAGGATGGAAATCAACCACGGGATCGAGTTGAAAAGGCCCACCTGCATATCGCTCAGGTCGCCCATTTTCTTGATGATGCTCGGCAGCCAGAAGGTCGCCGCATAGATGGTCAGCTGGATGCAGAAGTAGATCGCGCAGAACAGCAGGATCTGGCGGTCTTTGAGCAGCTTGAACACACTCGGCTTGACCGTGTTGACGGCATCGCGCTCGCGTTGTTCGCGGTCAATTTCATTGACCAGCGCATCTTGTTCGGCGCGGCTGAGCCAGCTGGCGTCATGGGGTTTTGAGTCCAGCCAGTACCAGACAAAACCGCACAACAGCACCGAAGCCATGCCCTCGATGATGTACATCCATTGCCAGCCGTGCAGGCCCAGGCCGGTGATTTGCAGCAACAGGCCGGACAGCGGGCCAGAGATCAACGACGCCAGCGCAGAACCGCTGAGGAAAATGGCAATCGCCTTGCCGCGCTCGGCGCCGGGCAGCCAGCGGGTGAAGTAATAAATCACCCCCGGAAAAAACCCGGCCTCGGCCACACCGAGCAAGAAGCGCAGGATATAAAAGTGGGTTTCGTTCTGGATAAAGGCCATCAGCGTGGCCGTGATGCCCCAAGTGAACATGATGCGGGTCAGCCAGATGCGCGCGCCGACTTTTTGCAGCAGCATATTGGAAGGCACTTCAAAGAGTGCATAGCCAATAAAAAACAGCCCGGCGCCAAAGCCATAGGCCGCCGCGCCAATCCCCAGATCATGCTCCATGTGCGTGCGCACAAAGCCGATATTGACCCGGTCGATGTAGTTAACGATAAACATGATGACGAAGAGCGGCAGGATATGGCGCTTCACTTTATGGATCGCGCGCGCCAGGACGGGGTCGTTGGCGGGCGCAGCAGACACGTTTTCGACAGTATTCACAGAGCAAAACCCCACTGATTATTTTTATGCGGGTTGGTATGTGCTGAGGGTCCTTCCTTCAGTTGACGGACATCATACGACTTGAATTTTAGCCAAGCAATGGTCTTCTGAGGCTATTTAGGGGCTTTTTTTACTGGTTTTGGTGATTGGCGATGAGGTGATGGGGCTTTAATGGACCCGGTTATTTTACTTGTCATACATGTTGGCGCGAGGTTGAATGGGCGTTATCACAGACAGGGAAGCCCTATGCACGACCCTTTGAAACGCAAACGCCCGCAAGGTCTTGCCCACGACATCGTGGCTGATTTGACGCAACGGATTTTGTTGGGCCAATTGGCGGCGGGCGACAAATTACCGTCCGAGTCGGCCATCGTCCGCGAGCATGGAGTGAGCCGCACGGTGGTGCGCGAAGCCATCTCCCGATTGCAGGCCTCGGGGCTGGTCGAAACCCGGCACGGGATCGGCACCTTTGTGCTGGAGCGCGATCAGCGTCAGGGTTTGCACCTCAGGCGCGATACCGCTGAAAGCGTGCGCGGGATCATCGAGTTCCGTCTGGGGCTTGAGACGCAAGCGGCGGCGTTGGCAGCCCTGCGCCGCACTGAAGTGCAATTGCTGCACATGCGTGAAGCGCTGGATGACTACCAGCGTTCATTGGCCAACAACGACAGCAGTGTCGAGGCGGATATGCGCTTTCATAAACTGATTGCACAGGCGACGGGCAACACCTGGTTCACCGATATTATTTGCCAGCTGGGCCGTTCGGTGATTCCGCGAACCCGCCTTGATGCCGATGAGCGCGGGGATGCTGATTTGAAACAGTTGGGGCAAATGGCCGTGCTTGAGCACGAGGCCATTTTGCGCGCGATTCGTCGACAAGATCCCGATGCGGCGCGGGCGGCGATGTTATTGCACCTGACCAACAGCCTTGAGCGCATGGCGGTGGACTGAGTCAGGTTTCGCAGGCATCGCCGATGGCAACCTGTAGCAGCTGTCGAGCAGCGCGAGGCTGCGTTCGTCGGCGCAGCCGTCGTAAAACCATTCAAACCGGTACATCAGATAAACCTCAATATGCGGTTTACGATCGCTTTGCGACCGAACGCAGCCTCGCGCTGCTCGTCAGCTGCTACGTGATTTTGCGTCTCCTGATTGGCCGGAAACTGATTAGGCTGAGGGACTTTTCACACTGGCAGCGTGCTATCGTGCTCACCTTTTTTCAGGGGGATTTTCAATGCGAATGCTGATTGGCGTGATGAGCGTGGCCTTGCTGGCCGGTTGTGTGTCCCCGGCGATGGATGATGCCCGCAGCAAGCCTGCGACACGGGTGCTGGCGTCCGCCAAACCCACGCCATTGGTGGCGGAGTGCATCAAGTTTTCATGGCAGGACGAAAACGTCTTCGGCGTGGACGCCAGCGCTTACATCAACACTGAAAAATCCGGTCAGTTGACGGTCTATACCCGCAGCGCCGAATCCTTCGCCGATCTGCTGCCACAAGGCACCGGTACGGCAGTCAGTTATTACGCCAAACAACCTGACGACAGTTCGGCCATGCGCCGTCTGGCGATGTTGGCTACATGCCTGTAATCGCTGTGCAATGGGCTTGAGACACGGCTTTGTACTGACCCGGCACTGGCGCGATACGCCGTCAGGCATCGAGGTTGAATTCTGGCTCGCCACCGATGACGGGCCGCAACGCGTACGCCTGCCCTATCAAACCTGCAATGCGTTTATCCCGCTGGCGCAGCGTGATCAGGCACACGCGCTGCTCAGCGATGAGCGTGGTGTCGAGTTGCGTGAGCTGGCGCTGTGTGATTTTCAGTCGCGGCCCGTGGTCGGCCTGTACTGTCGGCAATACGCCCAGTTGCTGGACATCACCCAGCGTCTACGTCGCGCCGGTGTCGACGTATATGAAGCCGATGTGCGCCCACCAGAGCGTTTCCTGATGGAACGCTTTATCACCGCGCCTGTCAGCTTTGGCGCGGGTTCGCAGGCCGATGGCGTGTGGCTCGACACCCGGATAAAAGCGCATCCCGATTACCGGCCGCGGTTGAAACTGGTGTCACTGGACATCGAAACCAGTGCTCACGGCGACCTGTACTCCATTGCCCTGGAGGGCTGTGGCCAGCGTCAGGTGTACATGCTGGGCAAAGCCCTTGAGACCGACGCAGCGGTCGATTTCGACCTTGAATTCTGCGCCACCCGTGGCGACCTGCTGCTCAAGCTGAACCAGTGGATGGCCGAACATGATCCCGACGCCATCATAGGCTGGAACGTGGTGCAGTTCGACATGCGCGTGTTGCACGAGCATGCACGGCGACTGGGCATCCCGCTGCTGCTGGGGCGCGGGGGCAGCGAGATGCAGTGGCGCGAACACGGCACGCGCAACAATCATTTCTTTGCCAGTGCGCCGGGCCGCCTGATTATCGACGGCATTGAATCCCTGCGTTCAGCGACCTGGTCGTTTCCCTCCTTCAGCCTCGAAAACGTTGCCCAAACGCTGTTGGGCGAGGGCAAGGACATCAGCACGCCGTACCAGCGCATGGACGAAATCAACCGCATGTTCGCCGAGGACAAGCCTGCGCTGGCGCGTTACAACCTCAAGGACTGCGAGTTGGTGACACGCATCTTCGAGAAGACCCAACTGCTGACCTTTTTGCTCGAACGCGCTTCGGTCACGGGGCTGGAAGTTGACCGAAGCGGAGGTTCGGTGGCGGCGTTTTACCATTTATACATGCCGCTGATGCACCGTCAGGGGTTCGTCGCGCCGAATGTCGGCGCCAACCCGCCGCAGGCCAGCCCCGGTGGTTTTGTCATGGAGTCGGCGCCGGGCTTGTACGAATCGGTGCTGGTGCTCGATTACAAGAGCCTGTACCCGTCGATCATTCGCACCTTTTTGATCGACCCGCTGGGGTTGGTAGAAGGGCTGCGTGAGCCAGGTGACGAAACCTCCGTACCGGGTTTTCGCGGCGCGCGTTTTTCGCGCACCCGGCATTGCTTGCCCGCGATCATCGAGCGCGTCGCCCATGGCCGTGAGGTGGCCAAACGGGAAAAAAATGCGCCGTTGTCGCAAGCGCTGAAAATCATCATGAATGCTTTTTACGGGGTTCTGGGTTCCAGCGGTTGCCGTTTTTTCGACACCCGGCTGGCGTCGTCGATCACCTTGCGCGGGCATGAAATCATGCTCAAGACCCGTGCCCTGATCGAGGCGCAGGGTTTCAGTGTGATCTATGGCGACACCGACTCCACCTTCGTCTGGCTTCGCAGTGAACACAGCGAAGCCGATGCGGCGCGTATCGGTCGCGAACTGGTACAACACGTCAACCTGTGGTGGCAAGCCCACGTGCGTGACGAATACGGCTTGACCAGCGCGCTGGAACTACAGTTTGAAACCCACTACAGCCGCTTTTTGATGCCGACGATCCGGGGCGCCGAGGAGGGCAGTAAAAAGCGCTACGCAGGCTTGGTGGCGCACCCCGACGGGCAGCGCGAGATGGTCTACAAAGGCCTTGAGACCGTGCGCAGCGACTGGTCGCCGCTGGCTCGGCAGTTTCAGCAGGCGTTGTACCTGCGCATCTTCAATCGCGAACCGTACCAAGACTACGTGCGCGAGTTTGTGCGCGCTACCTTGGCCGGTGAGCATGATGAACTGCTGATCTACCGCAAACGCCTGCGTCGTCCGCTCAGCGACTACGAGCGCAATGTGCCGCCCCATGTGCGGGCGGCGCGGCTGGCTGATGAGTACAACGACCAGCAAAAGCGACCGCGCCAGTACCAGAATGGTGGGTACATCAGCTACGTGATTACCCTGGCCGGGCCACAGCCGCTGGAGAACCGCACCGCTGAGCTGGACTACGACCACTACCTGACGCGTCAACTGCAACCGGTGGCGGATGCCATTCTGGTGTTCGTCGACGACGACTTCAGCGCCCTGGTGGGCGGCCAGATGGGCTTGTTTTAATCCTGAGTCGCGGTTTTGGAGCGAGCGCGGTCTTTGGCGGCCTTGGCTTCGGCGGCCAGGCATTCCAGGCAAAACTGCTCGGCGTAGCTCATCAGGATTTCGGTGCTGTCACCCTTGATCGTGCGCACGCCGGCGAGGATATAGCGCATGCGTTTTTCGGTGACGCCGATGCGCTGGGCAATCCAGGCGGGGGTTTGGCCGATGCGGTCGACCAGTTTGTTGGCGTATTCGGTGGAGTGGTTGTAGCGTTCAGCGTTGGGAAACATAGGGGTTCCATGGGGCGGGGAATTAAAGCCGGACGGCAGGTTACTCCTTTTCGTCGTGGTCGCCTGTTTTTAAACGGCTGGGCTGATAAGAGGCAGTGGGGTTTTGCGGTTTCGTAGAGGCTGACATACCCGAGTGATGCCTATTGCGAGCGCTGCGCACTCGATCGCAGCCTTCGTTCCTCGTCAGCGGCTACAAGAGCGTAAGCGAGCGTTTGATCTGCTTTTGATTTGGCTTTTGATTTGGCTTTTGATCTGCCGCCCCTTCGGGAGGCCGAGTGGAGGTTTCGCGGAGTGGGTCGACCGGCATGGATGCCGGGAGAGCCGTGTTGGGCCAAGGATGGCCCGTCACGGCGT